>DURH01000026.1 GCA_012837385.1 Bacillota bacterium
CCAGAGGCTAATCTCGACGGAAAGACCTTTGGTGCAGCGGTTGATCCCCGCTCTTTCACGGAAATCGGCACAGGCATCCTCCCCATCCAGAACATTATTGATGAAGCTGCGCTCATGCCGCATCTAGACTTTATCATTGTGGAGCAGGATCACACCCAGCTGGATGAGCTGGAATCAATACGAAAAAGCCGGGAAGCCCTGGGGAAGTACAGAGGTATCAGCCTAGAAGCTTAATAACCTCATCCACGGTAGAGCCAAAGACAATGCGCCGCCCCTTGTTGCTCTCATAGATAAAGTCGCGGAGACTCCTGCTATCATATTGGGGACTAGCTTCTACGCACAAAATCACTCACTCGGCAGAGCCACACCATATGATGGGCATCTTGTCCCCAGTAATCCTGGGCGATCACGTAAGGCTCGCCGAATTTGTGCACCCAGATCTTCTGGGCACGCTTCAAACCGCAGTCCAAGGAGAAGAACTCAACCCCCAGCTTTTCCAGATGGTTCATCATGGCTTGAATCAGGGCTGTACCCACGCCTCGCCCTTGATAAGCAGGCAGGACATAAAGACTGCCCAGCTCACCCACATCGGCGAGCTGATTATTCGTGCACCTTTTGACATCATCCCCACAGGGCCCAAAAGAGACTGTTCCCACCACTTCCCCATTGAGGACAGCGATCAGGAACAGATAACCCGACTCGGGGTTCTCCACTGCCCTGCTGAGGAGCATCTGCTTGTACTCAATTTCCTTGCGGATATCGTCCTTAAGATGCCCCAAACCCTCTTGTTCAAAGGCATCGGCAATCGATGCCTCAAACACACGGAAGGCAGATTGCAAATGGTCCTGTGTGGGTGTGACAATCGATAAGCCCTTCATGGCTGATTGCCCCTTACGAAATCTAGAATGGGCTGAATCTGCTCCCGATCTGTCCAATCGTGCTTAGTGCCAGCCTCCATAATCACCCTTTCCAGGGGTCCATGAGAGGCCGGGTCTTGTTTGGCCACTATCTTCTTCAACATCCGGCACAGCACCCGATCTCCCCAAGTCATGGCCTCTTCATCCCAGGCTCCCCTGCAGTAGAAAAGGGGCAGATCGGTCAAAGGCCCTTTGAAGTTGTGCTCCTTAAGGGCAGACACAACGCTCTCATCAAAGGGGCGGGCGCCCACCGCAAAGACAATGATCCTTTTCTCCTTCAGCTGGGCATAGTTCTTTCTGAGGAAACTAAGGCCCGCGATCCCTGAGGCATAGACCCCACCTCCCAGGATGATCAGATCGTACTCCCTCACCTGCTCCACATCAGCCTTCTTGGTTTCAACAGCACTGCACCCCAGCGCCTCCGCGATCCACTCCGCGTATTTCCTAGTGGCACCATACTTAGATTGGTACAGCACAATCGCCTTGTTCATGCTGGATATCCCTCCTATTCAGAGGCCAAAAGAGCTCCCTCGCCCGGTAGTATTCTACCTAGCAGGCATCACCCCTGCACCAATTTCGGATCTAACGGGACTTGAAAGAGGCCGCAGTGGATGATCCGCGAGCTGGCGGAGTGGTAGTGCTGAGATCGGAAATCCCCAGCAGAGTTCTCCACTGGGGATTTCGATATTTCGCGCGGCTTGATTCCACAAAGCCGCCCTGCTGCTCTTTAGTCTAGCAGCCTGCCCCAGCCCGTCTGGGCATCCCAGATGATCACACCAGTGCTGGTGTCTGGGGCTAGGCAGTAATCCAAATCCTGTTCTGAGTTGAGTTTCTTCAGGATGGTGGCGTCTTCGCCATTCCTCAGTTCTTCAATGGGCATCCTCTCAAAGAGGATTTTGGCTGCCTTGGCTCCATCGCCCCACTCGGTCACAGGCAGGTGACTGAGCAGCTGGCCGGCGCACCAGGTGTCCTCCAGGGAAAAGCGGCCGTGGAGTCCTGCTGGAAAGATGATCAGATCGAGATCATCCCCCTGCTCCATCAAGTAGCTGGCTGCCGCTTTGGCCGATCTGATGCTGGTCAAAACCACTTGTTCAGCTTCCCTGGCAGCCAAAATGGCGTTGGTGCCATTAGTGGTCGTGCAGACCAGCCTTTCACCGCTGTACCTCTTCCCCACATGGCAGAGGGGTGAGTTGCCGTAATCAAAGCCTGGCACAGCCATAAACTCCCGCTCCCCTTGGAGAATCAAGGAAGGATCTTGTTTCTTGAGATCCAAGGCCTCTTCCACGGTGCGCACCGGGTAGAACTCACTCATCCCAGCTTCCAGCGCTGCAAGGAGAGTAGTGGTAAAGCGCAGCACATCGATGATCACAGCGGTTTTCCCTTTGAGATCATATTTCCCAAACTCAGCAGGGCTTAGGGCAACTTCAACCGTCACTCGCTTTTCTCCCTGCATCAGGTAATGATCTTGGTGTGATCTTCCCTGCCATCGTCTTCATAGACCAGGAAGTCATCAATGTACACAGTGAGTTCTTGGTCTTCTGTCAGGGAATCATAGCTTCTTGAGTCGGCAACTAACCGCAGATACTGGCCTCCACCCACATCTACCCGGCAATCAGTCACATCTCCTAGGTAGAAGGTGCGGGTAAGCTTACCAGTCAAAGACGCCTTGTCAGTGGGCAGCAGGCTCATGTTCTCAGGCCTGATCGCCACCACCACTTTACCCTTGTAAATGCCATCATAAGGAATGGACTGTCCCAGCCCAGCGAGCTCGATGCGGCCGTTTTTCACTTCACCGCGCAGGAAGTTGATGGTACCTACGAAGTCTGCCACAAACTGGTTAGCTGGCTTGCGGTACACTTCTGTAGGAGAGCCTACCTGCTGGATCACACCGCGGTTGATCACGAAAATGCGGTCAGACATGGCCATGGCCTCAGTTTGGTCATGGGTTACGTACACAACGGTGATGCCAAAATCCCGCTGGATCTGCTTAATTTCAAAGCGCATGCTTTCCCTGAGCTTAGCGTCTAAGTTGGACAGGGGCTCGTCCAGAAGCAGCACACTGGGTTCAGCAATCAAAGCCCGGCCCAAGGCCACCCTCTGCTGCTGACCGCCGGAGAGCTGCATGGGGAAGCGTTCCGCGTACTGGCTCAAGTGCACGATCTCCAGAATATGCTCGACCTTCCTCTTGATCTCTTCCTTAGGCCTTTTCGCGATCTTTAGGGGATAAGCCACATTGTCAAAGACATTCATATGGGGCCATACCGCGTAGGATTGGAACACCATGCCAATACCCCTCTTTTCCGGAGGAACAAAGGTACCTGCCCCACTTACCACCCGGTCGCCGATCTTGATTTCGCCTGTGGTGGGCTTCTCAAAACCGGCAATCATGCGCAGCATGGTTGTTTTCCCGCAGCCCGACGGGCCCAGCAGGGTGACAAACTCTTTATCATGGAAAACCTCGTTGAATTCCCTCAGCACCACTACATCGCCGAAGGCCTTGGTCACATTACTAATGGTAATACTAGCCATCTCTAAACCTCCCCAAACTAGATAGAGAACTCTCCCTTAGTCAGCTTATTCAAGATCCAGTTCACGATAATGACCATGAGCAGAATGGCCGTGGCCAAAGCAGACGCCGTCTGCTGGCTGTGATAGGTCTGATAGGTGAACAGCTCATAGCCCAGTGTCTTGGTATTCGTCGAGTACAGCAGGGTGGACATGGTCAGCTCATAAAACGAAGGCATAAAGATCAAGAACCAACCTGCCACAACTGAGGGCCCGATCAGCGGAATGGTCACGTCTTTGAGCACCCTCAGCCAACCCGCTCCGGAAATCTGCGACGCTTCCTCCAAAGAGGGGTGAATCTGAGCCATGGCTGAGACAATGGTCCGCATACCCATGAGCAGGTACTTGATCATGTAGGCCACGATCATAATGGTGAGCGTGTTGTAAATGTTGATGCCGAACCTGCCAGACATGGTCATAATCAAGGCTAAGGCAATGACGATGCTGGGCGTGCCGCTTCCCATGGTAATCAAGAAGTCAGGGATGCGCTTACCCCGCACATTGGTGCGCACCAAGAGATAGGCCATGACCAAGGAAATAGCGATACCGGCAGTGGCTGCCACAGACCCTGAAACCAGAGAGTTCTTAGCCGACTGCAGGATAGCCTTTCTGGTGAAGATGCGCTCCCAGAATCTCCAGGTGATGTTGCCCGCGGCCAGCGGTTTCCCTAAGTTAATGGTAATGGAAGTGACAGCCACGGTGGCAAAGGGAATCACCACGATCACGATGGCAAAGAGAGCCACCGCGATGGTGAGGGGAATCCGCCACTTGCCCAAATCTACGATATTTGGGCGGGTGGATTTACCCGATACGGTGATGTACTGCCGGCGGCCCACTACGAAGGTGGACACATAGAGAACCACGTTGGCAATTAACATCAGGAAAACCGCCAGGGTGGTGGCGTCTGTAAGCCCTTCCTGGGAACCGATGTACACAAAGTCGATGATTCTTGTAGTCACAGTATGAATTTGGCCGGGAGCCCCCACAATGGAGGGAATTCCGTAACAAGATGCTGCGGACACAAAGACCAAAAGGGCTGCCGCCACAATGCTCGGTGCCATCATCGGCAGAGTTACGGTAAACAGGGTCCTCATGGGCGATGCCCCCGAGATGCGGGCGGCTTCTTCCAGGGAAGGATCCATCTTTTCCATAGCCCTGGAAATGGTGATAAAGGCGTAGGGGTAATAAAACGTTGTGAGAACCCACACCAAACCACCTACTGTGTATATGTTAAAAGGAGTTTCCTGCAGGCCAAAGAGGTTTTGCAGGAAGATGTTGAGCGTACCCACTCTGGGATTGAGAAGCCTCAGCCAGGCCATGGCCCCAACGTAGGGCGGAACCATGTACGTCATGACGAATAAAGTGCGGAAAAATTTCTTGCCATATAGATTCGTACGGCCCACCAGCCAGGCTAAAGGAAAGGCAATCAAAACACCAAAGACCATGGATAAACTTGCCGTAACCAGAGTGTTGCGCAGCGCCCCCCAGTTCAGAGGATAGCTGTACACCCGCTGGAAAGCCTCTAAAGAGAACTTCCCGGTGGAAAACACGGAACGGTATACCAGGTAAAGCAGTGGAAACACTTGGAAGATCAACAACAGCGCCACAATTACTGCCACTATAAACCATTTGACATCAAAAAAGAGCTCTTTCTTTCTAGGCGCAAGACTAGGCTGCATTTGGTCACCCCTTGTTCTAACGCAAAATGAATATGGGATTCTCGGCCAACGACAGAGAATCCCATCGTACTTATTGCCTTGCTATGGTCTCACTATCTACCCAACTTCACAGCTTCCTCAAACTTAGTTCTCATCTCTTCACGCTCTTTGTAAGTAGCTTCCCAGTCAATGGGAGTGTGGTTGGCTTGAATTTCAGCCGTTGGAATAGCGTCGTAAGGCAGCTTGGGGAAGTCTTTCAGCACAGAGTGCATCCAGCCGTTCACGATAGCTTCTTGACCTGCAGGAGAGAGGAACCAGTCGGTAATGGCTTCAACTGCAGCGATGTTAGCGTTAGCACTGTGCTCTTCCGCAATGGACATGATGGTGGAAGGAATGATAATGGTTCCGTCCGTTGGATAAATCACTTCGAGTTCAGAGAAGTCCTCTTCACGCTTCTTGAGTACGGATTCTTCCAGAATCATAATCACTTTGCACTCGCCGGTTTCCAGCTTGGTGAGGGCAACGGAGCCGGACTCAACCATAACCTGCTGTCTGCCCAGGGCTTCGTAGTACTCATAGCCGTACTTGTCGCGCAGAGCGCTGATGGAGGCCAGAGCGGTTCCGGAGGTGAGCGGGTTGCTCATGGAGATGTAACCTGCTACGCTCTCATCATAGGCAAAATCGTAGAAGGATGTTGGAATCTCATCCAAGCTGTACTTCTCAGGGTTGTAGGCCAGTACCATGTTGCAAACACGTACAGGATACCAGTAGCCTTCTGGGTCATACTCAAAAGCGAGGTTTTCTCTGGCAGGAGTGAGGTAGCTGTGGAGAATGCCCAGCTCTTTCAGTTCCAGAGAATAAGAAGGTTCGGCTACCATCAGCATATCGCAGCCCAGCATGCCAGCATCCAATTCAGCTGCGATCTTAGCCTGCAGGGTGCCAGTTCCGCCGTAGAAGAACACAACGTCAAGGTTCGGGAATTCTTTGCTAATAGTTCTTTCGATTTCTTCAATGATGTCCTCATACATAGAAGTATAAATAACAACTTTCCCCTTAACGTCTTCATTCTTGGCGAGCGCCGTAACTGACAACAAGCTAGCTGTCAATAAGGCTAGAAGAATAATACCTACCCATTTGCTTCTTCGTTTACTGCCCATCATGCAACAACTTCCCCTTTCGTTTTTTCTTTCTTTTTTCTTGGGTTTGTCACCCGCCGTACATTATAGTACAAAAATTAACAAAGATCAATGACTGGAAAAACTGCAAAAAACGGGAAAAAGGGCGCTCCCTCACCGCCCGTCCTCCTTTTTGACGCCTATACTCTAAATTTGGATATTACTTCTTGCAGTCCCCCAACCATATTGGCCACCCCTTCCGCCATATTGGCGATCTCGTTCATGGCAGCAGCCTGCTC
>DURH01000027.1 GCA_012837385.1 Bacillota bacterium
ATTGTGCAGTTGGCGAGTTCCCTTTTGAGTTCCTGGGCATCGTTGAAGAAGCGGTTTTTCTCAAAGGCGTAACGAAAGGCCTCCTCCGAAAACGATGTGGCGGTGCGTATGCTCTCGATCACGTCATGAAATTCGTCAAGCCCATCCTGGGGGAACACCTTTCTCCCTCCTTCCATCAGATCGTACACTTGGCGTGAAAGGTTCTCGCTGTGTCGAAAACGGAGTTTCTCGAAGTTGGGGTCGTCCTGGAGGGCAAAAGGCTCGTCCATGTAGATTCCGTATGCATACTGACTTTGACATCTCATAAAGGGCTGGAAGCCAATGGGAAGAATCACATTTCGTGGTTCTTCATGGTCACTGGTCACTGCAACCGCCGTCGCCATTTGCAGATCTGCCTGCCACGCGGGCATGTGAAACAGCACGCCATACTGTGTTTGCTTTGACTTCTCGGTTTGCTCTTTAGTAAGCGGTCTCCACCATCGGGCCGAGGGATCCCAATAACAGGTGGCAAAGAACATCGCCACGTTGAAGTCATTGGTAATGTCCAACCACCTTGTCTCCAATCCATAGTGCTGGGCCAGGGCTTCGAAGAGTACAGTGCCGTAGTTCTGGGCCCAGAACTGGACGATTCCGGTCTGGAACAGGAATATGCCAAACTCTGCGACGCGCATATCTGCAACTACTTGGTGCAGTTGTCGCTCCTTATCGTTTGCCAACGTCGCCAGGGACCTATGCAGCGATGCTATGCTGCGATGGTAGATCTGGTTCTCGCCCCGGAAATAACTGCCTCGTCTACCCTGGTTGATGATCACTCCATGGGGATACTCCATCACAAATCCACTTGTTTTTGGATCTCTATAGAGCACCTCTTTGAAAAAGGCATGGCGCCAGTTCGCCAGTTTTCCGGAACCCGGCCTGTTATCGTCAGGATAATATGATTCGCCTCTGTATGTACTCTCTGTAACTCGCTTCGTCTCCTCGGCATCCCGCTGGTTTGCATAGTACATCTGCTTGATGTCATCATATGTGATTTCATATGGTTCATTGGAGAGAATCTGGCTTCTGCGTTTTGTTATGTACTCCACACCACAACCTCCTGACTCTTGTTCGTCGGCTTTCTGGGGAATTCCCGACAGGGCATTGGAACTCCTTTCCAGGAGACCATGAAGCTGTCAGAGGTCCTGCGTGACTTGGGGGTTCAACCCGTTTCCTTCAGCGGTTGCTTCTAGCTTGCCTGCAAAATTTGGCCAGTAACGGGATAAACTAGCAGGAAGAGGCCTGTCTAGGAGGAGCACACATGCGTGACGTCATTATCCATTATCACCGCGACGACGGAAACTATGACCCTTGGAGCGTCTGGCTCTGGCCAGAGGGCTGTGGGGGACAGAGTGTGCAGTTTAGTGCATCGGACTACTTTGGCAAAATCGCGGTATGCAGAGTGGGCAGGGAGCACAAGCGGATTGGATTTCTAATCCGGGGAGACTCGTGGGAAAAGGATATCAGCCACGACCGCTATATTGAAGACTTCATCGGAAACACCGGGGAGGTCTGGCTGGTGGCAGGCGACCCCAACGTGTATCTAGCTCCCCCTGCTCACCTCAGGGAGCACGTTAGGTCGTTTGCCGAACTGGAACTTACCATCCACTATCACCGTCATGATGGGGACTATCAGGGCTGGAATCTGTGGATATGGGGAGAAACCACGCCGGGGAGCCAAGTGGACTTCACTGGCAAGGACGATTTTGGAGCGGTGGCCAAGGCGGTTCTCAAGGAGCAAACTGATGGTGGAGAGCTGGGACTGATTGTCAGAAAGAGTCTCCCAGCAGATCATTGGGCCGAAAAAGATGGAGTGGAGGACAGGCAGATTCCCCTCTTTCGCGCTTCAGACGAAGGGCACCTAGAAGTATGGCTGATGCAGGATGATCCTAGGGTTTACTACCGCGAAGAAGATGTGGATCGCACTCCTAGGCTTACTCTGGCTGCCTTGGAGGACACCACAACCATTAGGGTGGAATGCTATCTGCCAGTTTACAGCCAAGAGCCAAACTGGGGCTTCACTCTTTACCAAGGGGAACGGGAAGTATCCTTAAGTCAGGTAGAGCCCAGCTATGCCCAGGGCAGCCCGAAGGCATTTACTCTGACAACCGCTGAGCCCCTAGACCTAACCAAACGTTACTACCTCCACCATAACACCCATGGCGACATGGAAGTGACTTTGGGCAGAGCATTCGACTCAAAGGAGTTCTATGAAGCCTTTCATTACTCAGGAGATGACCTGGGGGTAACTCTAGGCGTGAAGC
>DURH01000028.1 GCA_012837385.1 Bacillota bacterium
GATAACCGAGCGAGAAATGGTCAGTTTGGTTTCTGGGCAGCTCAAGCTGTTCTGAGAGCTGGCGGATGATCGTCTTTTTACCTCGTAACCTTTTTGTGATACAATGTCGGTGAATCTACGTGATAGGTGATGCAGATGCCGACCATCAAAGACGTGGCAGAAAGAGCAGGGGTTTCTGTTACTACCGTTTCCAGGGTTTTGAACAATCGCGGGTATATCAGTGAAGCCACCCGCAAAAAGGTATATCAAGCCATGGAAGAGCTGGACTACCAGCCCAATGAAGTGGCCCGTTCTTTGTTCCGTAAGAAGTCGAATATCATTGGACTAATCGTTCCCACTGTAGCCCATCCCTTCTTTGCGGAACTCACAGCTTACTTAGAAACCTACGCCTATTCCCGGGGCTACAAAGTACTGATCTGTAACTCCCAGCTCGATGCCTCCAAAGAGCAGGAGTACATCTGGATGCTTCGGCGCAACCAAGTGGACGGCATCATTATGGCCAGCCATACCTTGGAAGTGGAGGAGTACAAAAAGCTCGATCTGCCAGTAGTAGCCTTCGACCGCTTCATCTCCAAGCGCATTCCCTATGTCACTTCCGACAACTACCAGGGTGGGAGACTCGCGGTTGAGCTCCTCTTGGAGCGGGGCTGTAAGCAGATTGCCCATATGTGCGGCAGCTTACACTTGGATATGCTGGCTAACCAGAGGCACAGGGCCTTTATGGATGTTGCCGAGGAAAGAAAGGTTCCCTATTTCACCGTGGAAACCGATATCAACGTCTTTGAGGTCGAGAAGTATGAAGAACTGCTTTCCGATCTCTTGACCGAACATCCCGATATCGATGGACTGTTCTTGAACAGCGACATTATGGCCATTGCCGCTATGAAAGTGTGTAGGAAATTGGGGAAGCGCATACCACAGGACATAAAGATCATAGGCTACGACGATGTTTCCATCGCCTCCTTGGTTTCCCCGCAGATCACTTCCATCAGGCAGCCCTTGGCGGAAATGAGCGAGCTCTCGGTGAGGCTGATCGAAGCTTTGCTGGAGGGCAAGCCTGTGGAGGTGGAGAACTGTCTACCCGTGCAGTTAATGGAAAGAGAAACGACCTAGAAACTACGCCAGCGCTCGCTGGCTTTTCTTTTTACCCATGTGTTAACCGGTTGACATATATTGTAAAGTTATCTATACTATCAGTACAGCGATTGGATCACCGGAGGTGCTGGAATGACCCTGCGCAATGAGATCATGCTCATCACTTACGCCGACAGTTTAGGAAGGAATCTGCAAGAACTCAAGTATATTCTAAACAAACATTTACGGGGAGTAGTAGGCGGACTGCATATCCTGCCTTTTTATCCCAGTTCCGCCGATCGAGGCTTTGCCCCCACTGATTACCGCGTAGTGGATCCTGCCTTCGGCACCTATGAGGACATTGTAGAACTAGGCGAGGATTTTGACCTGATGGTGGATTTTATGATCAACCACCTTTCCCGCCAGTCCCCGCAGTTTCAAGATTTCAAACAGAACAAGGACCAATCCCCTTACCGCGATATGTTCATCAGATACCAGGACTTCTGGCCCGGTGGGGAACCCACTGCCGAGGATCTAGGCCGCATTTACCAGCGCAAACCCCGTCCGCCCTATGTGGAGGTCACCTTTGCCGATGGGAGCAGGGAAAAGATCTGGTGCACCTTTGATGAAGAGCAGATCGATCTCGATGTCAACTCTAAGGTAACTCGGGATTTCATCCGCGATTCCCTCCTCTTCCTAGCTGAAAAGAGGGCGGCCATAGTCCGTCTGGATGCCTTTGCCTACGCCACCAAGAAGCTGGGTACTAACTGCTTCTTTGTGGAGCCGGAAGTGTGGGAACTCTTGGAGTTTACCCGGGATGTGCTGGCGCCACAGGGCGTGGAGATCCTTCCAGAAATCCATGAGCACTACACCATTCAGCTCAAACTGGCGGAAAGGGGCTATTGGGTGTACGATTTCGCCCTGCCCATGCTGCTTCTGTACAGTCTTTATACCGGAAGAAATGAGCGCCTCCTGAACTGGCTGCGCATCTGTCCCCGCAAGAAGTTTACCACCCTAGATACCCATGACGGCATAGGCGTAGTGGATGTGCATGATCTCCTCACTTCCCAGGAAATTGAGGAGACCAAAGCCTACCTCTTTTCCCGAGGGGC
>DURH01000029.1 GCA_012837385.1 Bacillota bacterium
CTCTCAAGCCGTCTTTGCATATAACCTCGCATTCCCTGTATAGTTTGTTCTTGAAATAAACACTAGCTAATTGGTTAGCCACGTACATGTATCTCGCGAGTCCTTGAGCTTTTGCTAAATCGTAGGCTCTTTTAATTGGCTTTAGCGCATCACGGTACTTGCCATACATAGCGTAGCTCTGAGACAGTTGAAACAAATGATAGATATTTTCAGGGTCTTTTTCAAGCACCTTGTTTATTAAGTCAACATTCCGCTTAAACTTATATTCCATAAGCTTCTTATCATCAGAAACATAACCGTAATGAACAATACTCCCCTCTATACGTGCGACGGGAGCTTTTGCTTGAGGTTGCTCATGAACAATTCCTTTAAAATGAAAATCTTCATCATTTCTAAAAAGACGTAATGCTTGGAAAACCCCGTAATGCTCCTCGTTATCACTTGTGAAGAAGTTCTTCATATCGATAAACGCTGAATTGAATTTCTTATGTCTCTTCGATTTAAAAAAATCAATAATTCCAGTATGATTCTCCAAAACCTCGTCACCGTCTAAATAGAAGAACCACTTCCCTCTTGTGTAACTTAAAACAACATTTCTCATACCGCCAAAATCATCAAACCACTCGTGGTGATACACCTTGTCAGTATATTTTTTGGCGATCTCAACAGTATTATCAGTCGAACCTGTATCGACAATGATAAGTTCTGCATCTAAACCATCCAGGATAGGCACCAAACTGTTCAGACATCTAGCCAGAAACTTTGACTCATTCTTCACCATTAGTCCTATACTTAATAACACCAACTACCCACCCCACTAAATTAAATCTACACATCTATACATATTTAATGAAGCCAAAGACAAATCTTTGGCTTCATTATTAAAACAAAATTTCAATGCTTTCTACTATCCGAGCAGTTGCAATACTGATTGAGGTGCCATGTTAGCCTGAGCTAGCATAGCAGTAGCTGCTTGTTGGAGAATGTTATTCTTAGTGAATGCCATAATTTCCTGAGCCATATCGACATCCCGAATCCGAGACTCTGCTGCTTGCAGGTTCTCCGCTGCATTATCAAGGTTATTGATCGTGTGTTCAAGCCTATTCTGAGTTGCACCCAGTTTTGAACGTTCCGCTGACACCGTTTCAATCGCAGCATCAATCGTTGTCACTGCACTATCGAAATCAGTTGAAGCACTGAAGCTGGTAACGCTTATGTCATCTACGCCCAAACCACTCGCACTCATATCGTCAATGGTTAGGGTCATTGCCTGCAAATCGTTTGCTCCAATTTGGAACGTCAAGGAACTTGTAGCGAATGAGCCGTCAAGAAGTGTTTTACCGTTGAATGCAGTACGTTCGGAAATACCATCAAGTTCCTCAATCAACTGATCGATTTCGTCCTGAATCGCTTCTAGATCTTCTTCTTCGTTAGTTGCTAGGTTGCCAGCTTGAACCACCAATTCGCGCATTCTCTGCAAAATTGAATGAGTTTCATTCAATGCACCTTCGGCAGTTTGAATCAATGAGATACCATCTTGTGCATTTCGGCTGGCTTGTTTCAAACCACGAATTTGCCCCCTCATCTTCTCACTGATGGACAGACCTGCCGCATCATCAGCGGCGCGGTTGATTCTAAATCCAGAGGAAAGCTTCTCCATTGATTTGCTGCTGTTAGCTTGGTTGATAGCTAACTGCCTATGGGCGTTCAGAGCCATGATGTTGTTGTTAATTCTCATTGTTTTACCTCCTTGTGGTAAAAAGGTGTTCTATGGGAACATCCGTATTCCCTTGGACTTAGGCCGAGGTGGCCACTCCCAGCCTTCGCCCCAAAGTAAACAGCCTTGGCCTTCAGCCGCTTACCTTGTCAACCCTAATATCGTCCACTTGTCCAAAACCTTTAGCCCAAAGGTAAGATATTTTTCGGATTGACGAACCCGCTAGGGGGATCAGCCGATTAGCTTTGCGCCTGTTGCTTCTTTCCCGTCGTACAGCCCCAATTTGTGCAAGAAAACAACCCCCAACGGCGGCACCCTCAACCCAAGTGAATAACGCCGCCCATGCCAGGACACCTCTTCGCTTCGAAGAATACCGGAGTTCTTCTGCCCTGATCCACCCCACTTTGGATCATCGCTGTTGAAGACCTCCACATAGCTGCCTGGTTCAGGAATACCCACACGATAGTGCTCCCTCACAACCGGCCTGAAGTTCACCACCACGATCAAGAAATCTTGGGGATCTTTGCCTTTCCTGATGAAGCTCAAAACACTCTGCTCACTATCATTGGCATCGATCCACTCGAAGTCATCCCAGCTGTGATCCAGTTCCCAGAGACAGGGGTTTTCCCGGTAGAACTTGTTCAATGCCCGATTGTACTCCCACAGCTTTTTGTGCATGGGGTAATCTAGGAGATGCCAATCCAAGCTGTCATCGAATTTCCATTCAATAAATTGCCCAAACTCATAACCCATAAAGAGCAGCTTCTTCCCTGGATGCGCCATCATGTAAGCCAGCAGGGCCCTCAGGTTAGCAAACTTCTGCCAGTAATCCCCCGGCATCTTGTCTAGCAGAGAGCGCTTACCATGAACCACTTCATCATGGGAGAGGGGCAGCACAAAGTTCTCACTGAAAGCGTACATAAAAGAAAAGGTAACCAAGTTATGATGATACTTGCGGTAGATAGGATCATGGCTCATATACCGCAGCATATCATTCATCCAACCCATATTCCACTTATAATTAAACCCCAATCCCCCCAAATAAGTAGGCATGGTCACCATTGGCCAAGCCGTGCTCTCTTCGGCCATCATCAAGGCCCCTGGAAAACGCGCAAAGACAACTTCATTAAGTTTGCGGAGAAAGGCCAGCCCTTCTAGGTTTTCCCTCCCTCCCTTGGAGTTTGGATTCCATTCGCCAGGTTCCTTGCCGTAATCCAAGTAGAGCATGGAGGCAACCGCGTCCACCCGCAGCCCATCCACATGGTAGACATCCAGCCAAAACAGGGCATTGGAAATCAGGAAGCTCTGCACCTCTGTCTTGCCTAGATCAAAGTTATTGGTACCCCACCCTCTGTTCTCGGCCCTTTTGGGGTCGGCGTATTCATAACAGGGCGTGCCGTCAAACATGCGCAGCCCAGGGTCATCCCTGACGAAATGCCCTGGCACCCAGTCCAAAATCACTCCAAGTCCTGCTTGATGGCAGCGATCTACAAAGTTCATAAACTCCTTGGGATGCCCATAGCGGCTCGTCGGCGCATAATACCCCATAGTCTGATAGCCCCAGGAACCATCAAAGGGATGTTCCATTATGGGCAAGAGTTCCAGATGGGTGTACCCCATCTCCACAGCATAGGGAATCAGCTCCTCTGCCAGTTCCTCATAGGTCAGACATTGTCCGTTCTTCCTTCGCCACGATCCCAAATGTACTTCGTAAATAAGCATAGGTTCCTGAAAGTGGTTTCGCTTCGCCTTTCTTTGCTGCCAGTCCTGATCGTCCCATTTGTAGCTGTGCAGATCACAAAGCCTAGATGCGGTCTTGGGCTTTTTCTCAGCCCAAAAGGCGAAGGGGTCTGCTTTGAGCAGAAGGTGGCCTTCTTTAGTTAGGATCTCATATTTGTAGAGATCCCCTTCCTTGAGTCCCGGCACAAACAGAGCCCAAATCCCCGACTGGGGCATCTTCTCCATAGGATGCCTGCGCCCATCCCAGTTGTTGAAATCACCCACCACTGACACCCTTTGAGCATGTGGTGCCCACACAGCGAAGCGGGCGCCCTGTACCCCATTCTCTGCCACGAGATGCCCACCCATAAAGGTGTAGCTTTCGTAATGGGTCCCTTGATGGAAGAGATAACGGTCGTATTCACTGTAAGGAGAAGCGACCCATTTCACCTGGCATCACCCTTACGAGCCAGTACTAGTGCACTGATGGCAGGAACCACCACCCGGGGTCCGGTAGCGATCCCCATAGGCCCCACTCCCTGATCGTTCACCAAAACTTCCCAACAGCCAGGATGCACGGTCACTTCCACTTCAGATGGATTGCTGTTAAAGAAGACCAAGATGGTCTCAAAGCTGTCCCCATTGGCATGGGGTCCCAGGGAAAAACCGATCATGCCCTTAGGCAGATCAAGAAACTGCAGGTATCTGCGTACCTGGTCACCTGTGCGCAGGCGAAGGGCAGGCCTGCACTTCCTCAGTTCGATCAGGGCTTTGGTGTACCTGTACAGCTGCTCAAATTCTCCCTTCCTCTCCCAATCCAGCTGGTTCACATGATCAGGTGATTGATAGCTGTTGGGATCCCCGCCCTTAGTGCGGGCGAACTCCTGTCCGGCATGGAGAAAGGGAATACCTTGCGAGGTAAGGATGATGGCATGCGCGAGCTTGATCATCTTGATCCTCTGCTCATCGTCTTCTGGTGCGGTAGTACAGAGCAGCTTATCCCACAGCGTCAGGTTATCATGGGCCTCAGCGTAGGCCACGCTCTGGCTGGGATGCATCGCCCAAGGCCCTCTGGAGTAAAGCACCCTGCCATAATCCACCTGGGGATGCTGCACCCCGCCCACCAAGCCAAACTTCACTGACTCCTCCAAGCCCTCACCTTGAATAAACCCTCCTTCCTTGGTGTGAAAAACATGCCCTTTTATGCCATCCCTGAGGTCATTGCAGAACGAAGCGATACCAGGCAGCTGATGGGTGTTCTCCTTCACCGCCCGCTCATACTCAGGTAGAGTACTGGGACCTGCCGCCCATCCTTCTCCATAGATCAGGATCTCTGGGTTGATCTCGTCCAGCGCCCTGCGCACCTCCCGCATGGTGTCCAGATGATGCAGCCCCATCAGATCAAAGCGGAAGCCTGCCAGCTTGTATTCCTTTGCCCAATACACCACTGAATCTACAATGAACTTGCGCACCATGGAACGCTCATCAGCCAGCTCATTGCCGCAGCCTGAACCATTGGAAAACCTGCGGTGGGAGTGATGGCGGTAGTAGTAGCCGGGGACCAGCCTATGGAAGGAAGACTCTACAGAATGGAAGGTATGGTTGTACACTACATCCATAATCACCCCAATGCCAGCCCTGTTCAGTCCCAGGATCATCTCTTTCAGTTCCCTGATGCGTACCCTGCCATCCCTGGGATCACTGGCATAGGAACCTTCCGGCACATTGAAATTCAAAGGATCATAGCCCCAGTTATAGCTCTCTTGGGGATTGGCTTCATCAACGGTGGCAAAATCGAAAATGGGCAGTAAATGCACATGGGTAATTCCCAAATCCACCAAATGATCCAAACCAGTGGGGATTCCTGTAGGCGTTCTTGTTCCCTTTTCGATCAACCCCAAATACTTCCCCTGGGCCGTAATTCCCGACGAAGGCGAACTGGAAAAGTCCCGTACATGCACCTCATAAATCACCGCATCAACTGGGTTTTCCAAGGGAAGCCACTGCACCTCGTCCCATCCAGGCGGATTCGTCTTGGACAGATCCACAATTTGGCCCCTTTTTCCGTTGACCCCCGA
>DURH01000030.1 GCA_012837385.1 Bacillota bacterium
AAGACCACAGATGGGAGCGATCCTATGGATCCAAATTTGCTCAGGTACTACCGCGAACACGGGCCCATGACGGAAGTGAGAACAAAGCAGGACATGGTCTCGAACATCCCCCCAGATCTGGAAACCATCGTCAGCTATGTCCAGAACGTCCTGCTCCATCAGCACTGGAGTGGGGCCTATGGTGTGGAACTCAACCCCGCAAGGCAGAGGGAGCCATTTTTGCGCAGTTTCGAGGAAAAGCTGGTCTTTTTGAGCGAAAAGGGTTACAGCCACGTCTCTGAGCAAAAGCCATACCCAGAGAGGATGGTGGGCATCTGCCGGGACTTCTCCGTGGTGGGAGCGGCCCTGTGCCGAGAAGCAGGGATTCCCGCCCGGGCTAGATGCGGTTTTGCCACCTACTTCGGACCGGGGAAATACGAGGACCACTGGGTATTGGAATACTGGAACGAAGAGCAGGGCAGATGGGTAATGGTAGACGCCCAACTCGATGAACTGCAGCGAAATGTCCTGAAGATTTCCTTTGATCCCCTGGATGTGGGGAAAGACCAGTTCATCACCGCCCCCAGGGCCTGGCAGATGTGCCGCCAGGGGAAAGCAGACCCAGAACTTTTCGGCATCTTCCAGTGGTGGGGATATGACTATTTGAACTGCAACTTGATGCTGGATGTGAACTCCCTGCTGAAAATGCCCATGCAGCCCTGGGATGGCTGGAAAGGCTACAAGGCCACTGCCGTCCAGCAGTGGACAGAAGCGGACTTCGAGGTTGTAGATACCCTGGCAGAACTAGCCCTCTCTGCCGATGAGAACTTCCCAGCTTTTTCACAGTTTGTGTTGGGCCACGACCAGATCAAGGTACCTGCGGATCTGACCGCGGTCTTCAACGTCAACGACTAAGACCCTTTACGAAAAGCGAACCAGTCTGGATACCTTCAGGCTGGTTCGTTTCCTTCTTGCTACCCCCCTCCCCTGACCCCTGTCCGTTGCGTCACAAAGCCCTACACCCGCGGCGAAAACCCGCTTCTGGCTTAGCATAGTTGCAACATACCAGCAAATTTATTCACAAGTGGGAAAGGAAAACCTGTTTAAACGGAGAAATATCAAACGTAACTGTGTCGACAAGAACGCAATCGTAGCCACTAATATAGCCAATTCGCCGCAGAATAAGATCCACTACAGCCGTTCCTTGCCGCCACCCTCAAGGGGGCGTTCGCAGTCTAATTGAGACTCAGCGGAAAGGGGGTAGAGTACTTCAGTAGAGCGTTAGCACGAAGTAAGTAGTTGGCCCAACGGAACGTCAGACCAAAATTTGCTGAGGAGTGTGATCTTTAAGTGAAGAAGTTATTTACTGTTATTCTTCTCGCGGTCATGGTATTGGGTGCATCCACGGCTGTTTTTGCCGCAAGAGTCGGCGTAGCAATGCCCACCCAAAGCCTGCAGCGTTGGAATCAAGACGGCGCCAACATGAAAGAACGCTTGGAAGCCGCTGGCCATGTAGTAGACCTCCAGTATGCCAATAACAACGTGGCCCTGCAGGTCTCCCAGATTGAGAACATGATTCTCAACGGCGCAGATATCCTGGTCATTGCCTCCATTGACGGCGCCTCCCTCGGTACCGTTCTGGCAGTAGCCAAAGAAGAAGGCATCCCCGTCATCGCCTATGACCGTCTGCTTATGGAAACCGATGCAGTTACCTACTATGCCACCTTCGACAACTACATGGTTGGTACCATCCAAGGTACCTACTTGGTTGAAGCCCTGGATCTTGAGAACCGCACAGATCCGGTGAATATCGAGATCACCGCTGGTTCGCCTGATGACAACAACGCCAGGTACTTCTATCAAGGTGCCTATGATGTCATCAAGCCCTATATTGACAAGGGCATTGTCCAGGTACCTTCCGGCCAAACCGCTTTTGAACAGGTAGCTACTCTGGAATGGTCTTCCGAAAGGTCCCAGGCTCGCATGGATAACCTGATTGCGGCCCACTACTCCGACGGCCGTCCGCTCCATGCCGTACTCTGCTCCAACGACTCCACCGCTCTGGGCGTAACCAACTCCCTGCTGGGTGCCGGCTTTACCAAGGAGAACTTCCCCTTGATCACCGGCCAAGACTGTGACATCGCCAATACCAAGAACATCATCGCTGGCTATCAGGCCATGTCCGTCTTTAAAGACACCCGCACCTTGGCAGAACAGGTTGTCAAGATGGTGGAAGCCATTGTCAACGGCCAAGAGCCTGAGATCAACGACACCGAAACCTATTTCAACGGTGTCTACACTGTTCCAACCTATCTGTGTGAACCAGTGTTCGCCGACATCAACAACTACGAAGAGCTGCTCATCGTCAGCGGCTACTATACCCGCGAACAGCTGGCGAACTAAAGGCTTGAGAAATCCAATGACGGCGAATGGGCTCTCTGCCCATTCGCCCGTTTAGGGTTCAGGAGGGTAACAATTGGCCAAGAAATTACTGGAGATGCGCTCCATTACAAAAGAATTCCCGGGAGTAAAGGCTCTGGACAATGTAAACATCACAGTTGAAGAGGGAGAAATCCATGCGGTGGTGGGCGAAAACGGGGCCGGAAAATCCACTCTCATGAATGTACTCAGTGGAGTTCATCCCTTTGGAACCTATACCGGGGACATCTACTTTGACGAACAGCTCTGCCGCTTCCACGACATTAAGGATTCGGAACGACTGGGCATCGTAATTATCCACCAAGAGCTGGCCCTCATTCCTTATCTGTCCATTGGCGAGAACATGTTTTTGGGCAATGAACGCAAACGGCGGGGTAGAATCGACTGGAACCAGACCTTCCAGCAGGCCGAAGAATACCTGCGCTTAGTGGGCTTGGATGAAAACCCCCGTACGCTGATCAAGGATATCAGTTTGGCTAAGCAGCAGTTGGTGGAAATCGCCAAGGCGCTGGCCAAGGATGTGCGCCTGCTCATTCTTGACGAGCCAACTTCATCACTAAACGAGGGTGATTCCCGAAAAATCCTGGATCTGCTCTTGTCACTGCGGAAAGAACGGGGCATTACCTCGATTCTCATCTCCCATAAGCTGAACGAGATTGCCTACTGCGCTGACCGCATCACCGTTCTGCGCGATGGTTCCACGGTGGAGACCTTGGATAACCGTGCCGGTGAAGTATCTGAAGCCCGGATCATTCGGGGCATGGTGGGTCGAGAGATGACAGAACGCTATCCGACTCGTCCCAACACCATTCGCGATGAAGTAGCTCTTGAAGTGCGGAACTGGACCGCCTACCACGAGATTTACACCGAACGCAAAGTGGTGGACAATGTATCTTTTAAGCTGCACAAAGGTGAAGTAGTAGGCATCTACGGACTTATGGGCTCCGGCCGATCCGAGCTGGCGCTGTCCATTTTCGGACGTGCCTATGGAACGAAGATTTCGGGTACAGTGATCAAGGACGGCCAGACCCTGGAACTATACTCGGTACCTGAGGCCATCAGTGCCGGATTGACCTATGTTACAGAAGATCGGAAAGACAGTGGCCTTATACTCGGCAGCAGTATTATGCATAATATCACCCTGCCGCGCATGGACTTTGTGGCCCCCAGGGGGCGGATTGACCGTGACCTGGAGAGGCGGACTGCTAACGAATATCGGGACGCCTTGGACATCAAAGCACCAAGTGTAGAGCAGCATGTGGGCAATCTCTCTGGAGGCAACCAGCAGAAAGTGCTGCTGGCCAAGTGGATTTACTCCCAACCAGATGTGCTGCTGCTCGATGAACCCACACGAGGTGTGGATGTAGGTGCTAAGTACGAGATCTACCAGATCATCAATGACCTGGCTCAGCAGGGCAAGGCTATCCTGTTCATTTCCTCGGAGCTGCCTGAAATTCTCGGCATGTGCGACCGCATTTATGTAATGAACGCTGGGCGCATCATTGCAGAGTTTGTTCAATCAGAAGCCACCCAGGAAGGTATTATGGAATGCATTATGCAACAAAGTAAGGGGGAGATCGGGGCATGAGTAGTCTTCGGACAGTACTACGAAACAACCTTAAGCAGTACATGATCTTGTTCGCGCTGCTGGCCATTATCGTCGCCTTTCAGCTGATGACCAAGGGCATGCTGCTGAGGCCCATGAATGTATCCAACCTCATTTTCCAAAACGCCTACGTTGTGATCCTAGCCGTGGGTATGCTCATGTGTATTCTAACTGGCGGCAACATCGACCTTTCCGTAGGTTCGGTGGTGGCCCTGGTCGGTGCCTGTGCAGGTACCTTCATTATCGCCTGGGGTTGGAACTCACACTTATCCATTCTGCTCTGTTTGATTATTGGTATCGTCATTGGGGCATGGCAGGGATTCTGGATTGCCTACGCACGCATTCCAGCCTTTATCGTCACCCTTTCGGGGATGTTGGTGTTTCGGGGCTTAACCCTGATCGTGCTGCGGGGCCTTACTCTTGCACCCTTTCCCAGTGCTTTTCTCGCCTATTCCACAGGCTATATTCCCGATCTGATCCCAGGCGCCAATCTGTTTGGTCTGAGGAACTCCACTTCCCTGCTCATTGGTATCCTGATTGCGGTCATTTACTGCATCTCGCAGATTCGGAGCTGGTTTTCCCGCCGGAAAAAGGATTATGAGGTGGAAAACCCAGTACTGTTGGCCCTCAAACTGGCCATCTCCTCCGCGGCGATTGTGTGGCTGTTTTACACCCTAGGCGCCTACCGGGGTGTACCCATGGTGTTGATCACCGTGGGAATCATCCTGCTGGCCTACAGCTATTTCACGTCCCACACCGTAATGGGCCGCCACCTCTACGCCTTAGGCGGCAACGAGAAGGCAGCCCGGCTCAGTGGTGTTAAGACCAGGAAGCTGCTCTTCCTGGCCTACGTGAACATGTCCTTTTTGGCAGCAGTTGCAGGCATCGTCTTTGCCGCCCGCCTCAATTCAGCTTCACCGCAGGCAGGTCAGTCTTTTGAGCTGGACGCCATCGCGGCCTGCTTTATCGGCGGAGCCAGCGCCTATGGCGGCATCGGCACTGTAGGCGGAACGTTAATCGGTGCCATGACCATGGGTATCCTCAACAATGGTATGTCCATCATGGGTATCAGCTCCAACGTCCAGCAGGTAGTCAAGGGCTTGGTACTTCTAGGAGCCGTTGCCTTTGACGTGCTGAGCAAACAGAGAATCCAGCTGGATTTCATCCCCTTCTTGGGAAGAAGGGCTGCCAAGCATCAGGAGTCGGCGAAACTGGAGGGTTAACCAAAAGATAGCCAAAAATCGAGCAATCAAGCTTAAAGCCATCGGAATTGTCCGATGGCTTTTCTCTTTCCGTTACAGGTAGCCCGCTGCCTACTGCTCTTCTTTATGCTCGCCTCGCAGCTTTGCCGCCTGATCCTCAGGGCTCATATCGGTGATAAAGGTGCCCATTCCCGACTCCACCCCTGCTAAGTACTTCAGCTTATTGGCAGCACGGTGCCTGGGGTAAAACTCAATATGGAAATGGTAGTGGGGATAATCGCCCTTGGTCGGCGCTTGATGCAGTGCCATGATATAAGGCAGAGTGAAGCCAAAGAGCTGGTCATACTTCACCAAGACATCTTTCAGCAGCTGGGCTAGACTCTCTTTTGCTTCTGTGCTGAACTCCGCCAAGCTGCCCACATGGTTTTTGGCGTAGATGTGCACTTCAAAGGGGTAGCGGGCAAAAAAGGGCACAAAAGCCATAAACAGTTCATTTTCTGCCACGATGCGCACGCCATCCTCCTTTTCTTCCTGGAGGATATCGCAGTACAAACAGCGGCCGGTGGAGCCTTTGTGCTCTAACGCAGACTGCAGCTCCCTCTCAATGGTGGGCGGGATAAAGGGAAAGGCGTAGATCTGGCCGTGGGGATGGCTAAGGGTAACGCCTATGGGTTCCCCCTTGTTCTCAAAGATATACACATACTGGACATTGGGCTGCTGTCCTAGTTCCAGGTAGCGATCAGTCCAGACCTCAATCAAATTACAGATGTGCTCCACAGATTCATCGGCCAGAGAACCATCATGGCGGGGTGAATAGAGCACCACCTCACAAATCCCCTCAGCTGGTGCCGTCTGGTACAGGTCACTGCCTTCTACCTCCACCGGAAGCGGCGGCTGCCTTAAGGAAGGAAACTTGTTTTCAAAGACCACTATCTCATAGGTTTCAGCCGGTACCTCTGTGGGAAACGCTCCTGGCAGGGTCGGGCAGAGGGGGCAGAACTCCGCCGGCGGCTTATGGGTGCGGTCCTGGCGGTGGGCAGCCACAATCACCCACTCTTTAAGCTGGGGGTTCCAGCGCAACTCTGACATGGAATCACTCACCTTTCTCATCTTCCCGCTTCTTTAAGCTTCATCTATGAAATCGCTTTCTTGAGCTTACAGCGTTTTCCTGCTCTTCACAACTACAAATTCTGCAGTGTCGGTCCAAACCCTGCGCCTATCACTCCGTAACCACAGGTTTTACCGCCATTCCTTGTACCCTGGACAAGCCAGGGTTTTATTGGCAAAAAGGCAGTTTGTTGCTTTTATGTTGACCAAGTCCTGACTTAATGTTAAGATCATAATGAAAGCGTTTTCAGTTCAAGAAAGGGGCTGCCCTATGCAAAAAGGTGCCACTCTCAAGGATGTTGCTAGGCTGGCTGGTGTTTCGGTAGCAACCGTTTCCCGGGTGATCAACGGACACGCCAATGTCTCTCCCCGCACCAAGGCCGCAGTGGAAAGAGCCATCGTCAAGCTCAATTACAGTCCCAACACCATCGCCCGCAGCCTAGTTACAGGCCGCACCGGCATAATCTCTCTGATCATCGTCCAGGAAGATCCCATCGTGCCCAGTACCTGGTCCTACGAGCTGCCCCTAGTACAGAGCATCCATGATTATCTCAAGGCACAGGACTGGGAAATCCAAATCGCCATGTGCTCCTATCGAGAATTCCAGGAACCGGGATTCCTCCACCGTTACCTCACTAGAAATACTGTTGACGGTGTGTTGATTATGGCGGCCTGGATGGTGGAAAGACATGTCGTATCGGAACTGAAGACCAGGCAGCTCCCCTATGTGGTGCTGGGCTCCCATGATCCTGACTACGAGTCCATCTGCATCGAATATGATAATGAAGGGGCGATCCGAGCCTTGGTGCAGCATCTACGGGACGCTGGCCATCAGGTCTTTGGACATATTGGAGGACCCACCCATCAGCTCCATATGAACCAGCGCCTCCAGGGCTTCCTTTCTGCCTTGGAGGAATTCGGCCTGCCCACTTGGCAGCGGCTCACCAAGTTCGGTGACTCCAATGTGGAAACGGGCTATCGTGTTATGCAGGAATTCCTAGCCGGAGAACCTAGACCCACCGCGGTGGTGTGCGGCAACGATGATATCGCAGCGGGTGCCATGAACGCCATCACTGAAAAGGGCCTGCGCATCCCCGAGGATATTGCAGTCGTGGGCTTCGACGATACGGTGGTTTCCCAAGTGGTTACCCCGAAGCTGACCACAGTACGCATGCCCCTAAACAAAGCAGGGGTCCTAGCTGCCCAGCTGCTGATGGATGAACTCAGTCAGCCAAACCGAGAAAGGAAACGGATTGTTTTACCCTGCGAAATTGTGATTCGGGCATCGTCCCTAAGCTAAACTGATACTCAAAAGGTCACCTAACTCCAAGGGGTTAAGTGACCTTTTTTGTGCTGCTCAGCGCTGAGTGTTGTGATCCGCTGCTAATTCCTGCGCCTGTACTTCCTGATGTCAAAGGCCACTGCAGAGACAATGATCAGGCCTTTCAAGATCAGCTGCCAGTAGGGGTTGACGTTGATAAACGTTAGACCGTAGTTGATCACGCTGAAAATGAGGACACCAGCCAGCACACCAGAGATCTTGCCGATACCGCCGGTTGCAGACACGCCCCCCACCACGCAGGCAGCAATGGCATCAAGCTCGTACATGGTTCCATAGTTGTTGGTGGCGCCGCCGGTACGGGCTGCTTCCAAAACCCCAGCCAAACCATAGAGAGCACCAGCCATGGCATAGATAATGATCAGGTTCTTTTGGATGTTTACGCCGGAAACCCGAGCCGCTTCCACGTTACCGCCGATGGCGTACACGTTTTTACCGAACTCAGTCTTGTTGGCGATAATCCAGGCAAACACGGCGACGACCGCGGCAATTATCACTATGTATGGTAGGGAATAAACCCCTTCCCCAATCGTCCCCGTGCCCAAATTGGTGAAGGCTCTGCTTAATCCTCCGATGGGCTGTGAGTTGTTAGGCGGCAGATCGAAGTAGATAGAGTTGATACCGTAGATGGCAACCTGCATGCCCAGGGTAGCGATGAAGGGTGGAACCCCAAAGCGGGCCACGATCACGCCATTGGCGATACCTGCAATAAAGCAGATGGTTATGGCAATGAGAATGGGCAGCCACAAAGGAAGCTGGGGCAGGTCTGGGTAAAATCTGCGCAGATAGGTCTCGGACTGCAGCATGGAGGCGGAAATCACCGCGGCCAAACCCACCATGCGCCCTGCTGACAGGTCAACACCTCCGGTCAGAATGATGAAGAATATCCCTAAAGCGATAATCGCCCGCGTTGCCGACTGCAGGAGAATGTCCCGCAGCGGACGGATGGACAAGAATCTGGGATCGATTATGGCAATGCTGGCAACCAAGATTAACAGCACTAAGAAAATGGCATTCATCCGGACAAAGTCCTTGACGCGTGGTACAGAAATCTGTTTCATTCTCTTTACCCTCCTCTATGCCGACATAAACTGAGTGGCCAACCGCATAATGCGTTCCTGCGTCGCTTCCTCGCGGGAAACAAAGCCAGCTAAACGGCCTTCACACATCACCATAATCCGGTCTGACATACCGATCAGCTCAGGCATTTCCGAAGAGATGAAGATAATGCTCTTCCCCTGCTTGGCCAGTTCCATCATTATGGTATAAAACTCGTACTTGGCTCCCACGTCGATACCCCGCGTCGGTTCATCCAATAGGAAGATGTCTGGTTCCGTGAGGAGCCATCTGCCCAGGAGCACCTTCTGCTGGTTTCCGCCGGAGAGGTCCTGAATCAGCGTCTTCAAACCGGGAGTCCGCACCTGCAGCCTCTCCACGCTGTCCGCGGCATCCTCTTTTCTGGCCTTGTCGTCCAGAAGCCGGTTAGGCTTCACATAATCGTGAATGTTGGCAATGGCAATATTCTCCAAAACATCGAGCACGGGGAATATGCCGGTGCTGCGCCTTTCTTCCGTGAGGAGGGCCATCCCAAGCTTCTTGGCAGTGATGGGTGAATCGATCTTCACTTCCTGCCCCTTCAGGTAAACCTTGCCCTTGGCTACTCGCCGCAGGCCAAAAAGCGCTTCGATCAGTTCAGTCCGCTGAGCGCCAACCAGCCCACCGATTCCCAAGATTTCTCCCTGCCGCAGTTCAAAACTGACCTCGCGGAACGACGTTGGTATGGGCGAGGTCAAACCCTCTACCCGCAGCACAACCTCGTCGCTGGGCTTATTCTCCCGGGGCGGGAAGCGATCCACTAAATCACGGCCAACCATATGAGAAATGATAGCATCTTCCGTTAGCTCCTCGGCTTTCCAGGTACCTACATTTTTGCCGTCCCGCAGAATGGAAACCTCATCGGAAATCCGCAGAATCTCCTCGATTTTATGGGAAATGTAGATGATGGCCACATTCCGCTGCTTCAGGTCCCTTATGATGTGGAAAAGCTGAGCAACCTCATTTTCCGTCAATGAAGAGGTGGGCTCATCCATAATGATCACTTTCGAGTGATATGATACCGCCCTGGCGATTTCCATCAGCTGCCTTTCGGAAACAGACATGTCGCCCACTTTCGTCCACGGATCGATGTCCATGTTTAAGCTGTCAAACAGCTCTTTAGTGCGCTGGTACATGGTCCTTTCGTCCACCAGCTTTACGGGCCCTAGGCGCCTCTTGGGAAACCGGCCCAGCCAGATATTCTCCATCACATTGCGATGGGTGTTCACATGCAGTTCCTGGTGGATCATGGAGATCCCTTTATCCATAGCTTCCCGGGCGCTTTGGATCGCGAATTTCTGTCCATCCAGGTAAATCTCGCCTGCATCCTCCTTGTACAATCCGAAGAGGCACTTCATGAGAGTGGACTTGCCTGCCCCGTTTTCGCCTAAAAGGGCATGTACGGTGCCGGGACGCACCCTGAGAGAAACTTGATCTAGGGCTTTTACTCCGGGAAACTCCTTCGAGATGTTGAGCATTTCCAGGACAAACTCGCTTTGAGCCATAGCCAATCCCCCTACTACTTGTAGCTAGCTGCGGAGATGGGCAGCGATATCTCGCTGCCCATCCAGTGCACACGGCCTCAATTCAATTAAAGGGCATCTTCCCAGTTATCAATGGTAATCTTGGCGTAAGGTACCCAGACATACTGGCCGTCCACGATTTCATAACCGGTGTTCTCCAGCGTTGGGGTCTCGCCCATTGCCAGGACATAGGAGAGCATGAGGGTGGCTTCGCCCTGCCTCTTGGCATCGTTGAGCACGGTGCCGAGCAGAGTGCCTTCCTTCAAAGCTTCCAGTGCGGGAGCAGTTGCGTCTACTCCAACAACTGG
Organism: Bacillota bacterium; assembly: GCA_012837385.1. Lineage (GTDB taxonomy): Bacteria > Bacillota > Limnochordia > Darwinibacteriales > Darwinibacteriaceae > DTU010. The sequence goes on from DURH01000030.1 coordinate 10,599, forward strand.
GATGTACTTGTCGCCGCGGAAGTAGCCGGCAGCGCGCAGAGCTTCAATGGCTCCCAGCGCCATGTCGTCGTTATTAGCAAAGACTGCCTCAATGGCATCGCCGTGAGCTGCGAGGAAGGCAGCCATCTTTTCCTGACCGCGTACCCGGTCCCAGTTGGCGTGGTCTTCTGCCAAGCACTCAACCTTGATTCCGGCGTCGGTCACAGCTTTGATGGAAAACTCGGTTCTCAGTTCTGCGTCTTGATGCCCTGGCTCGCCTTTCAGCATAACGTACTGCAGGACACCGTCACCATTCTTATCAGCATCGGGATTAGCCAGCCAGTAGTCTACGATCAGCTGGCCGGAAATGGTGCCAGACTCTTCAGCCTTGGCTCCCACATAGTAAACCTTATCCCACATGGCCATATCATCTTCGAAGGGCTCCCTGTTGAAGAATACAACTGGAGTATTGGCCTGCATAGCCTTCTGGATGATAACGCCAGCTGCAGCCCGGTCCACCGGATTGATGGCCAGAGCATCTACACCCTTGGTGATAAACATATCTACCCGGTCGTTTTGGAACGCCTGGGAGTTTTGGCTGTCAACCATGTCTACTTGGGCTCTGCCTTCAGCAGTTGCCAAAATGGAGTTCCGGACACTAGTCATGAAAGTATCATCGAATTTGTAGATGGCGCAGCCAATGGTGGGTGTCTTAGCAGCTGCGGTTACGCTCATCAGCAGCAGAGCTACCAGCACAAACAACGCAGTTCTTTTCATGGTCAATCCTCCTATTCTTGAACTATCTGAGTAACAAGACCTAAGAATACGACCTTCCCTATTCCTCGCCTAAGCCCTCTACCACCCCCGTGCAGTCATCCTTTATCTGGTGCCTCCCAGGTCCAGTACACCCGGGAGCAGCAGTACAACGCCGGTAGTGTAAAGTATAAATCTAAGCTTGTAAGGAAATTTGCAATATGTAAGCGTTTTCATTTACAATTATAATACAATATTCTGGGTACGAAGTCAACATTTAACTAAGAAAAGCCTTTTGGCTGCCGAACACCGCAGCAGCAGACAACAAAAAAGCCCTGGGCAGAGGCGTCGTGCCTCTTGCCCAAGGCTCCTTTTGAACGTGTGAATTGGACGAAACTCTAGACTCGGAAACTATCCACTAAACTCTGCAGTTCTGCAGCTGCTCCGGCGATGTGATCCATGGAAGCGGCCACTTCCTCTAGGGAAGCGGACTGTTCTTCACTTCCTGCCGCAATCTCCTGCCCCGCAGCGGAAAGATCGCCAATGGCGGCAGCAGCTTTGTCAATGGCAGCTGAGAGTTTGCCGATCACAGTCTGCACTTCTTCGAACATCAGGCCGCTCTGAGTGACCGTCTCCCTTCCCTCAGACACCTTGGCAGAACTCCGCTCGCTCTTGTCCACCGTTTCCTGGACAATTCTCTGCATGCGCCCGATAAGCTGAGTGATCTCCTTAGCCGCATTGGCGGACTGTTCCGCCAGCTCCCGCACCTCTGCCGATACCACTGAAAAGCCACGGCCATGTTCTCCTGCCCTGGCAGCTTCGATGGCGGCATTCAAGGCTAACAGGTTAGTCTGCTCCGCAATCTCGGTGATGATGCCAACAATGGAGCGGATCTTATCTGACTGCTGATCCAGCTCGGCGATTTCCTCCCTAAGCTGGGAAACGGCAATATCGATCTCGCCCATCACAGCCAGGGTCTGTTCAATCTGCCTGCTGCCCTCATTAGTCTTGCCCAAGGTGGTCTGGGCCATGGATGCAACATCCTGGGTCTGTTCATTTAGGGTTTGGATGGAGGCTGCAAACTCGTTAGTTGTGCTGGAAACGCTGGCTACCGAGCCCGATGTCTCCTCCACCGCGGCTGCCACCTCCGCCGAACCTGAAGCTGTCTGGCTGGTGGCCTTAGCTACCTTGATCATCATCTCCTGCAGTTTGCCGATAAAGTTGTTCATGCCTTCGGCCAGCTTAGCCATTTCATCATTCCCCTGCACAGGCAGGCGCCGGGTGAGATCTCCCCCACCTTGGCCCAGCTCCTGAACTAGGGCTACGGTCCGTTTCAGAGAACGACACACAGAGCGCACAGTAAGAGCACCCAAGAAGATGGCAATAAGCAGGGATAGGCCCACCACTCCAACTGTAATGGACTGCGATACCACAGCGGTCTGCCTGGCCTGCTCCCCTAAGGCTGCCGCCTCCGCACGCACCAGCACGATCACGTTATCCAGTGCGCTGCGCACATCGCTGAGGTGGACCATGGTGGTGGCTTCATACATACTCCTGGCCTGGCCCCAGACCGAGGCCCCGGCGCTGGAGCTTCCCAGCGCATTGATGATCTCGCCGGCAGAGCGGTGCAGGTTCTCATGGGGCTGCGCCACAGCGGCGTAAGCTGCCTGAAGTTCTTTGGAGAGGCCAGCATACTGCTCAGATTCAATAAACTCGTAGTACCAGCTGCCCAAGGCACATTGGGTATGATCCAGCTGCCCAGTGAAATGCTGCTCCAAACTGAGGGTGTTGGACAACTGCAGAGCCCAATCTAGATGGGCAATTTCCAGCTCATCCAGCATGGCCACATGGGCCAAAGCTTCCTTGGCTTGATCATTGATCTCAGCCACCCTGTTCAGCATGATCCAGGAAACGGCTCCTAAAGCGCCGATACAGATAATGAGGAGGATAATCACCCCATTAAGCTTCTGGGATATCTTTAAGTTTCTAAACACCGTGGTTACCACCCAATCTTCTGACTCGAAAAGTCAATATTGTATTTTATGGTGTTTGCTTAATACCCCTCTTGTCCCGGATCTCCTGCCAAGTGAAAAGATAAACAGGAAGTTGAGGCAAGGTCAAAATTCGCGAAATACCCAATGACCAAATTTAACCCTCCAGGGTTAAATCATGGGTTTTAACCTCCCAGGGTTAAACTCCACTCTTAAGCCTCCCCAAAAAACCAAGCACCGAGGCCTACTGCCAAGTAGGTCACGGTGCTTGCTGCAAGCTCTCAGGTTTGGAACATTACTCACGCGTCAGCGGATCATTGCTAGACTTCAGGCACTTCACTGCCTGGAATCTCCACATCGAGCAGGGGAGCATTTTGCTGAGCTCCGTAGAGATCCGCCGCTAAGGGGTGATCGGAAGGAACGTGCTTAAGGATGGACATCTTGATCCCCTGGCAGTCATCGACGAACCAGACCCCTAAAACGCTGTCCAAGGGAAGCTTGTACAGCTTAGCCAAAAGTTCCTTTGTCAGGACACCAGAAGCTTTCACTGTCTCGTAGTTTTCCCTACTTGCAAAGAACACATCAAGGGTGGTAACAAAGGGAGAAGCATTCTTGCTGCGGATCACAGTAGCCAAGTCTTTCAGCTTCACTGCACCTTCCCTCCCTTCGGTTCAATGGTCTCAATGGTGGTGCGGAACGGTTCCTTCGGGTCATCCAATGGCCAAGCATGCCAGATGGTGAACTCATAAACCTCTCCCACTGGCACCGACCGCCCAGGCGAAAAGGGAATAGCGATGTTCCCTGCGGTACTCAGCCGTCCTGGAAAACCATGATGGGAAATGGTGGAGCTGGCAAAGGAACACACACTGTTGGCCAGCTTCTGAGTCTTGGCCACCACATCGACGAGCACACAGATTTCATGCCCCTGCACATACGGAGTGGGCTCGAAGGGGCCCAATACCGCGTCTCTGCCATACACCTTGAAGCTCAAGGAGTACTCCCCCACAGGCAGGTAGGCGAAGTAATCGTCTACAATTTCCTTGGTTTCCTTCAGGATTAAATCTACGTTCTTCACCACTTGGGGATCCCTCATCCCAGCGATGCAGATACTGCGGTAACCCACCCTGCTTACACCCTCTAGCTTAACGGTGTAAGCAGGAGCTTCAATCCATTTGGCTCCACTGACTCGCACGGTTACTTCATCCAGCTGGGCGTATGTGGCCTGGCTGATATCCAAATCCCCACCGGGATTGGCCTCCCTGCTGGGGTCGCTCCTTTCGTAGAAGGCGTGGCCCGTGACGCTTTCTGGGGTGCAGCGGCGCTTTGGATTGGTGGGACGCACATCAAAATGATCGCTGCGGATAATCCCCAACAGCCCATCATTACCGCTGCCTGGTGTGGCTGCCAGCGCTCCGTCTTCCATGATCTTCCCAAAATGCATGGCCAGCCCTTTGTCAAAACCATGGAGGAGCGGAATCGCCGCATACAAGCCCACATCCAGGGAGCGTCCGGCTATAATGCCATCCAAACCAGGGTTGCTTGCCCAGAGATCCATAATCACTTCTGGGCCAACCTGGGCCACAATGCGCTCATTCTGGCGCACATTCTCAGCACTCAAGTACTCCTCCAGCACAGGATGGGGCACAATCCTCTTGGCCCTGCGCCCCTCTTCCAGTCCGGACAGGAGGTAGTCTCTCTCCACCTCACTCCACACCACTCCCAGCTTCAGGGAGAGGTGGTGCTGAGTGCAGATATCTTCAATCAGTTCCAAGACCAAGGCGGTGGTACTGTCTGAACCGCACCCTCCAGCTGAGATAATAAAGGGAACGCTGTTGGCCTTGGCGATGGTGATAATCAACTCCAAATCCCTGCGCAGAGCCTCTTCCGCCATCACAGGCAGGCCCGCACCGAGATAGTAAGGGCCGGCATCGGTAGTGGTTCCCTGGGCAATGACAAAGTCCAAATTGCAGTCCATCGCCCGCTCTAGGGACTCCCTATCCACTCCATGGCCCATAAACGACGTGGCTGAGAAGATTCTCAGCTCCTCTTTCTGCAGCATACCTTACTCCTTCCTAATCAATCAGCGCAGCTAGCTCTTGGGCGATCTGCAAGAGATCCTTCCCCTTGGTAAACTCCAAGCAGGTTCCCGTGGGATAGCGGGTCTTCTCCACCCACCGCGGTGGAATCTGGGCTGCACCCACACTGGCCCCCAAGAGAGCGCCAACAATGGCTCCAATGGTATCAGCATCGCGCCCAAAGTTGCCGCTGTAGATTACTCCCTTGCGGAAGTCGCCGCCGCTGAGGCGGAAGAGGGCAAAGGCTTGGGATACCGCCTCAGGAACAGCTGCTTTGTAGGTGGTCCACAGCTCTGTATGCAGAGGCACCCAGCACTCTTCCAAAGTCTGATGTTCATCCACAATCGCCATAGCTTTGGTAAAGGTATAATAAAACCACGAATCCTCAGGGATCACGCTCTTGGCCGCGGCGATCACTTCATCAACGCTTCCGCCGGCCATAGCAGCCGCGACACCAACCGCAACCGCTTGGGCACCCCAAATACCGTCTCGGAAATGGCTCACTTCCGCATCGATTTGGGCAAAGCGGGCGGCCTTCTCTATGTTACCGGCGCAGACGATGCCAATGGGTGCGGCGCGCATGGCCGCTCCGTCGCTGTGGTGGTAGGCGTTATACATCCCAGTAAAGGGCGGTTTAAGGCCTCTTTTGAGGTTGACCACGGCCTCGATCTCGCTGGAACCGCCCCGATAGAAGTTTTCCTGGTAGAGTATGTATTTCTCCCAGGCCGCCACCACCGCTTCCGAGGAAAACTCTCCCCCACAGTCGATCAGGGCTTCGGCGGTGAGCAGGGCGAATTCGGTGTCGTCTGTACTCCAGGAGGCTTCTTCCGTGAAATCCATGGTTATGCCAAAGCGCTGGTGATTGGCTTCAGTGCGAGAAGCATCGCCGAAGGAATCACCAATGGCGAGCCCCACTAGTGTTCCAAAAGCCTTATCAACCTTTGTCCGTTCGTCCATCATTGTAATCACTCTTTCGTTGAGGTCCTTGCAAATCTATCTATTTGAGCCAAAGTGCGTTCGGCGAGCTCGTCAAAACTGGAATTGTCAAACCCCTGCAGACTGGTGCGGATGCGGTTGTTCAAAGGTGCGATCCACTTCTCGGGAAGGGCTTTGGCCCCCAGCATTACGCCAAGAATGGAACCAACCGTGGCCCCATTGCAGTCTGTGTCCCAACCACCCATCACCGAGTAACAGATGGAGCGCTCAAAATCGCCTTCGCCAAAGAGCAGGGCCGCCACCACCAAGGCCGCATTGTTGATGGTATGCACCCAGTGATAGTGCCCGAACTTCTCCACAATCTCATCTAGGGCCGATTCAAAGGTATGCTCACCAGCATAGAGTTCTAAGGTGTAAGAAATAGCCTGGCTTAAACGGCTGTTTTGGGGAATGTAATTCAAGCCCACTTCGATAATTTCCTGAATATCGGTGAGCACAAAACTGGCGGCAATCATGGCGGCCACAAACATCTCACCGTAAATACCGTTCTTGGTGTGGCTGATCACCGCATCCCGGTAAGCCAACTCCGCAGCATAGCGCGGGTTGCCTGGCGCCACCCAGCCCCAGAGATCCGCTCGAATCTGGGCGCCGATCCATTCCCGATAAGGGTTCCTGTGCCGGGCCGTCTCCGGCGGAGTGAAGAGCTGCAGGGCGTTGTAATAGGCCACCCGCTCTGCAGTAAACACCTGCAAAACAGGGAGAGTGGTTAACCAAGTCTGCAGAACATCATGGGGACGAAACTCAGGGCCAAACTGCTCCGCCACATGGAGATTAAGCATCGGGTAGTTCATGTCATCATCTTCTGGCATGCAGGTGATGTTCTCCCTGAGGGACTCAACGTAGGATTTGTGCCAGGTGTATTCCTGGAACACCTCTTCCGGCACCCCTTGGGCGGTGAAGTAATCGTCTAAGGGCCAGCGCCCGCTGGCTTCCAAGAGCTGACGAATCCAGTGGCGGGGTTTCCCTTCCACAGGCTTACCCAAGAGGCATCCAGCTGCTCGTCCTAGCCAACCGCCTTTGACCTTATCTGCCAGCAGCGCTGCATTCAGATCCCCGGCAGGGGCAAACTGGTCGGGAGAGGATAGGGCGAAAATCCCCTCCAAACCAGATGGTTCATCCTGCTCAGAGGGGCCTGGTTCCAGCTCTTCCAGAGCACGCCAATACTTCTCGGCCATGGTACGCAGCTGCGCAGGATCCGCCAGTCGCGCCTTCTCCTCTTCCCACTGAGCCTTGACTTTGTGAACCTCTTTCCCTTCTTCCTGAGCTTGGGTTAATTCATGTTCCAGCAGTTCTTCTGGTTTGATCCAAGTAATTCTCACTCTGCTACCTCCGTTCGCCCTAGGCCTGTGCCCAGAGCCACCACTTCGTCCACAAGTCCAAGATAGTCCCTGCCAGCAAGCTGAGGCAGACAGATACCCTGCAGCTGAGCGATGGACGGCAGCCAGCCCTGCAAGTTGGAATGCTTACAGCCGCTTTTTGCACCGCAAAGCGCCCCCACCACAGCCGGCAGGCTGTCCGCCAGCTTAGGAAAGGCCAAGGCAAGCAAAACTCCCTGCTCTAGATGGCACTCAACTAGACGGGTAATGGCAAAGGCTAGAGCCAGCACCTCAGGTGCCGCGCCGCCATAGCTGTATTCCTTGTTGATCAAACGATCCAGCTGGGGAATGAGGGTAAAGGGGCTGCTCGCACCTGACTTCTGCACGATCTCCAAGGCCAAATTCACTGTTCGGGCTACCCAAGAATCCTCTGGCAGCACCGCCTGTCCCAGTTCTAGGGCTTCCTCTAAGCCAGCCCCTGAGCAAAGGGTACCAACTACCACTGCTAGAGCCTGGGCAGCCCACAGTCCGTCTCTGGAGTTGGTTACCTGAGCGTCCAGTTCCACCAGCTGCAATATCTTTACTCGATCCCCCTGC
>DURH01000031.1 GCA_012837385.1 Bacillota bacterium
ATGCGGCTGCCTGCGGTTTCCATCACCACCAGAGCAGAGAGGCCTAGACTCGCAAAGGCCTTCTTCTCCAGAGCCTGCATCTCAGCACCAGTTACAACCCGCATGGTTACTCCTCCCCCAAGGCTATCACATAAGCGGCAGCCAGTTCCTTAGTGTGGGACAGGCTTAAACAGAAGGCGTTAACACCCTGTTCAGCTGCTACCTGCCGCGCAGGATCTAACAGGCGCACCTGGGGCGCGCCACAGCAGTCGGAACTTATTTCCACGGAGGCAAAGGGGACACCCTGCCTAAATCCACGGCCCAGGGCCTTCATAACAGCCTCTTTAGCTGCAAAGCGGGCGGCCCAAGACTCCACGCCTTTGTCTTTGAGCTCTTCCTGCTCCTTGGGCGTGTAGATCTGATCGCGAAAGCGCTGCCTCTTCAGCGCCTTCGCGATGCGGTGAATCTCAATTAAATCCACGCCGCAGCCTTTAACTGGCACGGCTCCCACCCTGTTCCTGCTCGATGGTTCTCACCACAGGTTCTAACACCTTCTGGAGAGTATCCGCATCGGGATGCTCGCCCAGAATCCTGATTAACGGCTCTGTCCCTGAAGCCCGCACGAAAAGGCGTCCCAAGGGAGCCAGCTCTTCTTCGGCCCTGGCCACAGCTTCTTGAATCCGCGGATTTTCCTGCCAGCCGTTCTTGTCTGCCACGCGGATATTCACCAGCTGTTGAGGGAACTCCTTCATGCATTCGGCCAGCTCAGCTAGGGTTTTGCCTTGAACTGCCCTAGTTTCCAGAAGCTTCAAGGCCGAAAGCATACCATCGCCTGTGGTAGAGTTCTCCAAAAAGACGATATGCCCTGACTGCTCCCCGCCTAAAATGCAGCCTGCATCGAGCATGGTCTCCAGAACATAGCGGTCGCCTGGGCGGGAGTACACTACATCGCCCTGGTGATCTAAAAACGCCTTGCGCAGGCCGCCATTGGAATATGCGGTGGCAATCACTTTGCGGGCAGGCAAGCGATCCTGCTGCAACAAGTACAGACCAATGATAGCTAGAATATGATCGCCGTTGATAAAGCCGCCTTGCTCGTCCACAACCAAGATGCGGTCTCCATCGCCATCAAAGGCAAACCCCAAGTCTGCTCCTGATCTCTCCGTGAGTTCCCGGATTTTCTCTGGATATGTAGAACCGCACAAATGGTTAATATTGGTGCCGTTGGGCTGATCATAAAAAGATGTTACTTCAGCGCCAAAACTGCGGAACAGCTTCGCGGCATAGGGCGCGGTTGCACCATTGGCGCAGTCTAAAGCCACATGCAGCCCCCGGAGATCCAGGGAGACCTGCTGCTGCAGATTCTCCAGGTAAAGCTCCACTGCCTCTGGCTTGGAAAGCACCTGACCCACAGCCCCGGCAGTGGGCCTAGGGGATTCATCTGCCTCAATCAGTTCCTCAATCTGGCTTTCTACTTCCTCAGACAGTTTGTAGCCATCTGGCCCAAACACCTTGATGCCATTGTCCTCCAGGGGGTTGTGTGATGCAGAAATGACGATGCCGCCTGCACAACCCAGGGCCTTAGTGAGAAAAGCGACTGCAGGGGTGGGGACTACTCCAACAAGCACTGCATCAAGCCCGGCTGAGGCCACCCCAGCCACCACCGCGCTTTCCAGCATCTGCCCAGACAGCCTGGGATCACGGCCCACTACAATTGGTTTGCGGTCTTCCTTACCTAAAACCAGGGCGCTTGCCCGGCCTATGCGCAGAGCCAACTCAGGCGTAAGCTCCACATTGGCTACGCCGCGCACCCCATCGGTGCCAAAGAATTTCCCCATACTTATTCCTCCCCAATCTCTTCCGGCTCTTCTTGATCAACTTCCACGGCAATCTCTGCTGGCTCAATGTCCAGCACGGCAACACCACGGCCCTGGGCATCCAACGCCCGTACTGGGAAAGCACTTCCCGACTCAATGCTCGCTCCAATATTGACGTACGCCACCACATGATCCACCTGCTCCAGTGCACTGCGGGCTGCCCGGACGGTGACAATGGGAGGCTCCGGCCGCAGCCCAGCAGCGAGCTGTGCCCGGTCAACACCCAGCAAGGCCAGGGTAACAGGGAACACCGCTTCCTCAAGCCCCTCTGTATAGACGCTCACCCAGCCGGGAGTGACATCCAATACCTCGATCCCCAGGGGGCTCGTGACTTCAACATTATACGTTTCGGTTCCTTCCTGTGCTCCAGTGAGGTCGATGAAAGCAGAAATGGAACTCTCTCCCCTATTGAGGATGGGCGAAAGGCCCCTAACCCGCACCGTGATTTCCTCAGGGTATTCCACTAGAACCAAGTCCCCAGGGAGGTTTCTCACCTCTACATCTATGTCCAGAGTTCTTTCCATCTGTCCCAAAGAGCCTCCCCCGACAGCCAACAGCCAGAGGATGATGGCTAAAACCAGGGAAAAGAGGCGCCAATAGACGTCTTCTCTGGTCAAAAAATCCCACAGCTTCTTGACGACAGTCTTACTTGCCCTCACTGCGCTCGCCTCCCCGCAGATAGTGGGCTAGCTGTTCCTTGAGACGGCCCTCAGTCAAGTAGCGGCGCAGGGATCCTCCCGCTGCCAGAGAAATCACGCCCGTTTCCTCAGACACAACAACCACCACTGCATCAGTCTGCTCCGAAAGGCCCACGGCCGCTTTGTGCCTGGTACCCAAGCCTCCGCTCAGCCTAGCGTCGGTGAGGGGAAAGACGCAGGCGGCGCTCAGTATCCGGTCCCCAGCTATGACCACCCCGCCATCATGGAGGGGCACTCCAGGCTCGAAAATGTTCGTGATCAGCTCCGCACTAACCAAAGCATCAAGCCTGACGCCAGTCTCTATGTACTCATGCAGGCCCGTTTGACGCTGAAAGGCAATGAGCGCTCCAACTCTGCGGGCGCTCATCGTGGCCACAGCCTTGCACACTGCATCCAAATCTGCCTCTTCTCGATCCAATCCCCTTAGGGACGGCCAGCGGAAGAGCTGCCCCCTGCCGATTTCCTCTAAAGCGCGCCTCAGTTCTGGATAAAAGACGATGGGCAGAGCCACCAGGACCAGAGTTGTGGCTTGATCCAAAAGCCAGCTTACAGTGCGTAAGCTTAGCGCACGAGCCACTACACTGCTGGCAAAAATCACGGCAAGTCCCTTGACCAGTGTAGTGGCTCGTGTTCCCTGAATGGAACGGATCACCCGGTAAACCACATAAGCCACGATGAGAATGTCAATGGCGTCTCGCAGTGTGAAAACCACCGAGTGTTCCTCCTTAAGGCAGGCTAGCGCGCGGTAAGAACCCGTTCCGCCGCCTCTACAGCCTTACCCAATTTCTTCAATTCTATCTCCAGAACTGCTAAGGAAGTAAGTACATCTAAAGGCGTAGCATAACCCATATGCCCTACCCTGAAGATCTGACCAGCATGAATGCCCTGCCCTCCGGCAAATTCCACACCATATTTCTCCCTGATGCGCTGGCGGAACTCGTCTGCCTGGGGGAGCTTAACAGCCGTGACAGTTGGCGATGCATCAGCATCGCTCACCAGAAGCTCCAGATCTAGGGCACGGGCACCAGCCCGCATCATGTCCCTCATCAACATGTGGCGGGCGTAGACATTATCCAGCCCCTCGGCTTCCATCATCATTAAGGCTTCCTCAAGGGCAAAGACATTATGAATATTGGGGGTGAACGGTGTTTCACCCTTATCCATAAACTGCTCGTACTTACGGAGATCAAAGTAGTACCTGCTGGACTCAACCTTCTCCATGTAAGCTCGGGCGCGTTCAGACAAGGCAATAAAAGCAGTTCCAGGAGGAGTCATGAGGCACTTCTGGGACGCACTAACCACTACATCAAGGCCCCTGGCATCCATCTGACAGGGGGTGCCGCCCAGGGCACTCACTGCGTCCACCACTAAGAGGGCCTGGTGATCTCCCCTGGCTTGGGACACGGCCTCCACATCATTGAGCACCGCGGTGGAAGACTCGTTCTGTACCATAAAAACCAGCTCGATCTGGGGATGATCGGCCAAGAAGTCCTTCACTTGATCCGGATCCACAGCCCTGTCCCAGGGGAATTCTAGAGTATGCACCTCAGCCTTGTAGGCTGCGCACAAATCCGCCCAGCGTTTACCGAAAAACCCACCCACCAGGCAGAGCACTGGAGTGCCAGGCGAAACCAAGTTGCTCACCGCGGCCTCCATACCAGAAGTACCTGATCCGGTGATCATGTAAATCGGGTTTTTTGTCTCAAACAACCCCTGCAGCCTGGACAAGACCTTGGGGAACTTCTCCTTGAACACAGCTCCCCGGTGGTTGATCACCGGCTTGGCCATCTGCAGAGAAACTTCACTGGGCACTGGCACGGGCCCGGGAATGCGCAGTTCAGGCTTGAAACGGTACATACTGAACCCTCCTTGTGCAGTAATCTAGAAGAGGCGCTTGACGCGCTTGGCGATGGCCAGAATGTCCTGGCGGCCGCCTAGCGCTCCGAAATCCTCAACAATCACACCCTGTCTTTCCATATGGCCCATGAGCACCCGCAGCGCCTTAGTTGTACCCAACATACCAGGTATGACAAAAGCGCAGCCGCGCCTGCCTTCCAATCGGGTGGCTTTTTTGATTAGACCGTCCATCTCCACAGGAATCTGGGGTTTCCACCATCCCTTGTATCCAGACACTATGCAGACGAGTCCATAGGGTGCTGTACTAACCGGGGACGAACCGGCACTTGCAGGAGAAATCAGGTCCACCCTGATTCCTTCGTCCTCTAACGCTTTCTGCAGAACTGCCACAGACTGCTTCGTCTTGGCGTCGTCTGCATGCATAACTAGAACGCGCACATTTCTTGCCCCCTATCCAATTTCATCCCCTGCCTACTTCTCCAAAAAAGCATCAAATCCTGTTAAGGCCTGCTCTGTTCATAGGCGAAGGCCGACGAGGAGATGGTATCGCCCATGCCTACAGTGCTCACAGGTTCTGGAATTACATGGGCGGGAATGATCAGCACCGCGTGGGAATCAAACTCCAAAATCCCGTTTTCCAAGAAGTTTTCGGGAAGCTCAACGCCTCTTTTCTCCATCTCTTCAGCAAAGATCTCCAGCTGCCGGAAGCCAATGGCGGAAAGGCCGATTTCCCCTGCTTCCTCCAGTCGATCATAGGTGACATATCCGCCGTACTTAGCTTTCATGGCGTTGACTGATGATGCGTACAGGCAGGCCTCTCGCACCCACTCCAGTTCAGCGTTTGAAGGCTTTTTCACCAGCACAACATAGTAGCCTAGGTTGTGGAGCTGAATGCGCTCAAAGCCCAGTTCTTCCATGATACGCAGGGTGCCGTCATACAGGGTATAGGAACATTCATTGCTGTCAATGGCTGCCCGTTCCTGCTCATAGCCAAAGATTCTCAAAACCCGCTTTATTTCATTCTCGTTAATGCCAAAGGACTGAATTTCACTGGCCACGGCCTGGAGCATGGCCTTTTCTGCCCTATCTTCACTCATGGGGACATATTCAAAATGCAGGCATAACCTGGGATTATTCGCTTTGAGCTTGCGCACACTGGCCATGCTGGCACTCAGGTACTCCGCGAGTTCCTCCTCATCCGCTGGGGCGTAGTGGAACCCAGCCAAGAAAGCCACGTCTACTTTCCGTCCCAATTCGGGCAGAAACTTCTCCAGCTGGTCATCAAAGGCCATTACTGCCCCTTCCGGCCTTGTGGCCAGGATCACCCGGTTAGCCCGGGGGGTAACGATGACCCGTCCGCCAATTTCGAAGCGTTCGCCCTTGGCGTATTCGAAAATCCAGTTCTCTTTGAGCTGATCCTGAGGCCTGGCTGCATCCCTCACACCAACAATGGACAGCTCGTCTCCTGCCACTGGCACATCCACCTCAGGGAAGAACATGGACGCCTGCTTAGGCGAGAGCAGTGCGGTGTAAACTAGCGAATGGGCTCCCAACGCTGCCATCTGGTTGGCAATAATGCCTGCTTGTCCACCCATGCTCTCCACCCGTTCCGGGAAGACCTCTTCGAGCCAGCTCAGCATCTCCATGTTGCTGAGCACTATATGGTGGGATTTGCCCCCTTCCAGGGCTTGCATCAAAACGGCGAGAAACTCATTCTCATTGGAAATGGTGGCAATGGTGGTTTCCAACAGCCTCTCCACTTCCGGAAGGCTGATGCGGGGGCTGGCCAGCACTGGTTCCAGCATAGACTGGTCCAAATGGGCCACAACATCTACATTGGAGTTGAAGGCGGCCAGGGTATTTGCTGTGATCTTGTTCTGCACAGCGGCCTTTACTCTATTCTGCCAAACGGTCTGCAAGGAATTATACCTCCTGTTGCTTGTTCTACTATTAAGATATATTAACACAACGAACCCGCCTCGACAATTCAGTCCCGGGCCGGCACTGCAATGTGTCAGTTGAAGTAAGTACACAATCCGACGAATATGGCCTCTGCCACCTTGGTCTGATATTCCGGATCTGCCAGCAGCTCTGCTTCCCTGGGATTGGATAAGAACCCCACTTCCACCAAAGCGGCAGGCATGGAGGTGTCCCTGAGCACACGGTAGTTGCCCGCTTTGGCCAAGCGTTTGTTGGGACCCAAGCGCTCCACTAGAGCAGCTTGAATAGCCTTAGCAAGGCGTTCACTTTCTGGCTGGTTTTCGTCATAAAAGGTCTGGGCCCCTGACCATTGGGGTGAAGGGAAGAAGTTGGCATGGATGGATATGTACAAATCTGCCTGTGCCTGTTCGGCAATAAACACCCTGCGCTCCAGATCTTGGCGTTTGCGGTTCAGCAGGTGCATTTCACTGGAATCAGCCAAGTCATAGTCACCATGTCGCACCATAATTACAGAGACCGCGGCCTTGTTCAAGAGGCGCTCCAGCTCCTGGGCGATGGCTAAAACGATGTCCTTCTCCAGCCCTCCCTTTGCGCTCACAGCGCCCGGGTCTAGGCCTCCGTGGCCTGCATCCAGCACTATAGTGCGGCCTGCAATGCCCCCTGCGTTCCCTGTGGAAGCCGGAACAACCAAAAGGCCCCCAGTTCCCAGGAAGATGCCCAGGGCCAAGCAGCTCAACAGCCACCAAGCTGCATGCTGAGCGCGAAAGAACCACACACGCATAAAAACACCTCCACACCAACACTATTCAGGCGCGGGGATGTTTACAACATTGGAGTATACGGTAGCCACCTTTCATAGCCACCGTCGTGCAGTTCCCAGCCAGCTCTGCCAGGTACGCCTGGAGGCTTTTGGCACCCTGTTTGGTGCGGATCACCACCAAGAGGCAGCCGCCGGGTTTTAAGGCGTGGTAAGCGTCGGTGAGCATGGGATAGAACACCTTCTTCCCCGCCCGGATCGGCGGGTTGGAGAGGACCCAATCAAAGGAAAGGCCTGACAAGGCAGCCAGGCCATTACTGACCACAACATGGGCATTGGTTATCCCGTTGGCTTCCACGTTACGCCTAGCCAGATCCACGGCACGCTCATTCACATCCACCATGTAAACCTGCCCGGTGGGGCCAACCAATTCAGCGGCGACGATGCCAATAGGGCCGTAACCGCAGCCCAAATCTAGGACTACTTCTCCCCCTTGCAGCGGCAGACTGTCGATGAGCAGACGGGATCCCAGATCCACTCCTCCCTTGGAGAAAACCCCAGCATCACTCTGGAAGCTGTAGGTCCTGCCCCGCAGCTCTGCCTGGAACTCGTAGGGCCTATGCTCTGTACCAGGTTGAGGTGTGAAATAGTGGTCATTCATTGCCGTTTTCATCACCTAAGGCCTGGAGCACCAAGTCGAGATGCCCAGAGATCTCCTCCACCGCTTCTTCAGGAGCACCCTCAAGCGCCTCCAGGAGGAGTTCCTTGGCTTCCTCTAGGCGGCCCACCAAGTAATAACCATACCCCAGGGTATCCAGGTAAATGGCCTTGCGGTCCAGTTCCACAGCCCGCTCCGCCATTTCTATCGCCCTGCCCATATGTACTTCCCTAAGCAGGTAATGATAGGCCAGATTATTTAGGGCTAAATCATGGTCTGGCTGACGCATCAACACCTGCTGGTAGTTCTCCACTACTCCTAGGTAGTTCTCAAGGGCCTCATAGACGAAAGCCTGGTACAAATAGCCCTGCCAAAACTGGGGTGCCAGGGCCAAGAGACTCTGAGCCGTCTGGAGAGCTGCCTCCCAGTCTCCAACATCGTAGTGCTGGAAGAAGAGATCGTTGAGATCCCTCAGCTCTGTAAGTAAGTCAAAGGGATTTTCCGGCCACTCCTCCCTAAAGGACCAATCACTAAAGTCAATATGTACTTCCCCCAAGGGTTCGGAAATGGTCAAGCGAGAGGGCACCCACCCGTTATCAGACAGATCTAGACGCAGGCGCGCTGCATCCTTGGCCAGAGAAAGGTCCAGCTCAACAGAGGTAATACGTTCGGGGTCTTCCAGATCCAGGACAAAGCTGACCACGGAAACCAGGGTCTTTTGGCCCTGGCGGATCAGGAAGGGCAGGCCGCTTTGGGGGTGAAGCCAGAGCATCAGCTCTGGGTCCCCTTCGGCAACATAACGCTTCACTTTGCTGCCCGCCACCTGGTCAGCCCCTGAATACTTCATAGGCAAGCGGGTGTACTTGGCTAAGGCAAAGAGGTAATCTGCAACATCCTCAAAGAGCCAGTACCGATCATAACCATACTGCACATCGTTTCCGGTTTTCACTTCAAAGAAGCCATGGGAGCTGGTGATGGTCACGGGACCTTCCGCCGCGAAATACTGCACCTGGAAACCATAGGGGTAGGCATAGTGGAGCACCCCGTCCATAAGCAGGGTTTCTTCCCCCTCGTGCACACGCTGGGAGTAGACAACCACGCTGCCAAAGCCATGGCTCAGCCAATCTGCGGTTTCTGCAGCGGAAGCCAGCCCATCCAGGGTAAGAATGGTGAGGATCGTTAAGAGCAGATATGTTGATCTGTGCTTGCTCAGGCTCAATTAGTTGTCTCTCCCCTCAATCCTTCAACAATGGCAATGCCCGCACTGGCGCCAATCCGGTTGGCCCCCGCCTCGATCATAGCGGCAGCCGTGGTATAGTCGCGTACACCTCCCGAAGCCTTCACCCCGAAGTCCTCTCCAACCACGGTACGCATGAGCTTGATGTCTTCCACTGTGGCACCACCGGGGCCGAAGCCAGTCGAAGTCTTTACAAAGTCGGCACCGGCCATTTTTGTTAAGATGCAGCCCTTGACGATCTGTTCTTTGCTGAGATAGCCTGTCTCCAGAATAACCTTCAACACCCTGCCGGGAACCGCATCCCGCACCGCCTTGATATCGGAATACACCTTTGCGTAGTCTCCCTCCAGCAGGCTGCCGATATTGAGCACCATATCCAATTCATCTGCCCCAGCAGCAGCCGCATCCCTCGCCTCTAACACCTTGGCCAGTGTGGAGTTGGCCCCTAAGGGGAATCCGATTACGGTGCACACCTTCACATCACTGCCCTGCAGCAGCCGCGCGGCGGCTTCCACATGCACAGGGTTCACGCATACAGATGCAAACTGATACTGGCGTGCCTCCTGGCAGAGCTGCTCGATCTGCGCCTTTGATGCCGTGGGCTTAAGCAGAGTATGATCGATAAAACTGGCCAAGGTCTGCTCTTTGCCTGCTGCGCCGCCCATCCGGGACGCGCCGCTTACGGGTACCACCAAGCGAATACCCTGTTGGGCCAGGGCTAAGCTGATCTGTTCCTTTTGCTCTTCCAACCACTTTTGATCCATGCTAAACACCCTTTCGCAACTCCATTTATCTACATGGACACTACCCAGGTTTTGGCACTTTTCACCGCATTCGCCCATCCCTGCAGCAGGCGCAGCCTTTCCGCGGCGCTTACTTGGGGCTGATAGGTGCCGTCCACTTGCCAGAGTTTGCGGATCTCGTCTTGATCCTTCCAGAACCCCACTGCCAATCCCGCGAGATAGGCCGCGCCTAAGGCGGTAGTCTCAAAGATTTGGGGCCTCTGCACCTGAGTTTGGGTCATGTCGGCTAAGAACTGGCAGATAAAGTTGTTCACCGAGGCGCCTCCATCCACCTTCAGCTCGGTGAGGGGAAGGCCGGCATCAGCAAGCATAACATCCACTACATCCTTCGTTTGGTAGACAATGGCCTCGAGGGCAGCCCTAGTCAAGTGCGCTTTGGTAGTACCTCTAGTGATGCCCATAATCATCCCTTGGACATAGGGATCCCAGTGAGGAGCTCCCAAGCCCACAAAACTGGGCACAAAATAGAGGCCATTGGTATCAGGGACAGACAAAGCCAACTCCTCTGTCTCCGCAGCCTTCTCAATCACTCCTAAGCCGTCACGCAGCCACTGCACAGCGGCCCCAGCCACAAAGACACTACCCTCCAAGGCATATTCCACACTGCCGTTAAGCCCCCACGCGATGGTGGTTAACAGCCGGTTTCGGGATGCAATCAGAGACGTCCCTGTGTTCATCAGTATAAATGCCCCTGTACCAAAGGTGGCTTTGACTGTGCCTGGCTCATAGCAGGCTTGACCAAACAGGGCCGCCTGCTGATCTCCTGCCGCGCCTGAGATGGGGATCCCTGCCGGCAGTACCCCCAGGTCTGCTGTATAGCCATATACCTCGCTATTGGAACGCACTTCAGGCAGTACAGCTTGGGGAATGCCCAGTACATCTAGGAGTTCCGGATCCCATCTCAATTCAGCCAAGTTAAACAAGAGGGTACGGGAAGCATTCGTGTAATCAGTGCAGTGCACGCTGCCCCCAGTGAGCTTATAAATCAACCAAGAATCAATGGTGCCAAAGGCCAGCTCACCCTTTTTAGCCCTCTCTTTCAGCTCTGGATGCTGATCAAAAATCCACTTTAATTTAGTCCCCGAAAAGTAAGCATCCAGCAGAAGCCCGGTCCTTTCCACAAACAAGGATTCCAGCCCCTGGCGGCGCAGTTCATCACACATACCCGCGGTTCTGCGGCACTGCCAGACGATGGCCCTGGTAACAGGTTCTCCAGTCTTCCGATCCCAGAGCACGACTGTCTCCCGCTGATTGGTCACACCAATGGCTGCCACTTGGGCAGGGGTGATCTCAGCCTCATGGAAAATCCGCCCCAAAAGGTCCTTGGTCCCTTCCCAGATTTCCTGGGCATCATGTTCCACCCAGCCCGCCTTAGGGTAGTACTGGGTGAATTCCTGATACACCTTAGCTGTAATTTGAGAGCGGCGATCAAATAGGATCACGGTGGTTCCTGTGGTTCCCTGGTCTATGGCCAGTATGTATTGCTCCGACATAATCAGCCCTCCTTCTGCTCTCTGCACAGTTCTGCAGAATGGGGATCATTTCCTGCTGATGAGGCCCCTTTCAGTAGCCAAGAAATCAACGGGCTGGTCCCAAGGATCTGGATCTAGAGCACGGATGAATGCCGTGTACACTAAGCCCACTGTCGGAGCTGAAGTGTTACTGAGCAGTCGGTCATAGTAACCCCCGCCATAGCCGATGCGGTAGCCCTCCTGGGAGAAAGCCAGACCAGGCACCACCACCAAATCCAACCTGTCCGGCTCCACAGTTGGGGTGCCGGGAGGAGGTTCTAGTATACCGAACACCGCTGGCGCCAGACTCTCCTTAGTGGTATAGAGGGTGGGCACCAAACCCTTGGGCCGCTTCCGGACCACCGGTACATATACTTCCCTGCCGCTCCGCTGCAGATCCTCCACGATTGGCCAAGTGTCGATTTCCCAACCAAAAGAGAGATAGATCATCACCCGCTGAGCCCCCTGAAAAACAGGGGATTCTGTTAGCACCCGGTGGATTTCCCCATCCCACTTAGCCCTGTCCTCCTTGAACACCTTGGCCCTTTCCCTCTTCAGCAGCCTGCGCAGCTCTTGCTTATCCATGGGAATGCACCGGCCTCAAAATGGCGACGCTGGAGCGCTCCCAGTCCAGCAGGTCCTCCAGGGCGCTCTGCACATTTTCGGCAGTAACCTGCTCCAAAAGCTCCAGGTATCTGTAATAGGGAGTTCCGTCAAAATATTGGGAAACCAAGCGGTTCGCGGTATACTCGAAGGAATCAAAGGAACCGAGGTAAAGCCCCACATATTGCTTTTTCAAACGTTCTACTTCCCCTGCCTCTACTCTACCCCCTTTAAGCCCGTTGATAATGTCCGTGAGCTTAGCATGGAGGGCTTCAGGATTGTCCGTTTCGGAACTAAACACGGACATGGCGTACCGAGAGTGCGCACCGAAACTGGCGTAGAAGGAATCATCAATCAGCCTTTCCTCGTACAGTTCAGCATAGGCCTTGGAGCTTCGGCCCGAGATCAGCTTAAAACCTAGAGACATGGCTATCTGCATACGCACCAGTTCTTCCCCCTTCCAGATCGGATCATGCTTAAAACCAAGCATGTAGCGGGGACGGGAGATGGGCAGCTCTTCCTCAGACCAGGGTCTTACAACGCTCTGGGGTTCTTGGGGGTCCAGCCGTTCCACGGGGCCGCCTTCCCCTGGGAGCTGGGGGTAGCTTTTTTGCACTAGTTCATAGGTTTCCTTAGGGTCCACATCGCCCACTACCACCAAAACCATGTTGCTGGGCTGGTAAAAAGTATGGTAACAGCGGAACAGCTCATCCACTGTAATCTGCCTCACCGACTCCACTGTGCCTCCGATATCCAGTCGGACAGGATGCTCATGGTAGAGGTTCTGCAGCAGGGCTGAGTGGATTCTGTGATCGGGGTGATCGGCGTACATCTGCAGCTCTTGCTCGATAATGCCCTTTTCCTTCTCCAC
Source organism: Bacillota bacterium (assembly GCA_012837385.1). GTDB lineage: Bacteria > Bacillota > Limnochordia > Darwinibacteriales > Darwinibacteriaceae > DTU010. Next base: position 12,793 of record DURH01000031.1, read on the forward strand.
ATTCTCCTCTGTTAAGTGGGGCCTATTCACAAACTCCACCAAATAGGTTAGGCTCTCGCGCCAATTATCAATGGTAGAGAATAAATAACTCGTTTGATTGTAGCTGGTAAAGGCATTCACTGAACCACCCCAGGCGGCAAAGCGGTCAAAGACGCTGCCTTCCTCCTCTTCAAACAGTTTATGTTCGAGGAAATGGGCAATGCCTGGCGGCACCTCAACGACTTCCCCGCCGGGTACACGGAATTTGTAGTCCAACGAACCGTAGTTCACCGAGAGTACAGCATAGGTTCTGAGAAACTGCTTTCTAGGCAGCACCACAACCATTAAGCCATTTTCCAAAGGTTTTTGGAACACGGTCTCTCCGCCTGGCACTTTAATCTGCTCCATGGTCTGCTCCTTCCTGTGGGTTAGAACGGAGAATGTAGACGGTATCAAGCTGCACCTTCTCCATGGCCTTAACCACACTGTCCAAGTTCACTTCAGAGATAGCCTGCACTACCTCGTCGATGGTACGCAGCTCATTATGGACGATGCCGATGATGTTGCGGTCAATCAGGCCAGAAGGGTTGTCATTCATGCCGTTTATGGAACTGATCAGCCCCCGTTTGGTTTGGTCCAGCTCCTTACTGCTGATCCGCCCAGCCTGCATTTCTTGAACCTGTTCTTTAATGATCTGCACCGCCTGTTCCTGCTTTGCTCCGCTGATCCCAGCACTGATGGTAAGCAGCCCCTTGCTGCCCTCAATGGAGGAACCTACGTAATAGGCCAAGCTGGCCCGCTCCCGGACATTTAAAAACAGCTTGGAGTGGGAAAAGCCGCCAAGGATGCCGTTGCCCACCAGGAGGGAGTAATAGTCTTCGTCCAAGTAGTTCAGATTTGTGCGGTATCCCATGACCAGAACCGCCTGCTGAACATCGATCAGGTCTTCAAAGTACCTGGGTTCGCCCACTTCAACCTGCTGGGGAGAACTGAGTTTTGCTCCACCTGCTCTACCTGGCACCAGCTGAGCCAGGATTTCCGCTGCTTGCTGGGCCTGGGAACCCACCACAAAGATATCCAGGGGATAGGAGTTTACAAGCTTGGTATAGTGTTCGTAAACCTCCTTATTCTCCAGGGTGCCCAAGGTCTCAGCATCCCCATATTTATAGATGGCAAAGGGCTCGCCGGCACACATCAAAGCTGTGGAGCGCACCAGAGCATAGGTGCGTTTGTCATTCACCAGCCCTTCCAGCTCTTGAGTGAGGGTGTGCTTTTCCTGCTGGAAATACGGTTCATGAAAACCGCCCTCTCCATAGGGGCAGGTGGCAATCTCCCAGAAGGTTTGCAGGCCTTTGGCCAGCAGATCCCCACCCTGGGGTAGAAGTGCAGGATCCACCATTTGAAAATGGAACTCCAGGATCTGGCGTTCTCCGATTTTCAGGACATCGGACCCAAAGTCAGCAGCATACAGCTCCTCCAGCACCCGAGCCATGTCCCTTGTGGATGGGTACTTCTGAGAACCCCTTCTCAAGAGCAGGGGTACCAAGGCGGTACTGGCAGCCTCCCTAGCCTTCAGATCCTGCTGGATGAACATCTTACAGGTCAATGTCTTAAACTTGTCGGTGGCGCAGAGATGCAGCCGTACCCCTGGGCTCAACTCATGCTGGGTGAAGTTCATATCAGTTCCTCCTCATACGGATCCGCATCAATATCTGTAGTGTCCCCAAAAGCTTCCGCCTTACTAGCCCCCAGCATTCCTGCGCAGTAGGAATTATGGCTGCACAGCGCGCAATCCGCTGCTGCTGGAAAGGCCTCAGCGCCGATTTCCGCGCCTGCAATAATGGACTGGCAGGTTTCCACAACCCACTTTTCGGTCTGCTGGGCATCGAGCAGCTGGGGTTCTAGGGCATAGAGCCTATTTGGTATGAGGAAATAGGCTTGGGAACTTACGGCTGGCAGGCCGAACTCCCTGGCCATGGCCCAGGCGTACAGGCGCAGCTGTACGGCATAGGCTGACCCCACCTCCTGCACCTGCTCGGCGGTGATCCAGTTGGACTTAAAGTCCACCACTTCAACGCCCTGCGGCCCCACAAACACCTGGTCCACCGTGCCGTTGATCACGAAATGCGCGGCAGAGGTGAAAAAGCTGCGTTCTTTATAGATCGAACCATTTGATTCCTGCCGCGCCCTTTGGAAAAAGGGGCTGCGCAGATAGGGTGTGATCATCTCTTCTAGCTGGGCCCGCTGCCTAGCATCAAGTTCCGCACCTTCCATGGATGCCGCATACTCGATGAGATAAGCAAGATCTTCAGGGTCCCTGATCTGTTCAACCACCCTGTGCACTACGTTCCCCCTTTGGGCAGCATTTAGGCCCCGGGAGGCACCTTCCACCGTCCCTTCCCTGCGGCGTTCAGGCAGGGCCAGCACATGGCGGAGATAGTAGTAACGGGGGCAGCGGGCATAGTTCATCAATGACGTTACAGAGAACGCCACCTGCTGATACTGGGGCTGAAGCGGAGTGTAACGGGGCCGCTCCAGCCGGGCAGGCTCACCCCGCCGCGGTTCGACCCTAAGAGGCGGCAGATCACCTGGTACCACTTGGTAAAGTCCGGGTTCAACCGCCCCTAGGTGCTGCTGCAGCCAGCTGCTCCAACTCTCGCCAGCCTCTTTCCCGCTGCGCATACACCAGTAGAACTCCTCCTCTGCCCTGGTAACAGCGACGTAGAGCAGACGCTTGGCTTCGCTGAGTTCCTCCTGCTTGTCCCGCTCCCGGGCCTCATCGTAGCCCTGCACACCCTTACAGGTCAGCCCGAAATCAGGATGATAGAGCACACTGCCCCTTGGGTGCCTGTAAACGCTGGCATTGGTATCGGGGAGAAAAACAACGGGGAACTCCAGGCCCTTGGCATTGTGAATGGTGCGCAGCACCACCACATCGGCATGTTCTGCATCAAGCTGGGCTTCGCCCTCCTTCTGGGCCTCCCTGGCCATCAGGCGCAGATACCTGATCTGCTCGGGGAGAGTGTACAAATCCCGGGCAAAGAGATCCCAACTCTGCTCCACCAGCTTCTCGATATTGGCCACCTTCTGAGGTCCAAAGGGCAAGCGCCAGGTTTTCTCCACGTAATTCGTGCGGCGCAGCAGCTCCGTAATCACTACCGGGGCAGGCTTGTGCCGGGCCAAGAAGCGGAGCTGAGCGTAGTCCTCCCCAGCCTTGTGCAGAGCCGCCTGCTCCTCTTTGCTGAGCATATCGGGCCTGTCTTGGCGGAGCCAGAAAAGCCCTTCATCGGAGATTAGGTAGAAGGGCGAACGCAGCACCGCCAGCCTAGCCACCTGATCATGGGCATCTTCCAGCCAGCGGAAATAGTGCAGGAAATCCTGGATCTCCTGTTTAGAATAAAAGCCCCGCCCGCTCAAGTTGACATAGGGGATACCCACTTCACGCAGAGCCTGTTCGTAAATATGAACGCTGGTCATGGCCCTGAACAGGATGGAAATCTGCTCGTACTTGTACCTACCGCTGTCCACCAGTTCTTTAATCTTCAGGGCAATCTGCTGGGCTTCCAAGGTCCGGGCTTCATCCGCGGCTAGATCGTCTGCAGGGGTGCATAGAATGGTTACACAGGGCTTACCTGCCGGGTCCTTCTCGGCAGAACTCGGGTCAAAGCCAATGGCCTCCCCTTCCAGAAGGCTCCCGAAGAATCCGTTCGTAAACTTCACCAACTCTTCGGTGGAGCGGAAGTTGACATCCAAGACAACCTCTTTTCCGCCGTTCTTAATTTCTTCCTTAGTCTGCAGAAACACTCCCACATCAGCACCGCGGAAGCGGTAGATGGATTGCTTGGGATCACCTACCACAAAGAGCAGGGCACCCTGCGCCGCAAAGGCGTCCACGATCTTCTTCTGCAGGGGGTTGGTATCCTGGAACTCGTCCACCATAATGTGGGTGAAAGGGTAATCCGCCACCACCTGTCGATCCTGCAGTAGCTCGTAGGTGATCCTCTCTAAATCGTTAAAATCCACTAAGCCGCTGAGGCGCTTGCGCTCCGCATAGAGCTGGTGAACCCGCTCTAAAACCTCGCCTAGATAGGCGATGATGGCAATGCCCCTGCTGGCCTGGATGACCTTCTGGGCATAGGCAATGGTTTCCTTGAGGGTGCTCAGCTGCGCCGCCAGTTTCCCCCTGATACCTTTGAGCAAATCCAGGAGTATCTCCAAAGCTTCTAAGCGCAGATCTTCATCGGGTGTGCTGAGCAAATCCCTAAGAGCCGGCCATTCTGCCTGCAGCTCCTGGAAGATGGCCTGCTGCACGGCAGTAGCCGGGGTGAGGAGCAGTGCCTCTTCCACCGCCCTCTCTAGCTGCCGCAGGGGAAATTCCCCCGGAGGAGGGGGCAGAGGCCTTTGGAAATTGACATCACCTTTGCTGAGCATTTTCTCATACAAATCCTGAACCAAGGCGCACACATCAGCAGCTGTGCCCAGGTCATTGGGTGCTTCGGAGTCCCCCACCACTTCTTCAATCACTTCTGCTAACAGCACTTTGGTTTCCCACTCTTCTCCCACCCGAAAGCGGGGATCGATCCCCGCCTGGAGGGGGTGCTCTTGTATGATGCGCTGGCAGAGGGAATGAATTGTCGAAATCTGCGCCCGCTCCATGCTGTCGATGAGCTCAGGGCGCGCCTTGCGCAGGCGCTCCTTCATTTCTTGCGCTGCCTTCTTGGTGAAGGTGATGGCGGCTATCTGATCCACAGCAGTGCCTTTGTCCAGCAGATGCAGGTACCTCTCCACCAACACCCTGGTCTTGCCGGACCCCGCGCCGGCCACCACGGCAACCGGACGGTGGATAGTGTTTATGGCCTTTTCTTGGCTTTTAGTCGGCTTAAAACCCACTCATCCCTACCTCCTTACGGCAGATGCCCTGGAAGGGGCAGTACCTGCAGATGCTGGTGCTGGCTGGCTCAATGGGAAAAGCTCCCTCTAAGATGGAGGTGACCAGCTCCGCTAGGATCTCCCGGAACTTGTCCTGCTGTTGAGCAAACTCCTCTGCAGCCAGGATGTTCTTCCCCTTACGCACACATAGCTGCTTGTGGTAGTCGGCGTGGAAGACACCCCTCCGGGCACTGCCGCTTACCATGTAGTATGCTGCCCCCACGTTGCGGCCTTGGGGAAGCAGAGTCTCAGAAGCCAGCAAATAGGCAGCGATCTGCACATCCCTGCCTTCCAACAAATGGGCTATCGTGGGAGGCGTTCCCGTTTTGTAATCATAGAGCACATAGGCCCCGTCTGGATGCTGGTCAATGCGGTCAATCCTGCCCCGCACGCTTACTGAGCCGAAGTCAGTGGGAATCACCACGTTCTGAAAGACCTGCTCCAGATAGGCGGGGCGAAAGCCACTCTCTGCTCTCTTCACATCCTGGCGGATAAACGCCCGCATACTGCGGATCAAGGCCGCAGGAGGCTCGCTGCCCCTCTCCAGGTAAGCCTGGATAAGCAGCCCCTCCACTTGGGCCTGGGCTTCTTCTACTGCAGGCAGAGGACCCGTCAAGTGGCTGGTCCAAAAATCGCGCAGAACATTGTGGATGATAATGCCCTTATCCCTGGCATCAAGCTCTAAAGACTCTTCTTCCAATACTTCTAGGGCGAGCACATAGTCGCAGAAAAAGCGATAAGGGCAGCTAGCATAGCTGTTGAGCTGAGAAACGGTGAGGCCGCCCTGGAGAACCCGTTCCTTGATCTGGCTTAAAAGCTCAGCATCACGCAGCCTGCCGTCTCCCAAGAAGAGGGATGGATGGTGGCTGGGATCAAGACCAGCGGTACGTTCTCCATCCTCCACCTTGGGCAGGATGGTTGCTGGCAGATTCAGTTTTCCTTCCCGGTCAACTTCGGGATAGTGCAGGTAGAGGTGGGGCGCAGAACTGATCAGGCGTCTATACAGCTCGTCCCGCTTCAACACCGCGGCGGTCTTGGTCAGCCAATGGGCGGTCCTGTGAGGGGGGAACTGCCCCTCCACCAGCCCTCCCACGTAGAGGTGTTCATAGGTGTGGGCACCCAACTGCTCAATGCCGAGTACCTGGACCCGTTCGGCGAATTCCCTCTTGGCCCGAATTTGGTAACTGTCTAAAAGCTCCTGGAGCAGCTGGAGGAATCTCTCAGGGGAAATAGTCCAGTGGAAGCTTCCCAGATTCCCGGCGATGGCGTACAGGCTGTCCCACGCTTTGACCAATTCCGCCCAGACCTCTAGATTGTCCTGGGGCTTAACCCACAGTTCAGGGTCGAGTTTTTCCAGGAGCCTTTCCAGCCAGGCTCCGTATTCCCGCAAAGGCCTGGTGATCAGCTCCGCTCCTAAGCCTCCCAAAATGTCCAAGACCTGTACCCAGCCATCCTTTGTGCCTAGATAACTGCGCCAGGCAGGCAGCCCCTTTAAAGGCGGAGCCAGGCGCAACAAGCGGTGTTCCTCCCCAGTCAGGGCGAAGGGGAAACCCCAACCTGGGGCGGTGAGCAGCTCCAGATGGTGCTTGTCCCAACCGCCGAGTTCACCAGCGATCAGCGTGAGCAGGGCTTTGCCCACAGGAGTGTTGCGCAGTGTGCCAGCAGGCGTCTGCCAGGGAATCTGCATGCGCTCAAAAACGGGGATCACCATGGGAAGGTACTGGGCGGGATTGGGAAAGGCCACTGCCAACTTCTCTAAAGCAGCACCTGCCTCAATCTGGTGGCGTAGGGATGCCCCAATTAGCTCAACTTCAGAGGTGGGATCTGGAGCTTTGATCACCTCCACTGTGGGTTCTTGGGTCTGGAGCTCCACCACTTCCAGAGTGCGGCCTGCAGCCAGGGCGTGGAGAAAGTCCTGCTCCAGGGGCCTGAGTTCACCCAATCCCTGGAGTCTGATGGTGCTCACTTCAGACAGCACTCTTCCTTTCTCCAGAACCCTGAGGGCCATCCTGATTCGCCCTGGAGCGTTCACCACACCGCATTCCGCTAAGATCCCATGGTAGCGGTTGTGCAGCAGCTCAAGCTCTGCCCTGCCCTGTTCAGGCATGAGGGCAAAAATGTCTTCTCCGTAGTCCAAGCGGCCAAACAGCCATTTCAGTTCCTGGATGAAACCTGTGAAGGGGACAATGGGCGCGAAAAACTTGAGGCTGCCCTTCGCATCTTCCACGCTCTGCCAAAGAGCCACCTCTTCCAAAATCCGATCCTCTCTGTAAGAAACCAGGCCCTCCTTCAGAATCTGGGCTGCCAATCCCCCTAGGGTAACAGCCTGCGCTGGATGCGCCTCCCTGGATAAGCGGCGGCGCACTTGTCGCAAATGAGTACTGGGAACAATATACAGTGTTGTCACCATCTCGCCCCCAACTAGAGCAGAAGCTCTTCGATAATCTGAGCAACCCCGTCCTCATCGTGGCGGGGAGCAATCCTCTGCGCCCGTTCCTTGAGGAGGGGAGAGCCATTTTCCATGGCTATGCCCAGCCCTGCCCACTGGATCATCTCCAGATCATTGATGTTATCACCAAAAGCCACGACTTCCGAGGCATCAACTCCCAAGCGTTCTGCCACAAAAGCAACACCTGTGCCTTTGTTGCTGTGAGCTGGGAGGATTTCGATACCGCGCCAGATATTACGCTCAGTTCCAAAAAGCAGGGCGCTCACCTGCCCCGCGTAGGTCTTGATCAACTCCTGGTAGAAGCCATCCACTTGATCAGTGCGATCGATGATGGCGATGCGCACCGGCGGGCTGGTCACCTCCACCCCATCAACAAATTCAGCGGCTTCGCCTAGATAATAAGAGAGAAGATTCTCCGGTTCCTCCCAGCGTCCCCTGGGAGCAAGCACCTTCTCCCCCGCGCTTTCTCCTGTATAAAGAATGTAATTCAGTGACAAGGCATTGAGCTTGTCCACTAGTTCTGCAGCCAAGGAAGGGCAGATCCCCTGCTGAACAATGGTCTCCTGCTGTACAGGATCAGCCACCACAACCCCGTTGTGCACCACCAACAGCTCGCGAATACCCAAGGGGCCCACAAAGGGCAGGGTATTGCCCAGCCTCCGCCCGGTGGCCAACACCACTTTGAGGCCCCGGGCTTGGGCCGCCTGCACAGCCGCGATCGTCCTCGGCGTGAGCTGGGACTTGCTGTTGAGCAGAGTACCGTCAATATCTATAGCCAGCAGCTTGTACTTCATGATTCACCTCGCTACCTACAGCCAAATGGAGACTTCATCCCGATCCATGAGGCTGATGCATTCCCGCAGTTTCTCCTGGAGAACAGGGTCTTCGGGGATGGCATTGCGCACCTGCCTCAGCAGGTCAATTCCCCTTCTGAAGGCAAAGACCAAGTCGCCCTCGTCCACGGAGGTATCCTCCAGCAGCTTAGCGAAATCTTCCCCTCTGCTCCACCTGTAGGCCAAAGCTGCCACATGGTCATTGAACTGTACTGTGGAATAACCCAGCATGCGCTGTTCCATTTTGGCCAACGAGTGATAGATGCCGATCAAAGGGCCGAAGTTCAGCTTGTGCTTGATACGGAACTCATTCTTGCGGGGTTCATAGCCCACGGCAACTAATGCTGCGTTCAATTCAGGGGGAGTGTAGGACTGGAACAGCCCCTCCATAACCATCTCTGTGATCATGAGCTCATGCCCGTGGATCTCGCTGGCCAGCAAGCCCGCGGCGGTAAGCTGATCTTGCTCTAAATAGCCTAAGGCCTCCAGCAGAGCCTTCTTGTGGCTGAACTCCTGGATATACTTCTCCTGGGGATTTAAGGCCTGCTCCCTGATGAGGAGGCGCTCGTAGGCGCTCAATTTCCGCCGGTACCGGCGGTTGTCTCGGCGGAGCAGGGCCCGATCCTCCTTGGGATAGGCACGGTAAAAAGCGCTGTCCAGCCTCTGGGTGAGGGCGCGGATCTCCCGTTTCAAGTGGCTGCGGGTACGCTTATTATACGCTGTAAGCATCTTCCTTTCCAGATCGATCCGCTTTTTCAGAGTCTGTACAAAACGCTCTCGCCCCCGCAGATTCTTGATATAGGGTGCCAGCTCTTCCTCTAAGATCTCCAGCTGCAGCAGTACCCCTTGGCGCTCAGCTGAGGCTTGGTAAGTGGCGAAGTTCTGTCCCAAAATGCGGTGGATATGCTCTTCGTCATAGTTCTTGACCAAATTGAGGATGGAGTTATAGGTCAGGCTGAACTGGCTCTGCAGCGGCTCCACTTCATCCTCATTCATGCTGGGGAACTGGCTCGGATCGAAATAGTTGAGATCCACCACGGTGAAAGCAAAACCTTCCTCGTCAATCCCCCTGCGGCCCGCCCGGCCTGCCATTTGAAAATACTCTCTGTTAGAGATGGGCCTAAAGGAAACCCCGTCCCACTTGGTGCTGGAATCGAAACAGACTGTCTTGCAGGGGAAGTTGAGCCCCACCGCAAATGTTTCTGTGCAGTAGAGAACCGAAATTAGGCGGCGGGTAAAGAGCTCCTCCACAATGTCCTTCAGTACGGGAAGCATGCCCGCATGGTGGTAGGCAATTCCCCTAAGCAGCAGGCGGCGCAGGTGAGGCCAGCGCCCACTCCCCACAGCAGGGTAGCGCTCCAGGACGCTGTCGATAACCGCAGTCACTTCGCGTTTCTGCGCCTTAGTCAAAAAGTCGTGTTCTTCACCTAGCTCCAGCGCGTTGGCTTCACACTTGCGCCTGCTGAAGGTAAAGAACAGACATGGCAGGTAGTCGTCCTTAATAGCCCGAACTAGATCTAAATGGGTAGTGGCCTCCACCTCGGGGCGGCCTGTGACGCTCTGGGAGGCCAGCCTGCGGTACTTCTTTTGGATGGAACGCATGGTGGTAAAGCCCAAGGAACGTTCATAGAGGCCGTGCTTGAGAGGTACAACGCGGTGGGTGTTGGTGATCACCTTCACTTCCTGCTTCTGCACCTCCGAGATCCAGCTAGCCAGCTGATCGACATTGGGGATAGTGGCGCTCAAGCCCAAAAACCGCATGGAGGAAGGCATAAAGATCAGGCTTTCTTCCCACACGCTGCCCCGCTCAGGATCATCGATGTAGTGGATCTCGTCAAAAATCACATAGCGCACATCCCGAACCCGCTCTGGGTCCTCTTGGAGCATATTCCGAAAAATCTCCGTGGTCATGATCAAAATGGGCGCCTCAGGGTTGATTACCACATCACCTGTGAGAATGCCCATAGCTTCTTCTCCGACAATTGCTTTAAACTCCCTGAACTTTTGGTTGCTTAAAGCCTTAATGGGCGCTGTGTAGACTACCCGTCCCCCTTCATAATAGATCTTTTCGATAATGTAGTCCGCAATCAGGGTTTTGCCTACTCCCGTAGGCGCTGCCACTAACACAGACTTGTTTTCATCGATGTATTCAACCGCCTGCTCTTGGAAGGGATCCAAGACATAGCCGCGGTAGGTACGAGTCGCTGTGTGATTGGTCAAGGTCAGCCTCCTGTCTCGATATACTTGTTCAGCGGCTGGGTAGTGCTGCTGCCTTTCTTAGGTTTTCACTCTTGGCTTAGAAAAAGACAGAGCTACCTAGGGAAACGGCAGCTCTCCTTTACCCCCTTTACTTCCCTAAAAAGCGGAGCACTTCAGCCTTAGTGGGCACCGAGGGCTGGGCCCCGTGACGTGTAACCGCGATGGCCGCCGCGGCATTGGCATATTCCACTGCTTCCCTGAGGCTGTGCCCTTCTCCAATGAGGGCTGCTAAAGCTCCTGTAAAGGTATCCCCAGCCGCCACCGTGTCCACAACATTTACTTGGTGCGCCGGGACATGAAATTCTCCTGATAGGGTCAATCCATAGGCTCCTTGGGAACCCAGGGTGATTACCACCGCCAGCACACCCCTATCAAGCAGGACCTGAGCTGCCTGCCGCGCTGTGGCCAGATCGGTCACTTCTACTCCAGTGAGCAGCTGGGCTTCGCTTTCATTGGGTGTTATCACCGTTAGGCAGGGATAGAGATCCATGGGGAGAGGCTGGGCCGGTGCCGGATTGAGTATCACCTTAGCCCCCTGGGCATGGGCAGAGCGGACGGCAGCAAATACCGTTTCCAGAGGGATTTCCAGTTGAATTACAACGCAGGAACACTCTGCCATAACTGGCTCTAAAGCCTCAATATCCCTTGGGCTCACTGCCCCATTAGCCCCAGGGACCACCATAATGCGGTTGTTGCCCTGGGCATCGATCACGATAAAGGCTACCCCTGAGGCGTGCTCATCATCCACTAAGAGGTAGTCTGTCTCAATGCCTTCCTCCTGCAGTTTCGCCACTTGATCCTGGCCAAAGGCATCCGCGCCTACTCGTCCCGCCATGATGGTACGCACGCCCTGCCTTGCCACTGCAACTGCCTGATTGGCACCCTTACCTCCGAAATAGCGATGGAACTCCGTGCCTAAAAGGGTTTCACCATTGTTGGGCACCCGAGGCACATGAACCACCAGATCCATATTCAGACTTCCGATTACCAATATCTTCGTGCGCTGCATCAGAATCCTCCACCGTCTCTCAGAATTAGAACTTATAATGATTTCGGTATAGTTCGCCAACTTCCTCCCCGAAGCCCAGGGGCTTTGCGGTAGGGTATACTAAATACGGAGGTGTGCCATGCAAACCAATGACTTCGGCTTTAACTTCGATCACTCCTACGCTCGCCTGCCTGCCTCACTGTTCTCTGTGGTACAGCCCGAACCCGTTCCCCATCCCCAGGTGGTGATCCTCAACGACAGGCTGGCAGAGAGCTTGGGCCTCAACCCTGAGGCACTGCGCAGCGGAGCAGGAGCAGCTCTGCTCAGCGGCAATGAGCTTCCCGAGTGGTCCCTTCCCCTGGCCCAGGCCTATGCCGGCCACCAGTTTGGGTACTTCACCATGCTGGGCGATGGGCGAGCCGTGCTCCTGGGGGAACAGATCACCCCCTCTGGACAGCGTTTCGATGTGCAGCTGAAGGGGACGGGGCGCACACCCTACTCCCGAGGAGGTGATGGCAAAGCCACCATCGGCCCCATGCTCAGGGAGTACATCATCAGCGAGGCCATGCACGCCCTGGGCATCCCCACAACCAGGAGCCTAGCGGTGGTCACAACTGGTGAGCAGGTCCCAAGGGAACGAGACCTTCCAGGGGCAGTGTTAACCAGGGTTGCCCAAAGCCACCTGCGAGTGGGCACCTTCCAATATGCGGCAGTATTTGCCAAAGAGGATCTGCGGGCACTGGCGGACTACTCACTAGAGCGCCATTTCCCCCAGCTAGCCCAAGAGGAGAACAAGTACCAGGCCTTACTGGGTCGCGTAATCAAGGCCCAAGCGGAGCTGGTGGCCCAGTGGATGCTGGTGGGCTTTATCCACGGTGTTATGAATACAGACAATATGGCCATCAGCGGCGAAACCATCGACTATGGGCCCTGTGCTTTTATGGATACCTATGACCCCAAAACCGTTTTCAGTTCCATTGATCAAGATGGGCGCTACGCCTACGGCAATCAGCCGCACATCGCCGCCTGGAACCTAGCCCGCTTTGCCGAGTCCCTGCTGCCTCTCTTGGCCGATAATGAGGAACAGGCTGTGCAGCTGGCCAATGAGGAGTTGGCTCAATTCGCCCCTTTATACAATCAGTTCTACCTAGACGGTATGCGCGGCAAGCTGGGCCTGACAAACCGGGAAGAAGGAGACAGCTCCTTGGTGGAGGATCTGCTTAAGCTTATGCACGAATTCCAGGCCGATTATACCAACACGTTCCTTGATCTTACCTTTGGTAGGTTCCAGGCCAGCCCCCTCTACCAGTCAGATGGCTTTGCCGCTTGGAAAGAGCGCTGGCAGGACCGCCTAACCAGGGGACAGCAGAGCCTGGAGCTGGTGCAGGAGCTGATGAAGCAGAGCAATCCCGCTGTTATACCCCGCAACCACCGGGTGGAAGAGGCCCTGCGCCCCGCGGTTAGCAAAGGCGATTACAGTTTGGTGGATAAACTAGTGCGCATTCTGGCGGATCCCTTCGCCCACAGCGCAGAACAGGTGGAATACGCCCAGCCCCCTGAACCCTCAGCTGTACCGTACCGCACCTTTTGCGGTACCTAGGTACAAAGCAGGATTCACCCTTTTGGAAGGATGATTCGGCATAGACTTTGTTAATCATTAGGTGTATACTTATAAAAGAAGACGCCAAGGAGGTGTGGAAATGAGAGACAGAGTGGAAGCCGTTTTAGATAGAATTCGTCCAGCCATTCAAGCCGACGGCGGGAATGTAGAATTGGTTGGAATAAGCCCTGACAACGTAGTTACTGTTAAGCTTACCGGCGCCTGTGTGGGCTGCCCCATGTCCCAGCTGACTCTGAAGGCCGGTATCGAAAGAATCCTGAAGCAGGAAATCCCCGAGGTCGTTTCGGTGGAATCAGCCAACTAGATAGACTTTTCAGAGGAGCCCCAGGCTCCTCTTCTGCAATTTCCGAAGGAAAGGAGCAGCGTCTTGAACTCCCTCCACGCTTTGGGCCAAGCCATATACCAGGCTGGTTTTGATGCCTTCGCCACTGTGCCGGCAAACCCGCTCCAGCGCATGCTGCCAGTACTCAAGCAAGCACTTCTAGAGGAGCGCTACCCCGATTTTGTGGATGGCGATCTAGAAAAGCGCGTTGATCCCCGCAGACTGCAGTCCAGTGCCCAGACGGTGATCACCCTGGCTGTGAGCTACAACACGGGGCCTCCAGGCAGCACACCACCACTGCACGGAACCATCTCCCGTTCTGCCTGGGGTTTGGATTATCACACCGTCCTGCAGGAGCGCATGAATCAAGTGATCGGCTATCTCAGGGAACACCATGGTGCTCAGCAGTGCACGAAGGCGGTGGATACCAGCTTCCTGATCGATCGGGCCTTGGCGGTGGAAGCTGGGCTGGGTTACCCAGGCAGCAACTGTGCAGTCTATGTGCCGCCCTTCGGCTCCTGGGTCTTCTTAGGTGAAATCCTGGTCGATATCGAGCTGCCACCCACCTCCCGGGGGGAACAGGAGAACTGGTCCTGCCCTGTCCACTGCGATCTCTGCATCAAAGCCTGCCCCACAAACGCGCTCTTGGCCCCTGGGAAGATTAAACCCCAGCGCTGCCTGTCCTATCTTACTCAAATGCCGGGCACCGTTCCCATGGAGTTCCGCGGGAAACTCGGAAACAGACTGTGGGGATGCGACACCTGCCAGCAGGTCTGCCCCATCAACCAAGAGGCTAGATTAACGCGGCATCAGGAATTCGCTCCACTGGTGGGCCCCCACGTACCCCTCCTGCCCCTTTTTACCCTCACCAAGAGAGAGTTCGCCGAGCAGTTCGGCTGCACCAGCTTAAGCTGGAGGGGGAAAAACATCATCCAGCGCAATGCCTGCATCGTTTTGAGGAATCAAAGGAACCGCGATGCCCTCCCCGCTTTAGAAAAAACAGCCCGGGAGCATCCCAGTTCTATGGTACGGGAGGCTGCTTCCTGGGCTGTTCAGGAGCTGGTCTAGTTACTCGCTTCTTGGGCTGTGGCCAATGCCTTCTTCAGCGCTTTGCGGTAAGGGCCATTGCCCTGCTTGGCAGATGCCAGCACCTGTTCTAAAAAGGCCACTGCGTCTTCTCCCCCATAACGGGCAATGGAGAGGGCCATATTGGCCTTTTCTTCGTTCTCCTGAGGATAATGCTCGAAAATCTCCTTGAGCAGACTCCACCTGCGCTTGCTTGGGGGGCCGCTGGCCAAGAAGACCGCCAGATAGGGCAGGAGCGGGGAGTCCCGGTGAGCTCTGGCGAAACGGCGCATGGCCGGCAGGGCCTTGCTTTCAAAGGATTTCAGCAAAGACCAGCACTCGAAGAATAGAGGATCATCCCACTCCAGTTCAGCTAAGAGCTCCAAAATCACATCGCTCACCTGGCTGAGTTTCCACCGGTTGCAGTACACCAGGAGCCGCAGTAGGAAGCGACCGTCAACTCCTTCGTGAACTAGGCGGACTTCCAAGCTCATGGTGATCAGGTCCACCGCTGTTTGGTCCGGCTCCACATCGAGGAATTCGAAACCGGTGAAAAAGCTGTCCAGGAAAGTGTCATACTCATCACGTTCCAGGGCGATATTCATATCTGTATACCCCGAACCTCCCTGCCGGAAGTTGCGGAAGACACCCAGTTCGGCCACGACGTTGCCCTTGATCTTCTTGCGTTTCTGCCTTTCCACAGCCAGATCTTCCAGGGGATAATTGAAGTATGGGGTGACTCGCAGATTATCCATCAAGGTCTGCAGCCCAGACAAGGCCACCTGAATGCGGGGATGGCTCACCTGCAGCCACAAGGGCCGAAGGCGGGCTCCCCTGAGCATCTTCGCCCCTGCCCTTCCCAACAGATAAGCTAATCTAGGTTCAACCTCAGAAGTCTCTTGGTGCAGCAGCCGGTGTGCTCCGCGCAGAATGTCATCGAGATCATCCTGCATGTAATCCTGATCCGAGGCATACACCTTCATCATCTGGGTGTACACATTCAGCCGCCAGCGCAGCCGCACAGCTGCTCCCTGCAGAAAACGATCCACCACATATTGAATGTCCAGGGGGAACTGGAACTTAGTCAAGTCACTGAGCAGGCTTTCCATGGAGAGCTCTACTTCGGCCTGGGCTTTCACCAGATCTCTTTTGCTCCTCAACCCTGCATTAAGCAGGGCAGCCACGATGAGCAGCTCCAGGGAAGCAGTATAAGCCGCCAGCATCAGGTCCCGCTCGTAGAAGAACATGCTTTCCTTAATCTCTAGGCAGGAAGACACGAAGCCATCTACTGTTGTTATCTCTTTAATCTCTTCAAGCAGCTCACGATAGTCTCTCTGCACTGCTGCACCCCCTAACGCCCTGACGCAATCGCGGCCCGAGCAAGCTCATCACAGCGGTTGTTATCTTCATTATCACTGTGCCCGCGGACCTTTATCCATTCTATATCATGGACTTTGGCAAGCGTGATCAAACGCCGCCAGAGATCATCGTTGCTCACTGGCTGCTTTCTCGCGTTTACCCATCCGTTTCTCTGCCAGTTCTCAACCCAACCTTGGTTGAAGGCATTGATCAAATAGGCGCTGTCTGAGTAAAGCTTTACCCGGCAGGGCTTCTTCAGCCTCTCCAGAGCCTTAATGGCCGCCATAAGCTCCATACGTTGATTGGTCGTCTCTGGGTCAAACCCGGATATTTCCTGCTCATGGCTGCCATAGCGAAGGATGGCTGCCCATCCACCCGGGCCTGGGTTGCCGCTGCATGCCCCGTCAGTGTAAATCTCCACCTGCGGCCTCAGAGTCATCACTCCTCTTCCCCAGCTCCTCAATTGGCAGGGCTGGGACAAAGTGTTACAATATTAATAATACCATACTATACGATCTTTGGTGTTTGGGGAGAGAAGACATGGCTGGAAAAACTGAAAAAATCACCACAGGAGAAACCCACGCGGGGCAACCCTGCATCCTCTGTCAAAAGACCATCACGGCTTCTGATGAGATCGTGATCTGCCCGCGCTGCCGCAGCGTACAGCACGCGGACTGCTGGAAAGCCAAGGGCGGCTGCGGAAGGGCTGGGTGTCCCCAGGTTGCCCAAGCTGTGCTGGGAGACAGGCCGGAAGGAGACGGCCCGCCTCCCCCTGTATCTAAGAAGGTTATCATTGGCAGTGTGCTGGCGGTGGCCCTCCTAGCCCTCTATATCATCTTCCGGCCGGCGCCTCCAGACCCAGCCATGGGCCGGGCCAAAGTTGTGTTTATGGGCGAGGCAGCTTACGACCTCAGTGAAGTCATCACCGAGCTGGCAGATGCCTGGAATGCCTCCCATGAAGAGATCTATATCGATCTGCAGCTTCTTCCACCTGCAGCCATGGATACCAAACTAATAGTGCTCATCGCCGCGGGAGAAGCGCCAGATGTGATCGCCCTCTCCGAAGAACGCTTCAATTTCTTCCTAGAACAAGGAGCGCTGCTGGCCCTGGGCCAGGATGAGGCAGGCAGCCCTATCTATGGGGTACAACACCCTGCACAGTTGTCCACATTGGTAGTGTGGGGAGACACTGAGTACCCTGAAGAAGCCCTAGAAGTATTGCACTATTTCCAGGAGAATATTCCCCCCGCGGACCTGGATGCACTGCGGGAGCTGCCAACCAACCCCCTCCCCCTATTTGGCCTATAAGAACCGGTATACGAAAAAGAGGCACTCTCGAGAGTGCCTCTTTCCTTAGAAGTTCACCTGAGGAACCTGCTGGGCTCCAGGAGATGCTTCAAAGAAGGACCGCGCCTCCATACCCATCACACTGGCGAAGATGTTCATGGGGAACCGGCGGATTGTGGTGTTCCAAGTCTGCACAGACTCGTTGAAACGCATCCGCTCGGTGGCAATGCGATTCTCCGTTCCAGCCAGCTCATCTTGGAGCCGGATAAAGCTGGTGTCAGCCTTCAACTCTGGATAAGCCTCACTGATAGCCAGGAGCCGCCCGAGAGCAGAGTCCAAACTGGCGTTGGCCTCCATTTGGTCCTCGGGAGTCCGAGCTGCCAACAGACGAGACCGGGCATCGGCCACATCAGCAAACACCTGCTGTTCATGGCTGGCATAGCCCTTAACAGTCTCCACCAGATTGGGGATCAAATCCGCCCTGCGCTGCAGCTGGTTCTCCACCTGCGCCCAACGGGCCTCAACAGTTTCGTCTAGTTCCACTAACCGATTGTAGCGTGAAATGAAATTGGCGCCGATTAGTACTACAATTATTGCAATGATGATGAGCACTAGGGTTCCTTTTTTCAATCTCTCCACTCTCCTTTTCCATCCTTAGAATCGCCTTCCTGCTCCTCCGCCACCGCTGCGCCCCCCGCCAAATCCTCCAAATCCACCGGAAGGTCTCGAACCGCCAAACCCTCCGCCAGTCCGCGGGCCGCCAAAGGTAGGGCCAGGGACAAAGATAGTCCTACGGCCCGAGCCTCCGCCTGATCCACCGCTGCCACTAGGTGGATAGCGGCGGCCACGGCGCAGCATCAACACAATCAACAGGAAGATGAAAAAAGAAAACAGCCAGCCATAGTCTTCCTTTTTCTCTTCAGCCATTTCAAACTTCTCTCCCGCTAAAATGCGGGCGTAGGCCTTGGCCATGGCAGTGAGCCCAGCCCCATAGTCGCCATCCTTGAAGTGTGGTAGTCCTTCCTGGTCAATGACCGCTCCAATCAGGCCATCGGGAAGCACGCCCTCCAGCCCGTACCCAGGCTCCACTTCAATGGCCCCCTCGACCACGGCCAGGAGCATCAAGAGGCCGCTGTCCTCTTGTCCCCCGATTTTCCACTCGTTAAACAGCCCTGTTGTGTATTCTTTAGGATCCATGGGATCAGTCGAGGTCACAGTCACCACTGCCAGCTCAACTCCCTGATCTTTCCTGAGCTGCTCAGCAAGGATCTGCAGTTCGGACTGGCTTTTCCGATCCAGCACATTGGCAAAGTCGTTCACATAACCCTGCGGTTTTGGATAGGCTGCCCAAACCGAACAGGCCAAAGCAAGGACAATCAAGACTGTGCACAACCAAAGGGCCTTCCTGCTTCTGTTCATATTCTACCTCTTTCTTCTAACCCACTCCCCGTGACGCCCTAGGGCCTCCCCTAGGCGGTAGTACCCACCGAAGGCATAGACCAGAGCATCAGCACGGGCCAGGTCAAAGCGGTGATCCACTGCACACTGCTCGTCATAGTGCACGGCGAGCACTTCTCCTAAGAACAGATCATGGCTGCCCAAGGAGAGCTCCTGCACCACCCTGCATTCCAGGTTCACCGGGCACTCTGCAATCAAGGGTGCTTGGACAGACTGGCCGGGCAGGGCGGTAAATCCGCAGCGGGCGAATTTATCGGCATCGCGGCCGCTGATAGTGCCGCAGAAATCCACCAGTTCTACCTGGGAAGCCTGGGGAATATTCACCACAAACTCGCCTGATCGCTTAATTATATCATACGAATAGCGCTCCGGGCGAATACCCACACCAATTATCGGTGGATCGGAGCTGGCTACTCCACACCACCCCAAAGTGATGATGTTTGCCTGGCCAGCATCCTGGCAGCTCACCAAGACAGGTGGCACTGGATACAGCCAGGGCGCCGCAGTGCGGGTCACTTTGGCCACTGTACATTCCCCCTTATTTACCTGCTGACCAACGGAAGTAGGGAGGATAATTCTCCTCCTCAACTCTCCTCTCCTGCAGGTAGGGCTCGATAAACTTCCTCCCCTTCCTTCCACTGGAAGTCATTGGCAGTCAGCTCCTGAATGACCTGCCGCAGCGGCTCCCTTTCTGGGGAGAACAGTAGAACCTGAAAGGTGACGCGCTCCAGATATTGGGTGTCAGCAAGAAAAACGCCCTGGGTCATCAGTTCATTTTGAATCCTGCCAGAATGGACGTAATCCACTGTAATACCGACTTTAGTTGCGGGAACCATGCGCACGATCCCCGCCTCCTTCACTGCTTCACGGGCCGCTCCCCCATAGGCTCGCACTAAGCCCCCCCGGCCCAGGAGGGTGCCGCCGAAGTAGCGTGTAACCACCACTGCAGTGTTCACAAGGTCGTGGGCCTTGAGCACTTCCAAGACTGGCAGCCCTGCAGTGCCGCTGGGCTCGTTGTCATCGCTGTACTTCTGGATTTCCTGGTTAATTCCTATGATATAAGCAGGTACATTATGGGTGGCGCTCCAATGCTCCTTGCGCACTTCCTCAATAAACCCCTCAGCCTCTTCACGGGTCTGAACGGGTTTAATGCGCGCGATGAATTTCGACTTCTTTTCAATCAGGGTGATCTCTGCTTCCCGCGCCACCGTCCTGTACTCTACCAGCATATTACCACCTCGCCTTAGGGTTCAACATTTCTTTGCATCTTCCTTCCAGGTCTGCTATTCTAATCACGAAGGAGTGGATAGGCATGCAGATTATCAAACAGCTGGCAGCTGAGCTAGGTATTAGGCCGGCCCAAGCTGAACAGACAGTTAAGCTCTTGGATGAAGGCAACACCATTCCCTTTATCGCCCGCTATCGTAAAGAGGCCACTGGTGAGCTGGATGAAACGGTAATTCGAGCTCTGTCGGAGCGCCTGGTCTACCTGCGCAGCCTCCAGAACCGCAAAGAGGAGATCTCCAGGCTGATTGAGGCCCAGGAAAAACTCACTCCCGAGATTTCTGCCTCCATTACGGCGGCTAACACCCTGCAGGAACTGGAGGATATCTACCGTCCCTTCAGGCCCAAGCGCAGAACCAGAGCGTCTGCAGCCAAGGAGAAGGGTTTAGAGCCCCTGGCGGAGCAGCTCCTGGCCCAGGACGGGCGAAATCCGCAAGTGCTGGCTGAACCCTTTTTGAGTGCTGAGGTCACCACGGTGGAAGATGCCCTGCAGGGAGCTCAGGATATTCTCGCTGAGCAGTTCACAGATGATCCCAGCAACCGGGCCTTAATCCGCAAGTTCACCTATGATACGGGCCTACTGGCGGTGGAAAGGACTGCCGATGAAGACATCCCCGAGGCAGACGAATTCCAGATGTACTTCGATTACTTCGAGGATGTGTCAAAAATACCACCCCACCGCATCTTGGCTATTAATCGGGGAGAGCGCCTGGGTGTGTTGAAGGTGAAGATCCAAGTGGATGTCAACCGCATCCACTCCCTGCTCAGCAGAGAGATTGTTACTAATCCCGCCTCTCCAGCCGCGGCCTATGTGCAGGCCGCTATCGAGGACGGCTATGCGCGGCTTTTAGCTCCCAGCTTGGAGCGGGATATACGAAATGCCCTCACGGAGAAGGCGGAAGAACATGCCATCCAGATCTTTGCCAAGAATCTCAGGGATCTCTTGATGCAGAGTCCCGTGCGGGGACGCAGGGTGTTAGGCATTGATCCAGCTTTCCGAACCGGCTGCAAAGCAGCTGCGGTGGATGAGTTTGGCCAGCTCTTAGAGTATACCACCATCTACCCCCATGAACCGCAGAAGAAATGGAGAGAAGCCCTGCACATCCTGGCTTCCTTGGTTAACAAACATGGACTCACCTTGGTCACCATTGGCAACGGGACTGCGAGCAGGGAAACGGAACAGCTGGTGGCAGAGCTAATCAGAGAACACTGCCCCACCCTGCAGTATCTTGTGGTGAACGAGGCTGGTGCCTCTGTCTATTCCGCCTCAGAACTGGCCAGGGAAGAGTTCCCTGACTTGGATGTGTCCATGAGGGGTGCTGTTTCCATTGCCCGCAGAGTGCAGGATCCCCTGGCTGAACTGGTGAAGATCGAGCCCAAATCCATTGGTGTGGGCCAGTACCAGCATGATGTGAACCAAAAGGAACTAGCCGGAACTTTAGATGCAGTGGTAGAAAGCTGTGTTAACCATGTAGGTGTGGAACTGAACACGGCTTCCAGTGCCCTGTTGAGATATGTATCGGGCCTATCAGCCAGAGTCGCCCAGGAAATCGTGCACTACAGGACGGCAAACGGTATCTTCAAGAGCCGGACAGAGCTCAAGAAGGTGAAGGGATTGGGTGCCAAGACCTTCGAACAGGCTGCCGGCTTCCTGCGCATTGCCGATGGTGCACATCCCCTTGATAACACCGCCGTGCATCCAGAATCCTACCCCTTGGCCAGGCAGATCCTGACGCTGATCGGCTGCAGTGAGGAGGACCTCCAGAACCGGGAAAACTTGGATGCGATCAGAGAGAAACTGAAGGAGCTAGAACCAGATCAGGTGGGGGAAAAGCTGGGCGCAGGTGTTCCCACTGTACGGGACATTTTGGCCGCTTTGGGGCAGCCCGGCAGGGATCCCAGGGATGAGCTTCCTCCCCCGCTGTTTAGGGCAGATGTATTGAGCATCGAAGATCTCAGGCCAGGCATGGTTCTCAAAGGAACTGTGCAAAACGTGGTGGACTTCGGAGCCTTTGTAGATATTGGGGTCAAAAAGGCTGGGCTAGTGCATATCTCCCAGCTCAGCGACGGATTCGTACGGCACCCCACCGATGTGGTGCAGGTGGGAGACATAGTTACGGTGCGCATCCTAGGCGTGGACCCTAAACTAGAGCGAATCAGCCTTTCCATGAAAACAGAGCGGTAAAAAAGAGCAGCCCAACGGGCTGCTCTTCCCCTGTATAAGAGAGCTCGGGGATACCCCCGAGCTCTGGTTTTACCTCAACTTGAACTCAACATAGATGTGTTCGTATTCTTCCAGTACACGTTCCACGCCAATGTAGAAGCTGGTGTTTTCCACCACCTCATCTGCCAGGTTGAGCATGGGATTGTCTCTGTAGTAATCGGGCAGAAGGGGTTC
This sequence comes from Bacillota bacterium, assembly GCA_012837385.1. Taxonomy (GTDB): domain Bacteria; phylum Bacillota; class Limnochordia; order Darwinibacteriales; family Darwinibacteriaceae; genus DTU010. Next base: position 35,024 of record DURH01000031.1, read on the forward strand.
GGCTCCTTTATTGGGCGTAGTGAACTTGGTTAGATCCGCGATCCTAGCGGCAGTTTCCGGCCTCATAATGAAATCCAGGAACTGATAGGCACCATCTTTATTAGGCGCTTCTTTGGACATCACCCAAGAGTCGATGAAGATGGGCATCCCTTCGGTGGGAAAGACCGGCTGCAGCTTGGGATCTGCGGCATTACCCTTCACCGCCTGGTTGGAATACATAAACCCGGCTACCGCTTCTCCGTTGATCAGGGAATCTTCCGGAGTGTTGGTTTCGAAGCGCACAATATTGGGTTTCAGGGCAAAGAGCTTCTCCCTGGCTTCGGCAACCTTCGCAGGATCCGTCTCATTGTACTCGTAACCTAGGGATTTGAGCACAATCCCCATGATCTCTACAGACCAATCCACCACAACCACTTTCTTCCGCAGCTCTTCCTGCCACAGATCGCTGTAAGTCGTGATGGGATCTGCACCCAGCTTCTCCACTTCTTCATGGTTCACAAGGAGCAGAGAGATGGAGATGGCGTAGGGGATGGAGTATTCACTGGTGGGGTCATAGTAATTGCCCAGGTACACAGGGTTGATGTTGGCGTAATTGGGCATCTGGGACTTATCCAATACGGCCAGCATACCGTTCTGCCGCAGAATATCCACCATGTAATCAGTGACTACAGCCAAATCGTATTGATCAGGGTTCGCTTCCAGCAGAGACTGCATGTCTTCGTTAGAAGTTACTTCCTTGTAGTTGACTCGGATGCCCGTTTCCTTTTCAAACTCCTCAATGACCTCCCGGGGAATGAAATCTCCACCCCAAGTCATAAGGTTAACCTCTCCGTTAGCCGCCACTCCAGCAGGCACAGCAAGGATTAAAACAGCGACAATGAGCAGTACAGTTTTTCTCATCTTCACTTGGCAAACCTCCTATTCTTAGTAACTAACTGGCTTAGTCCAATTATGAAGAAAGTTCCCATCAAAATCAAGGTGCACAGGGCGTTTACTTTAGGGGTCACGCCCACACGCATCATGGAGAAGATGTGCACTGGAAGGGTAGTGCTGCGCGGCCCCGACATGTAAGTGGAAATAATTACATCATCCAAAGACATGGCTAGACACAGCAGAGCCGCAGTGAGAATGGACGGAGCAACCAAGGGCAGGATGATGGTTCTCACCATCTGCAGCGTGCTGGCCCCCAAATCCAAAGCCGATTCAATAATGGACTTATCGATTTCCTGCAGCCGCAGGCGCACCATGATGTAGACATAGGGTACACAGAACAGAGAATGGGACAGCACTAAAGTCAAGGTACCGAAAGGCAGACCCAGAGCATTGAAAAAGAAAAGCAGCGACACTCCCAAGGCCACTTCAGGCACGATCAAAGGCAGAATCATCATCCCTTGAATGGCGGTTTTCATGCGGGCTGTCACCCACTGGGAAACAACAGCGGTGAACGTACCCAGCACCGCGGAGAGCAGGGACGTTAAGACAGCTACCACAATACTTACCCTAAAGGACTGGGCAATAACCCTGTCGCTGAACAGCTGACGGTACCAGTCCAAGGTCCAGCCGGTCCACTGGGCAGTGGAAGAGCTGGCATTGAAGGAATAGAGAATGACGCTGAGCACAGGCAGGTACAGGATGACAAAAAATAGGGACAGATAAAACGTTCCAAGCCGATTGGTTTTTTCCTTCATTGAAACAGCCCCTCCCCCGTCTTATCCTTGCTCACTTTCCAATAAAGCGAGAGCACCAGCAGGGCCAGGGCAATCATGCCCAGGGAAAAGGCGGCGGCCAGAGGCCTGTTTCTGCCCCTGGTGGCCATGGTGTGAATCAAATTCCCCAGAAAAACGGTATTTCCTCCTCCTAAGAGATCGGAAACGAAGTAGAGGCCTAAGGCAGGGATGAAAACTAAGGTAAAGCCCCCGGCGATCCCAGGCAGGGTCAGAGGAATGGTGATTTGGAAAAAGGTTTTCCACCTGCTCGCCCCCAAGTCATAGGAGGCTTCCAGCAGTGAACGATCCAATTTGTCTACAGAGTTAAAGACGGCGACGATCATAAACGGCATCAGCATATAGGCTGTACCCACCAAGCTGGTACCGAATTTGTACATCATTGGCAGGGGTTTGTCAATAAGCTTGAGAGCCATCAGCACATTGTTGATCAGCCCGGCATTGCCCAGCAGAATCATCCAGCCGTAGGTCCGCAGCAAACTGGAGATCCAAAAGGGCAGCATAATCAAGCCCAAGGATAAGGCGCGCCTAGTGGGAGACAGATTGGCGGTGATGTAAGCTACGGGATAGCCCACCACCAGCGTGATCAAGGCTGTGAGCAGAGCCAGGAGCAGAGAGTTCCAAAACACCCTCAGATAGATAGGGTCCACCACGCGGCGGTAATTGTCCAGCGTAAATTGGTAGATAATGTTGCCCAGGTTGTCCCGGGACAAAAAGCTGAGCACAACCACAAAGATCATGGGCACGCCCACTAAGAGCCCGATCCACACCAGAATGGGTACAGCTAGTAAGTTCCTCTTGAGAGTTCTCATCTTAGACGCCTCTTTCTTCCCAACCATCTTTGGGAAGCAGAATCGCTCCGCTTTCCTCCCAGGAAATGTACACAGTATCTCCAACTTGGCAGTCACAGTCGATCTTTTGATACTCTACAACTGTAAGGACTCTATCCTCAACCTGCACCTCAATCCTGATCTGGGAGCCGGCATAATGGATGGAAAGAGCCCTGCCCTTAACGGCATTTTCCGTTTCGTCACAGGAAATCCTCATCTTATCCATGAGAATGGCCAAGATGGCCGAGCCCTCGGCTGGAAAAGCGTTCTTGGCGCTGCTTGAATTCCTTACTGCAACCACGCTTTCTCCCAGCTTCACCTTTGAACACTCTTCACCAGGCTCCACCACTTCTACAGGGAAGATGTTGCGATCCCCGATGAAGCTGGTCACGAAGAGGTTTTTCGGGTTGTTGTAGATCTCCCTGGGGCTGCCCAACTGCTGCACTTCCCCTTGGTCAATTACCACAATGCGATCTGACATGTTGAGGGCCTCTTCTTGATCATGGGTTACATAGACGAAGGTAGTACCTGTCTTGCGCTGCAGGTGCGCCAACTCCGTCTGCATGTGCTTGCGCAGTTTGAGATCCAGCGCGCCTAGGGGCTCATCTAGGAGCAGGATAGATGGTTCATTGATGAGGGCCCGGGCAATGGCGATGCGCTGCCTCTGCCCCCCTGAGAGCTGGTGGGGCATGCGCTGTTCATAGCCTGACATCTGCACTAATTCCAGTACCTCAGACACTCTGGTCTTAAGCTGGGACTCATTAAGGGATTTCGTCATGCGGGGGCCATAGGCGATATTGTCATAGACGTTGAAATGGGGGAACAGGGCGTAGTTCTGAAAAACAGTGTTTACATTCCGCTTATTCGGCGCCAAGTCCTTAATGGAAGTGCCGGAAAGCAGAATATCTCCTGATTGAATGCGCTCCAGGCCTGCAATACAGCGCAGAAGTGTGGTTTTGCCGCAGCCCGAAGGCCCAAGCAGAGTGAGAAATTCCCCTTCGTCTATGGTAAAAGAAACATCCTTCAGGACATGGACGTCACCATAGTACTTATTCAAGTTGATAAGCGAAAGCAGCGGCTGTCTCACAGACAACTTCCTTCCCCACCATAATATAATGCTGACCCTAAGGTCAGTATAGTTTAGTTACTAAAGGATGTCAAAGCATGGATCCGCTGCATGCTGGGGTTCATCCCAACTTCAACGCCTCCACTGGCGTCATTTTCGCCGCCTGCCACGCTGGGTACAGTCCGAAGAGCTGACCCATGAGAATGGTAACCAGCACAGCCAGGGCCGCGGCTAGAGGGTGCAGTCCGCCCACACTGCCGAACTTCACATACGTAGCCTGGGCCATAATCAGTGTGAGCATGGTATTGGCGCTGAGCAAGGCTGCCCCTAATCCCAGTGCCGAGCCCACACAGGAAAACACCAGGGACTCATTGAGGATCTGCCAGATTATTACTCCTTTCGTTGCCCCTAAAGCCTGCCGCAGGCCGATTTCCCTCGTCCTCTCCACTACGCTGACCAGCATGATGCTGAGAATGCCGATGGCGCTCACCAACACAGCAATAAAGGCAAAGGCACCCAAGATGAGGGTAATGTCCTGAACCTGATCGCTCAAATAGGAAGTTGAGTCCTCAAAGTACTCTCCCTGTACTTCTAGGTCATCTGTGGCTCGGTCTGCCAGCAAAATTTGGACGTCTGCCACCGCTTCATAGACCCTGTCAGGCTTGGTCTGAATATAGAGGCTGTGATAGAGCGGCTCAGAATCGCCTAAGGACATCCAAGTGCGGGTGGCGTCTAAGGGGAAGATGAGATGGGGTTGGGTAATGAACAGATCCAAAAGCGGCGGATAGAGTTTGTACACCCCGATGATCTCAAACTCCCAGCTGCCTTCACCGAAGTCTCCCAAATCTAAGATCTGCCCCAAGGCTGATTGGTTGGGGAAAAGCTGTTCTGCCACTACTTCTGAGATGAGAACAACTCTGCTCCGCTGCTGTTCATCTGCTTTGGTGAAGAACTGACCTTCCACTAATTCCAGCCCAATAGCATCTGCATACTCCGACGTGGTTTCGGCTGCCGCCTTCACCAAGTAGGTGAGGCCGCGCACGGTAACTTGCTGTTCCCACAGGTCGCGATAAATAAAGGCGTTTTCGATTAGATCGCTTTCCTGGACCCTAGCCAGGTCACCATAGCGGAGATTGCTGGCGGAGGACATCATGAAGCGATAGCCTGCGATCTCCTCGTATTGAGCCACAACAATCTTGGCCAAGGATCCGCCGTAAGTGCGTTTGGCATCATCTATCCTGCCCGAGGCTTGAAAATTGAGGGACAGGATGATCGCTACAATCCATACGCCCAGTGCCACCTGGAGCACAGTGAGCAGGGAACGCAGCGGCCTTTTCCTGACAATCCGCAGAGTAAATTTGACTGTCTCCATCCCCTACCCCCCCTTATTCGTTGCGGAGTGCTTCAACGGGATTGATCAGCGACCCCAGGTAAGCCGGGTATACCCCAAACAAGAGGCTTACCACAAAGCCCATGGCGACGCCCAACCCTATCCTGGCACCCAACTTGGCAGTGGCAAAGAGGCTTAAGGAGTTCTTGAGGAGTTCAGCGAAGGCGAAGGAGAGCGCGATCCCCACCAGCGCCCCCGCCATGCCCAGCGACACGGCCTCCATCATGAACTGCCGAAACACCATCCAGCGCGAGCTGCCCAGGGCAATATTCAGCCCTATGGACTTAGTGCGTTTTAAGAGTCTGGCCAGCATAAGGTTGAGAATGTTGATTATGGCAATGAACAGCCCCACAGAAGCCAGGAGTCCGATTAGCAAACCCTGGCGCTGCATAGTCTTGGTAGCCTCCCGCCAGAAGTCCAAGTTGCTCTCCACGATAACGGTTCCCTCTCCCCAAATCAGGGAAGCTTCGCTTTGCACCAACCCCAGGGCTTGAGCCAGATCTACTTCTTGATCCACGCCCACGTTCACCCGCCTAAAGTTGGCTTCCTCACCGGCGCTGCGATAGAACGGAGAGACTGTCAGGGGCGCCCAGGCCATACGCGCTCCGGAGAAAACCGAGTATTCGTCATCCTCCGAAACAGGGCCCACCACACCAATTACCGTGAACTTCAAGGGCTCTCCATCGTCAACGCTGAGAGGGACAGTCCTGCCCACGGCAGGTTCAGCGCCAAAGAGTTCCTCCGCGAGGAGTTCCGAAAGCACCAAGACACGATTGCCGCTGAGCACATCTTCTGTTAAGAAATAGGTGCCGGCCTTGAACACTCCGTCATGGAAGCGGAAATACTCAGGGAGTGTCCCTGTAATAAACACTTCATTGCCCCTGTAGAAATAGTAGTCCTCGCCGCCCTCTTCAGGCAGCAAACTGCTCGCTGCCGCCCAGCCATTTTCCACAAAGACATGCATGCTGGAGGGCAGCTGCTGCTGCAATTCCATGATCTTACTTAAGGAGGCCCCCCACTCGTGGTCCGACACATCAGTGCCTAGAAGGGCTATGGGCGCGCTCCCCCACCTGGCCGCCTCAGTCTTGCCCTGAATCTCTAAGGTGCGGAAGTAATCAATCCTGCCAATCTTGTTGAACTCCTCGTTCATGGATAGAAACATGGCCAGTACCGTGACCAATACCCCCACACCCAGCCCAATGGCGAAAACCACCAATATGGACTCTAAGAGCTGGCGGGCGGAGTGGCGCAGCGACCATTTGAGCTGTTCCCACAAACTCACCGCAGTACCTCCTAGCTGATCACAGCAAAGATCATCTCCTGGAGCTGCCGGCCGCAGAGGTTCCAGAGAGCCGCAGCACCGCGGGCATAGTTCAGTTCTCCGTGAAAGTACTCCATCTGGGCTTTTTGCACAGCCAGGGAGGCCTCCTCCACCTGCAGCTCTGTGGCCAAGCCCGCTTCATGCTGCCTCTGGCGCAGGGCCAGATCCTCCTGGGCTTCCTCTAAAAGCTCCGCCAGGAGCTGAACTTGGTTCTGCGCCGCCTTAATCGCTTGCAGTGCGCCGCGCAGCTCGCCCCGGAGAGCACTTTCTTGCAGTTCCAAAGCGTGTTCCGCCTTAGCCACCGCGAGTTCCAACTCATTCAGGATGGTTTGGCGGGGATAGAGATCCTTAGAAGCGGTAAGGCCCACATTCCAGCCCACACCATCTCCAACTGTAAGGCCGCCCGCGACTTTCACCTTCCAGCCCATAGTCTTGCGTTCCAGCTCCAGCTCGGTTTGGGCCCGTTCCAGTTCCCCCCTGGCTCTGCGCAGTTCTGGACTTGCGGCAAAGAGCTCTGGCTCCAGCTCCTCCTCGAAAAACTCCTGCTCGAAAAGGTGCACTGCCAATACGGGCTGGTAGAACTCCTCAGTCTCAACACCCAGCACCGTCCTGAGCTGCAACTGCAGGTGATCAACCTCTTCGCTCCTGGCAGCAACAACAGAAATCTGATCCCGCAGTTTCCTCCGCAGTTCCAGATCATCGTAATTGGGGGTCTGCCTGGCTGCCTTCAACTGGGCTTCCAAATGCTGCAAAACCGCCTCTTCATACTCCTTGATATCCATGGCTTTTCTAAGATCCACTAGGAGTTCCAGCACCTGCAGTACCAGGCTGTTCACCTGGCGGCGCATGCTTTCCTCCGGCGAAGGCTCCAAGCTCTCCTGCCCAGGGAGGGCAAAAAGGTCGTATCCCAAAGTCAGGCTGCCTGTGGGCTTCACCGCCACACTCTGGGCGTCCACAGCCACCGACAACCTACCGTCCAAGCTGACGCTGCCGCCCAAGGGTACAGCTATGGTTAAAGAACCCTGGGGGCCCTGCCAAGCTCCGTCCTCCACACCAGCAGGCCGCAGCTCAGTGCTGATCTTAGGATGCTTCTTCAGAGCGTCCTTCGCCAACCCAACTTCTTGTTCCCACAAAAAAAGGGCATAGCTGGTATTGTGCTCTAAGGCAGTTGTTAAGGCTTCGTCCAGCGTAAGCATCTTGACTCTCTCTGCCCAAGCGCTGGAACCCATGGCTAGGGCGAGGCATAAACAGAGAATGCCCGCCGATAACCTCAGCCTAGTCTTCATGATGATCACCTAGTTCCTCGTGCTGTCCTATAGTCTGCAGAAGCTTAACCCTAGCTAGGCTGTACTGCAGCAGGCGGGTACTGTAATCCTGCTCAAGCCGAGCTAGTTCTTCCTGTTTGGACACAACCTGGGCATTGCTCACCACCCCCGCGGCATAGCGGCTCTTTTCAGCTTCCAGGCTTTTGCGTTCCAGCTCAATGCGGCGTTTGGCCATTTCCAAGGCATGGGTTTGATCCTGAATGGCGTAGTAGTCGCCGCGGATCCTAAAATACAATGCCTGCTCAGCCTGGGCCAGCATTATTTGGGCCTTTTCCTGATTGGTCAAAGCTTCTTCAAGCTCAGCCTTGGGCGTAAAGGGGCTCTCTGCGGCCCGCACTGCTTCCTGTGCCTTAGCCAGTGCTTCCCGGGCTTCGGCCACCCCTGAATCAAGCTGGAGAGCCAGCTCGTAACAGGTATCTAGATCCCAGGTGAAGGGCGTGAAGGAGAGCAGCAGCCGCTCAGTGAGCTCAACCTTGGCCTGGAGGGGCAGTCCCAGGAGTTCGTTAAACTCCATACGCCTTGTTTCCAAATCGATCGCTGCCCGCTCATAGCTGTGCTGGGCATCAAACAAGCTGTTTTGCGATCGCTCAATATCCAGTGAGGACAGCAGCCCGGCCTTGTACTTGTTCTCATCCATGGCCAGCTGGTCTTGGGCTCGTTCTTTGGCCAAGCGAGCGTTTTCCATCATGGCTTCACTTTCCAGAAGCTCCTGATACTTGGTGCGCACCTTGTCCTTGAGCTCCTGGGTCTTTTCTGCATACGCCTTCTCCGCCTGGGCCCATGCCTTTTCCGCTTCCCGCAGCATGTCCTCATCGCCCACAATCTGCGCCCGCTCCAATTTCGCTTTAGCCGATTCCCAATCCAGCGTAGCGATCTGATAACTCAAGTTTCGCTCCAGTGCTATGTCTGCTGCCTCTTGTACGGTAAGCTGCAGTACTTCCTCAGCTGCCTGGGCAGCCAAGTTCAAGCCAAAAACCAGTGCCGCCAGCAGTAAAAACGTCACATATCTTTGCATTTTGGCTCCTCCCTTAAGCCTCTTTTCCCGTTTCACCTACAGGTCTATCTGAAACGATCTTGCCGTCACGCAGGCGCAGCAGGCGCTTCCCATAGGAAGTGATGCTGGGATCATGGGTCACGATCACAATAGTGGTTCCCCCTTGGTTCAGCCGCTGTAGAATGCCCATAATCTCCGCGCTCTGATCGGTGGCCAGGTTACCAGTTGGCTCGTCAGCGAGAATCAAGGCCGGGTCATTGGCTAAAGACCGGGCAATGGCTACTCTCTGCTGCTCTCCACCTGAGAGCTGAGTGGGCCGGTGCCCCAGCCGCTTATCCATTCCCACCATGGCTAACAGCTCCGCGGCGCGCTCCTTTCTTTGCCGCCTGGGCTTTCCAGCGTACATCATGGGCACCATTACATTCTCCAAGGCTGTCAGTTCTGGAAAGAGGTTGTAGCTCTGAAAGATGAATCCAAAGTGTTCGTTGCGGACCTTGGCTAGTTCCCTATCCCGCAGCTGGGTGATATCTACCTCTTCCAGGTAGTAGGCGCCCCTGCTGGGCTGATCCAACACGCCGAGAATATTAAGCAGGGTGGATTTACCTGAACCGGAGGGCCCCATGATTGACACAAACTCACCGCGCTGGATCTCCAGATCCACTCCATCCAAAGCCCTTACTTCCACATCACCCATGTAGTACTCCCGGGTAATCCCTTCCAGCCGGATCACAGCCTTTGTCCTCCCTCGGGAAGGATTTGAACTTCCTCTAAATGGCGGAAGGCATCGTAGGTGCTGATAATAACCTCCTCACCCTCTTCCAGGCCCCCGAGGATTTGCACCGCATTCCCTTGAAGCAGTCCAAACTGCACGTTGCGCTTTACTGCCTTGCTGCCCTCGATCACGTAGACAAAGAGCTGCTGCCCGCTGGTTAGATAAGCACCCCGGGGCAGATAGAGGCTGTCTTCATGCAGGTGCAGGTGAATATCTGCGGTCACAGAACTATTGGGGCGCAGGTGGGGCACTTCTTCCAGAAAGTCCACCCTAACCAACACAGTGGGCCCGTCGTTGCCCTGCTTAGCTTGGGGGGCAATGTAAGTCACTTTCCCCTCATAGCTGGACTGTCCCCAGCTCACCGTCACCGGAGTCCCCAGTCCAAACCGCTCTGTTTGTCCTGGAGGCACCTGCAGTTCCACCACTTGCCTCTGCAGGTCAGCCAACTCGCCCAGTTCCTGGTGGGCAGTGACCGTGCGGTTATTGGGCAGCTTCAGGGACAGAATGCGGCCGGCAAATTCCGCGGTGACTAGGAAACCGTCCATCTTCTCCTGGGCTTTCGCCAGTTTCTCTTCACTGATGGCAATCTTCTTGAGGATGGCGGCGCGCTCAGCTTCATGCCTGGCCAGCAGCAGTTCCAGTTCCCATTCGCTTTGGGTGATGCGGCGCTTAGCAGTCTCCACCGCCTGCTCCGCCCTTTCCAGCTCCACACGGGGGATGGAGCCGTAATCATAGAGCACTTTCTGAAGCTCTAAATTCTCCTCAGCCTCGGTGAGCTGTTCTTTGGCTTCCAGCACTTTCAGGCGCTCCGCCTCCAGCTCCCGCTCGTGCACAACTTTCTTTTGGGCCAGTTCCGCCTCGGCTTCGCTCAGTTCCGTCTCTGCAGAGTTCTTCTCACTCACTACCTCTGCCGAATACAGGCAGAAAAGGGGAGCCCCCGCTTCAACATCCTGCCCCTCTTGGACAAAGACTTCTTCAATGGTGCCGGCAACTTTAGGCGCGATCACCACTACCTTCTCTGGAATAATCGTCCCTTTAGCGGTGAGGGTTTCTAGGAAGTCCTGCACCCCTACGGGCGCGTAAGTATAAAAGTTGAGGACGAAACTCTCCTGTTTGGGGATGAAAAAGTAATAGGCTCCGAAGGCAATGAGGCCGATCACAGCCGCGGTGAACAAGATCAGGCTCAGCTGCCTCCTGCCGCCTTGGGCCCTGCGCTTGTTCTGCTGTTTCCGGAACCTTTCGGGAACAATTGGTTCGCTCATGGACTTGACCTCCTCCGGAGTACCTTTCTCGAGACGATTACCGGCTCCTGTTGTGAATTGCTGGATTCGCCGGGAACCAGCGTTCGGATTGCGACAAGCTTCACTTCTACAGCGTTTTTCCATTTCCTGCGCACTCCCGGTTACCTTTGGCGCGCCAAAAAAAGCCAGGATTCACAGCTGCTGAATCCTGGCTTGCTTCTTTAGGCGAGGATTTTCTCGATCTTTTCGAGCATATCCTGGCTCAATTCTACTTCCACTGCTTTGACATTTGCCTCAATCTGGTCGGGACGGGAAGCGCCGACTAAGGCGCTGGCTACATTGGGCTGGCGCAGCACCCAAGCCAGGGCCAGTTCCACTAAGGAGATCCCTGCTTCACCAGCCAGGTCCTGCAGGGCATCTACTTTCTCGATTACCCCCGAGTCAATGAGCTCCTTAACCCACTGGTTAATCTCGGGATTGGCACCCCTTGTTCCTTCGGGGATGCGCCCGCCTCTGTACTTCCCAGTGAGCACCCCCTGGGCCAGCGGGGAGAAGACGATTTGGCCGATCCCGTGTTTTTCACAAACGGGAATGATCTCTGGTTCGATGTAGCGGTTGAGCAGGTTATAAACAGGCTGGTTCACCACGATGCGGTCCAGCAGGTAGCGGTCGGCAATGCGCACGGCTTCTTCAATCTGCGCCGCCGTCCACTGGCTGACCCCCACATAGAGCACCTTGCCCTGGCGCACAAGATCATCAATGGTGCGCAGCGTCTCGTCAACAGGTGTTTCAGGATCATAGCGATGACAGTAGAAGATGTCCACATAGTCGAGATCCATCCGCTTCAAGCTGGCATGGAGCTGCTCGAATACATGCTTGCGGGACAGCCCCCGGTCGTTGGGTCCATCGCCCATGGGCCAGAAAGCTTTTGTGGTTATCACATAGGACTCCCGGGGAAAGACGCGCAGTGCTTCAGCCATTACCCTTTCCCCTTCGCCCCGCTCATAGACATTGGCGGAATCAAAAGAGTTGATGCCCAGCTCGTAAGCACGGCGGATGGTTCTTACCGCGGTATCATCCTCCACCGTCTTCCCATAGGTGAGCCAGCTCCCAAGAGAGATTTCGCTTACCTTTAAACCCGTGCGGCCTAATCTGCGGTACTTCACTTCAACATCCCCTTTCTTTATTGTGTTCGACCATTACCCCTCGCCAAAGGCGCTGGATAACATGAGTTTGATCCGGTTCAGCTGATTAACCTCGCTGGCCCCAGGATCATAGTCTATTGCCACTATGTTACTATCTGGATAAGCCTTCTTCAAGCCCCTAAGCAAACCCTTTCCCGTGACATGGTTGGGGAGGCAGGCAAAGGGCTGCATACAGACTATGTTTTTTACACCACTCTCAATCAAGTCGATCATCTCGCCTGTGAGAAACCAGCCCTCGCCGGTCTGATGCCCTAAGGAAATCAGCTTGGAGGCATTTCTAGCCAGTTCCTGAATGAGTTTAGGTGGTGTAAAGCTCCTGCTTTTTGCCAGCACTTCCTTGGCAGTGCGGCGGTAAAACTCAATAATCCCAATGAGCGCTCCTCCACCCAGAGCTTCGATTCTCCTCCCCGCCAAGTACCTATATTTAAAGCTCAAACCCAGGAGGGAATAGAGCAGAAAGTCGATGAGATCAGGCACTACCGCTTCTGCACCCTCGGCTTCCACCAAACTGACAATATCGTTATTGGCAGTGGGATGATACTTAACCAAGATCTCCCCCACCAAGCCCACCTTGGGCTTGTGCTGGCGCACTGTCTCTAAGGAGTCGAACTCCTCCACCATCTTGGTGATGTTCTTCTTGAACCTCTTGGGAGAATAGGAACGCAGGGACAGCTTGCAGATTTCATTCCACTTCTCATAGAGCAGATTCGCGGAACCAGACACCTTTTCATAGGGGCGCACCCGGTACAAGCACCGCATTAAGAGATCGCCGTATACCAGGGCCATCATCCCCCGATGCAGCATGGGCACGGTGATTTTGAAACCTGGGTTCTTCTCAAAACCCTGCGCACTCAAAGAGATCACTGGTACCTGGGGGAAACCCGCGTCTTGCAGAGCTTTACGGATAAAGCCAATGTAGTTTGTGGCCCTACAGCCGCCTCCAGTCTGGCTGATAATTACCGTGGTATTGTGCACATCATACTCCCCTGAGTTCAACGCTTTGAGGAGCTGCCCCACCACAATAATCGCGGGGTAGCAGGCATCATTGTTCACGTATTGCAGGCCCACATCCACCGCCTCTTTGTCCATGGCTGGGCACACCACCATGTTATAGCCAGAAAGGCGAAAGGCCTCCTGCAGCAGCTGAAAGTGGATGGGAGCCATCTGGGGAACGATAATGGTATGGCTCTCCTTCATAGGCTTAGTGAAGAGCTTTCTGATATAGCGGTAATCCTCCCCAGTTGGCTTACGCCCTTGGCGCTTCCTTTCCAAAATCGCGGCTTTTAGTGACCGGAGCCTGATCCTGGCTGCACCTAGATTGCTGATCTCATCGATTTTCAGGCAGGTGTAAATCTTAGAGCGGGCATGTAAGATTTCCTGCACTTGGTCAGTAGTAACTGCGTCCAGGCCGCAGCCGAAGGAGTTGAGCTGCACCAGTTCCAGGTCTTCTTCCTGGGAGACAAAACTGCCCGCGGCATACAGCCTAGAATGATACGCCCACTGATCCACCACCCTCAGAGGCCTGGGTACCTGGCCTAAATGGGCCACGGAATCTTCAGTTAGCACGGCCCAACCCAGCTCATTAACGAGTTGGGGAATGCCGTGGTTGATCTCTGGGTCTAAATGGTAGGGGCGCCCCGCCAAGACAATCCCCTGTAGGCCCTGGTCCTTGAGGTAGGCCAGGGTTTCTTCCCCTTTCTGCCTGATTTCAGCCCGATAACTCTGCAGTTCAGCCCAGGCCTTATCAACTGCCGTTTTGATCTCCGCCAGCTCAATCCCCAAATGGGCAAACTCTTCATACAAGCGCTCCGTTAAGCGCGCTTGATGGTGGAAGGGAAGGAACGGATACATAAACTTCACAGCGGACGTTTGAACCTGTCCCACGTTGTTGTTAATCACTTCGGGATATGAGATGACGATAGGGCAGTTGAAGTGATTATCCGCTTCCTGCTGCTCCCTTTGTTCATGGGTGAGGCAGGGGTAAAAGATTAGATCCACTCCCTGATCCACCAGGTCTACTATATGGCCGTGGGCCAGCTTGGCAGGATAGCACACCGATTCCGACGGGATGGTTTCCATGCCCTTTTCATAGAGCTCCTTGGACGACCTGGAGGACAGTACAACGGAGAAGCCCAGTTCTGTAAAGAAGGTGAACCAGAAGGGATAGTCCTCGTACATGTTCAAAACCCTGGGAATGCCAATGCGTCCCCTGGGAGCCTCAGCAGGATCCAGGGGCTCATAGACAAACAGCCTCTCATAGCAGTAATCAAAGAGGTTGGGCAGTTCCCGCCCACGCCGCTCCCCTCCTGCCCCCTTACTGCAGCGGTTGCCGGAGATGTAGCGCCGTCCTCGGCCAAAGTGGTTGATGGTGAGCAGACAGTGATTGGAGCAGCCCTTACACCTGGTATGCTGGGTCTCCAGGGATAAGCCCTCTAGGGCTTCCCGGCTCAGGAGAGTAGACTGATAGCCCTCCACATACCTTTCCTTGGCCAGGAGCGCCGCGCCAAAGGCGCCCATCAAGCCTGCAATATCGGGCCGCACTACTTCCCGTTCCGTGAGGAGCTCAAAGGCCCGCAGCACTGCGTCGTTGCAGAACGTTCCCCCCTGCACCACCACTTTGCTGCCTAAATCATCTTTGCTCCTGAGCTTAATCACCTTAAAGAGCGCGTTTTTCACCACGGAGTATGCCAAACCCGCGGAGATATCGCCCACCGCCGCGCCTTCCCTTTGGGCCTGCTTCACCCTAGAGTTCATAAACACGGTGCAGCGGGAGCCCAAATCGACGGGATGGGAAGCTAACAAAGCTTCCTTGGTGAACTCCTCAATACTCAGATTTAAGGAAAAAGCAAAGGTCTCCAAAAAAGAACCACAGCCTGAAGAGCAGGCCTCATTGAGCAGGATCTCATCGATGGCTGCATCCTTGATCCTCAGGCATTTCATATCCTGCCCGCCAATATCCAAGATAAAATCCACGCCTGGCAGGAAGAAATCAGCTGCCTTGTAGTGGGCTACTGTTTCGATCTCCCCTAGGTCTACCTGCAGCGCAGCCTTGATTAGCCCTTCACCATAGCCGGTAACAAGAGAGTTGGCTATCCAAGCACCTTGGGGCAGTACGCTGTACAGCTGCAGAACCGCTCGGCGCACCGACTTCAGGGGACTGCCCTCATTACTGCCGTAGTAGCTGAAAAGGATAGCCCCCTCTTCATCAATCAGGGCCGCCTTGGTAGTGGTGGAGCCCACATCCAACCCTAAGAAGCATTTGCCCCTAAAGCTCTGGAGTTCCCTCCGGCCTGCAGCCTGTCGGCTGTGCCGAGTTTGGAAGGCAGCCAGCTCTGCCTCAGTGGAAAACAAAGCAGGCAGCCGCTGCGTCTCTGCCATTTGCAGACCCTCCGTGCGCTGCACACGCTCCATGAGCTTGGCAAAGGGCAGAGATTCGCTGTCCATGGAAGAGAGGGCGGCGCCGATGGCGATATAAAGCTGGGAGTGTTCAGGAAAGATCACCTGACCCTCACCGAGATCCAGGGTCTCAATAAAGCGCTTCCTCAGTTCCGAAAGGAAGCAGAGGGGCCCGCCTAAGAAAGCTACTCTGCCCCTAATGGGCCGGCCACAGGCGAGACCACTCACTGTCTGCACCACTACCGCCTGAAATATGGACGCCGCGATATCTTCCCGCGCGGCTCCTTCGTTCAGCAGCGGCTGAATATCGCTCTTGGCAAACACGCCGCAGCGGGCGGCGATGGGATAGAGGGTGCGGTAACCCTTGGCCAGCTCATTCAGGCCAGCAGCATCGGTACGCAGCAGTACCGCCATCTGGTCAATAAAAGAACCTGTACCACCTGCACAGATGCCGTTCATACGCTGTTCGATACCGCCTCGCAGAAAAGTGATCTTGGCATCCTCGCCCCCCAGTTCAATAACCACATCGGTTTCAGGATGAAAGGTTTGGATAGCTTTGGTCCCGGCGATCACTTCCTGCACAAAATCAGCGCCTAGATGCTCTGCTACGGCGATCCCGCCTGAGCCCGTGATGGATACAGTGATCTCGTCTTCCTGATAACGCTCATATGCTTGGGTAAGGAGGTTGACCACTGCCGCTTTAATCTCGGCATAATGCCGCTCATATCTGGAGAAAACTACCTCTTGGTTCTCGTCCATAATAACAAGTTTGACGGTTGTGGAACCCACGTCAATACCCATGTGCACTACTCTGCCCAACCACAACTGCCTCCATTTCTGCGAAATCCTTAACGATCATTAATATGCACTTCGGGGAAGCGCCATCATTTATTGAATTATCTCTTCACCGTTGTTCTCCTTCAATTTTTCGCATCAATGAAGGGAGGAGCGTACGAAAAAGGAGCCAGCCCACTACTGAACCGGCTCCTAAGAACGGAAAACCACCATTATTTCTTGGCATAGGCTGCGATGGCGTCCCGGAGAAACTCAGCTGCCCCCTGCCCAGCATGATCATCATAGTAAGCAGTGAAGCGCTCATCGGCCACATACATCTCCCCCAGGCCTGCGTGGGCTTCTTTGGAGTAGGTGGGCCAGAAGAAGCTCAGCCACTTGCGGTGCAGCTCGGCAATCTTCAAGCCCGCTGGCCCCGCAGGATCCTCCTTGCCCAAGGCCGCCGCCAGAGAGTCAATAATCTCCCTGCTCAGCCTGTCTACTTCTGCATACTCCTCTTCGGTGAGATTCATGAGCTTGGCGTTGGACGAATCCACCGCCGCATCGCCCCATCTCTCCCTAGCTTCTTTTCCGTATTTCTCTTCATTGTCCCGAATCAGCTTTTCCTTAAAGCCAATGAACCTGTCTTGATCACTCATGGGTGTTCCTCCTTCCAGGGCAGCCAAGGTCTGCTCTACGTTTTTCAGCAGCAGATCCAACTGCCTCTTTCTTGCTAGGAGCTGTTCACGGTGCTCCAGCAAAGCCTGTTTTTCGTCGAAGTCAGGTGACTCCATCAGCTTCTTAATGGTCCGCAGATCCACTCCCAATTCTCGATAGAGCAAGATCTGCTGCAGACGGCTCACTTCCTCTTGGCCATACATTCTATAGCCGGCTTCATTGGTCCAGGCGGGCTTGAGCAAATCGATCTGGTCGTAATAGCGCAGGGTGCGGCCGCTCACCCCCGCGATATCACCCAACTGCTTCACTGTATACTCCATGAAATCACCTCCTGAACTCAGTATAAACCTTGACGCAGCGTCAAGGTCAAGGGCAAAATAAAAAAAGGCGCATACGCGCCTAAGCCTAGAAAGGAACGAGCCCTACTGTTCCCGTTTCTCCGTTTCCATCCTCTCCTTAAAGCGCTTCAGATGATCGTGGTCTGTGCTCATAATCTCGGAAACAAGCACTTGGCTCTGGGGATCCAGCTCGTCAATGCGGTCTTCATAGGCGTGTACTCCCCGATCTTCGCCTGTATAAACCTGCTGCAATAGATGAGCAGGCCCCCTTAAGGCATTGATCTTCGACCACAGGCCGGCCATGGTTCCCGCCATACCTGCACTGGTGATAGGGGTCCCTCCCAGCTCTTTAATGCGCTGAGCTAAGAGCCTGGCATGTTCTTCATGGTCTGCGGCAAACTGCTGCAGCATCTCCCTCACCTGCTCATCGCCCTGCAGAGCCTGGGTCTCTTTGTAGATCTCCATGGCCATGAGTTCGCCCTTGAGCAGTTCGTTGAGAGTGTCAATATACCCCTGTTGTTCTCCCATCTTCCCGCCTCCTGTTTTCCCTTAGTGTGTGGTTAGTGCTGCCCAAACATGAGACGGGAAACATTGACAGCCTCTCTCTGCCAACGTAAGATGTTCTTACAGATACGGAAAAGAGGTGGCACCATGATCCGCATTGTGAACGAACATACCGACCCCAGGATCAACCTGGCGGTAGAAGAGTACGCCCTCAACTACCTGGATCCGCAGGAAGACTATGTGATCCTCTGGCAGAACGAACCCACCGTGGTGGTGGGGCGCAACCAGAACACTGTAGCTGAGGTGAACGGCCCCTTCATCAAGGAGCGGGGCATCAATGTGGTGCGCAGGCTTTCTGGGGGCGGAGCGGTTTACCATGATTTTGGCAACCTCAACTTCACCTTTATCGTGGACAGCGACAAGGACGTGGTGAGCAACTTTGAATACTTCACCAAGCCGGTCATCCAGGCTTTAGCCAGCCTCGGGGTGAAGGCGGAGTTTTCTGGGCGCAATGATATTACCATTGACGGCAAGAAGTTCTCAGGCAATGCCCAATACTGGTCCAAGAACCGCCTGCTCCACCACGGCACAATCATGTTTAACTCCGATTTGGATGTGCTCCAGGAAGCCCTCAATGTGAAGGCGGACAAGCTCCAATCCAAGGGAGTGAAATCGGTGCGCAGCCGGGTAACCAACATTTACCCCTACCTGCCCAGCCCCATTTCCATCGATGATTTCAAGGAAACCCTTTTGAAATTCCTGATCCCAGGGGGGAAGCGGCAGGACTACATCCTCTCAGCAGAGGAATGGGCCGTTATCCACCGTTTGAAGGATGAGCGTTATGCCCAGTGGGAATGGAACTACGGTGCTTCCCCAGACTGCGAGATGGAAAAGGAGCGGCGCTTTGCCGGCGGGAAGCTTGAGCTCAAGCTCAACGTGGTGGATGGGCTAATTCAAGATTTGAGCATCTTCGGCGATTTCTTCGGACGCCGCGATGTGGCGGAACTGGAAAGGGCGCTGAACGGCAGGCAGTACCGGGAAGAAGCGGTTGCCCAGGTTTTGGATGGCCTGGAGTTTGAGGAATACTTTGTTGGCATCAGCAGAACAGAGTTTCTGCAGTGCCTGTTTGACTGATTTGAGCATCGAATAAGGAAAGCGGGCCAGAGTTTAAGCTCTGGCCCGCTTTTTGCTTGCTGCCCGTCTATTTCCGCTTGAAAACATGAATGGCCTGACCCAAAACAGCATGGGCGGCTTCCATTACCACCTCTGAAGAAGTGGGATGGGGGTGAATAGCCTTGGCCAAGTCGTGGACTGTACCTTCCAGCTCCAAGGTGACCACTGCTTCTGAGATCAGATCCGTGGCCTGGGCCGCGATAATATGCACGCCCAACACCTCACCGTACTGCCTATCCGCGACGATTTTGATCAGGCCTTCAGGCTCTCCTTCCGCCAAAGCCTTTCCATTGGCAGCCATGGGGAATGTGCCCGTGGCCACATCATAGCCCCGGTTCACCGCCTCCTGCTCAGTGAGGCCCACTACCGCCACCTCAGGGAAGGTGTAGATGCAGGCTGGGATTTTGTCATAGTTCACCGCTGCCCTGCCTCCCATAATGTTCTCCACAGCAACCAGCCCCTCAGCGGAGGCGGTATGGGCCAGCATCTGCCTGCCGTTCACATCGCCGATCGCGTACAAACCGGGGATGCTCGTCTCTAAGCGGGCGTCGGTGCGGATCGCACCCCGCTCCAACTCCAGCCCCAGCTTGGCAACTGCCTGCACATTGGGTCTTCTGCCTAGGCTGACAATCACTTTGTCGCCGGAAAACTCTCTAGTCTCGCCTTTGATTTCGGCAACTACCTTGGTGCCCTCAAAGCGCTGGATATCCGCTCCGTTGTAGATCTCCACGCCCTTTTTCTGCAGCAGGCGCTGCATATACCTCTGCAAATCCTGATCTAGGCTTCCCAAGATGGTGAACTTCTCCAAAACGGTAACCTTGGATCCTAAGGCATTGAAAAGGGCGGCAAACTCCATGCCTACCACTCCCCCGCCTACAATCACAAGCCTTGCTGGGATCTCTTGGAGATTCAGAGCCCCTGTGCTCGTCACTGCTTCCCCCGTGTCTAGGGCTTCCTGGAGCCCGGGGATGGGCAGCACCGCTGGGCTGGAACCAGTGGCAATAATTAAGTGCTCAGTGTGGATCTTCTCACCATTGACCACAATGGTATGGGGATCCAGGGGCTCACCAAAACCCTGTACCACTTCCACCCCATTCTGCTTAAGCAGACCGCCTACTCCTGAAGTGAGCTGGTTGACCACCCCATCCTTGCGCTGGAGCATGCTCTTCCAGTCGATTTTGATCTGGCCATCAACGGTAATCCCGAACTTCTCCGAATTCAGCAGTTCCTGGTACACCTTGGCGTTTTTCAACAGCGTCTTGGTTGGGATGCACCCTTCGTTGAGGCACACTCCCCCCAACTCGCCAGCCTCAATGAGCACCGTCTTGGCCCCCAGCTGTGCGGCGCGGATGGCAGCCACATAGCCGCCAGGGCCGCCGCCTAAAATGGCAATTTTGTAACGCGACATTGTATCGCCCCCTAACCCAGCAAGAGCAGGAGCGGCTGCTCCAAGTACGCTCTCAGTCTCTGCATAAACCTTCCTGCGCTTCCGCCGTCGATAAAGCGGTGGTCGAAAGCTAAGGTTACAGGGAGGATGTGGCGGATCACAATCTGATCCTCAGGGCCCACCACCGGTTTCTTGGTAATGGTGCCGATCCCCAGAATGGCCGACTCAGGATGCTTGATCACCGGCACCCCGGAAAGGGCGCCCACCGCGCCGTAATTGGTGAGGGTAAAGGTTCCGCCTTGGATATCGTCCAGGGACAGGGTGCGCTGCCGCGCTTTTTCCGCTAAGCCCTGCACCTCTTGCCCCAATTCCAAAAGGCCCTTGTGGTCAGCATTTTTGATTACGGGAACCAGGAGTCCATCGGGGGTATCCACGGCAATGCCCAGATTGTAGTATTTCTTCAGCACAATTTCATTCGTATCTGCGGCAAAAGAGGCATTAAAGACGGGGTACTCCTTGAGCGCCAAGGCAGCCGCCTTGATGATAAACGGCATGTAGGTCAGCTTAATGCCTTCGCCTTCTGCCAGCTCCTTAGCTTCCCTCCTGAACTTCACCAGCTCGGTCACATCGAACTCATCCATCACCGCGGCATGGGGGATCTCCTGTTTGGACAGGGCCATGTTCCTAGCCACTGTTTTGCCCAGCGTGGTGAGGGCCACCCTCTCCTCTAGGCCGCCTGTCCCAGCAGAAGCCAGAACGGGACGAGCCTGCGGTGCTGCCGGCGCCGCAGACGGTTCCACGGGTGGTGCTGTGGGCAGTACCGCCTCTTGTGCTTTCTCCGCCGCTTGCAGGATATCTATCTTCATCACCCTGCCTGCCGGCCCTGTGCCCGTAACGGTGTTTATATCCACGCCAAGATCCTTGGCCAGCTGGCGGGCTACGGGAGTGGCCAGCACTCTGCGGGGAGCCTGGACAGCCTGGGCAGCATGCTCACTGCTGGAGGCCAAGACCTGGGAGGAACTCTCCAAGGCCCCCACCACCGCGGCATTGTCCTCCGCCACCGCCTCCGCTTGTGCTGGCTGCTCCTCAGCATCTGCATCACCGATCTTCACAACTACATCGCCCACATTTATGGTCTCCCCCACTTCGCCAAACCTGGCCAAGATAGTACCGCTGGCTGGGGAGGGAATCTCGGCGTTCACTTTATCGGTTTCCACTAGAAAGAGGGAATCACCCTCTTTCACCTTTTGTCCCACTTCTACAAACCACTTGAGGATTACACCCTCAGCGATACCTTCACCGATATCGGGGAATCTGAAATCAAGCACAGCTCTCCCTCCTTGTACTAAAAATGCGCCACCTGACGGATGCCGTTAGCGATGCGCTGGGCGTCCAGGAAGTAATGGTGTTCGCCCCTGGGCAGGGGAATGGTAATGTCAAAACCCGCGAGGCGGGTAGGCGGCGCTTCCAGATGGAGGAATGCCCCCTCATTGACCAGGGTAATCAGTTCAGCCCCTGGTCCAAAGGATCTTGCCGCTTCATGCACCACTACAAACCTGCCGGTCTTCTGCACCGACTCAATGATGGTGTCCCGGTCAATGGGCGAGATGGTGCGCAGATCGATAATCTCAAGGTCGATTCCTTCCTCCTGCAGAATCTGCTCTGCCTTCAGCACCTCATGGATGTAGGCGCCCCAGCTCACCACAGTGAGGTCAGTGCCTGGTTTGAGCACCTTAGCCTTGCCGATGGGAATGGTATAATCCTCCTCTGGCACCTCCTGCCGGAAAGCGCGGTAGATCTTGGAGGGTTCTAAAAACATTACTGGATCATCATCCCTGATGGCCGCCAGCAGCAGCCCCTTAGCATCATAGGGAGTGGATGGGACTACCACTTTAAGGCCGGGGATGTGCCCAAAAAAGGTGTCCAGGCTTTCGGAATGGTGTTCCAGAGCCCTAATGCCGCCACCATGGGGCATGCGGATCACCAAGGGGAGAGTACGCTGGCCGCGAGTGCGGTTGCGCATTCTAGCCACATGGGAGATGATCTGGTTGAAAGCTGGGTAGACAAACCCAGAAAACTGGATTTCCGCAACGGGCCGAAGGCCATTCACGGCCATCCCGATAGCCGAGCCCACAATGGCCGATTCAGCCAAGGGAGTGTCAAAGCAGCGCTGCTGCCCATATTTTTCCTGCAGTCCCACAGTTGCCCTAAACACTCCGCCTTCCAAACCCACGTCTTCGCCAAACACTACTACACTCTCGTCCTGGGCCATAGCCAAGTCTAGAGTGTGGTTAATCGCGGTGATTAGGTTCATCAGGGCCATCTATTTCACCTTCCCCTCTAGGTATTGCACATACTGTTCATACTGCTCTCGGAGATGGGCAGGCATCTCTCTAAAGTTGTACTTGAACAGATCTTCCAGTTGAGGATCGCCTTCCTCCTCCACTTCCCTGAACACTGCCAGGGCGTACTCCCCATACTCGTCACTCAGAGCGGCATCCTGCTCTTCACTCCACACCCCTTTGTTGATCAGGTAGGCTTTCATGCGCAGCAGGGGATCTTTGGGCTGCCACTCGGCAACTTCACTGTCCTCCCGGTACTTCGTGGGATCGTCAGAAGTAGTGTGGGCGCCGAGGCGGTAGGTGTACGCTTCGATTAAGGTAGGGCCACCTCCCAACCTGGCTCTATCTATGGCATCTTTAGCTGCTGCATACATGGCAAACAGATCATTGCCATCCACGAGGATTCCTGGAATACCCGCGGCCACCGCTTTCTGCACTAGGGTTTCAGCCTTGGTCTGCTTCTGCCTGGAGACCGAAATGGCATACTGGTTGTTCTGGACAATAAAAACAACGGGTGCATTAAAAACACCCGCGAAATTCAACGCCTCGCTGAAATCGCCGGTGGAAGTTCCGCCATCACCGATATAGGTTACGGTAACATCATCTTCTCCTTTGATGCTGGACGCCATGGCAATACCCACCGCGTGGTGAACCTGTGTGCCGATGGGTACTGCAATGGGCAGTACTTTTACGCCTTCAGCAAAATGGCTGCCGTATTCGTTTCCATACCAATAGAGGTAGACTGTCTTTAAGTCAACGCCCCGGTGCAGCCAGGCACCGAGTTCTCTAAACGCGGGAACAAGCCAATCCTGCTTACCCATGGCCGCGGCTGGCCCTACCTGAGCTGCCTCCTGCCCGGTGTTGGGGGCATAGGTGAGCATGCGGCCCTGCCTCTGCAGCTGCAGCGCCTTATTGTCAGCGCTTCTAGTGAGCAGCATTGCTTTATACAACTCGAGCCACTCTTGGTCACTGAGTTCAGGCACGAGATGGGGCTTCTGGATCACACCGTTCTCATCCATAATCTGCAGCATTTGACCCTTAAGGGGGCCATATTCCTGGATTAACACAGCAACCCCGCCTTTCCACATAATTTATTAGTGGTTTACTTAGTTTAAGCATAGCAGAGATGAGAATGGTTTTCAATACCATTCGCGGGGAAATACTGGGATTTACAAATTATTCCCAAAATAAGTAAAAGCCCTGGGGTCATCCCAGGGCCCTGCGCCTCATCAAGGTGCGCAGCTGGCCGAAAAAGCCAGGCTCACTTGGGGAAGCCTGCGTCTTTTGAATTTGGTTCTCCAAGAGGTAATTGAAATAGGGGCTGTTCTTCTCCGGGAAGCTTTGCGGAGTACGCGCCAGTCTGAACAGAAGCTCCCGGTTTTCTTTGCTGCCGGGAGCGAGCCCCCTTTCTCTGAACAGCCTCACCGCCACCTCATAGCCCCTGGCCATCATCTGGGGTATATATTCCACCTCAAAGGTGCCAATATTGTAGATCAGGGGGTTGATGGTGATAATTCGGCTGTGGCTCAGTGCCCGGTCATTGAGCCGATCCTTGAATTGAGCCAGCATAAGAATATCAAGGGATTGGCTGAAAATCTCCAAGGGGCCGTCGGTTAGAATGGAATCTCGGCGTATGCCTGCATAGCCTAGATTCACCCCCAGCACCCTTTGGGCCTTGCCCAGGCGCACGGCAATGTTCAAGGGATACCCGTCTCTCAGTCCGCCGTCTACATAGCAGTCGTGCTCGTTCTCGAACACAGCAGGCACAAACACCCCAGGAATGCTGATGCTAGCCCGCACTGCTTGGGCAATACTGAGATCATCCCTGACCAGGTAACCTCCACATTCCCCAGCGGCATCTGGCTCCAAGCCCAGGGCTTTGTAGTCGCAGAACACGGTCTGCTGGCCGTTGTTGAGGTTTACCGCGGGAATTAAGAGTCGGCACTTCTTCAGATCCTGAAAGCGCTGCACAGGCAGACTCCTGGCAATGATCTGCTCCAAGGAGCGGCCGCGCACAGCCCCGGTGAGACGCTTAATATCCCAAGTGAGCAGAGCCAAGATGGCACCCGGCCAGTTCAGGTCCACAATTTCGCCCTTCGCCCTGCTGTGTTCCAGGAACAAGCTTTCCAGTTCTGCGGAGTTCAAACCAGCGGCATAGAGAGCGGCCACAATGGAGCCCCCTGATGTGCCCACCACCAGATCAGGCTCTAGGTTGTATTCCTCTACCGCCTTTAACACACCTACATGGGCAGCAGCGCGCACGCTGCCCCCAGATAAAACAAGACTGAGTTTCTCGCTCAACCTGTAACCTCCTCAAAATCCAATTTCACTCAGATTGGGGAAGCTGGTAGGACAGGAAGAGAAAGGAAAGGGCTGACCGATAGTCCAGTCTATGTACCAAGCCTGAGCTCGGTCACTGCACTCCAATTGCCACTTTTCAGTTAATTGTGTCTGAAAAAAACCCGGAAACCTCCAGGTGAAGGCCTCCGGGGCCCGCTCAAAATGCCGTGTTTTTGAATACTGCAGGGCGCAGCATCAGGTCGATCTGGTTCAAAGGCCAGTAGCGCCACACCGCCCGGCCGACAATCAGCTCCCTGGGCAGGAAACCCACGCGGCTGAAACGGCTGTCTTCGCTGTTGTTGCGGTTATCGCCCAGCACAAAATAGGTGCCTTCAGGGACGATCTGCGGCGCAAACCCGATGCGGGCAGGCGCTAAGGTGTAATCCTCTTCAATGGGTTGATCGTTGATATACACAACTCCTTGAATGATGGCCACCTTATCTCCTGGCAAACCAATAACCCGTTTCACAAACTGCTCACGAGTATTAGAAGGATTCTTAAAGACGATAATCTCACCCCGGGAAGGCTCAATAAATCGATAGGAGATTTTGTCAATCAAGAGCCGCTCTCCGTGGTGGAGAGTGGGAAGCATGGAGTCCCCATTGACCGTGTAGGCCCTGGCTATAAAAATCATGATTAGGGCGGCAATGATAACTGCGGATCCTACTGTTTCGATCAGCTCGCGAAGCTGGCTTTTAGGCTTCTTGTGAACTACTGTTTTCAATCTGTCTACCTCCAAGGCTATGGACTTGGTGCATTTCCCAGAAGACTTCCACGTTCCTGACAGCAAATCCTGCCTGCCTTCTCCAGCCTGAAGATGGAAACAGTATCCGCAGCCTACAGCTTCCAGAAGCAGGACTGCAGTACCTCCTTGTAAAGGCGCACCGCTTCGTAAAAGAGCTTTTCATCGCGTTTTTCCAAAGCTTCGTCGATGCGTGCCTTAAGCGTTATGGCCCAGAGCACCAAGTCCACCTGCTCTCGGATAAACGAGGCAAAACCAGCGGCCAATGTGGGGGGCACAGCCTCATTGGGTACTGCTACTTCTTCATACCAATCGGGGGTATCTCCTTGGAAAACAAGCTGCACATGAAGGAGCCCAGAGAACTCCTGCAGCACTTCCCACGCCTGCAGGGGCTCAGTGATGCACACTTCTCTCGTTCTCTGCGTCTGATGGAGCAGCCCGCCGTTCACTAGTAGAAGGTGTTCCGACTCGCTGCCCAGGCTGAGTTCAAAGGCTGTTCCTGCGCTGCCTGATTGGGAAATTACCATAGTGTTCGGCAGGAAGTCTCGGTTTGTGACGAAAACCAGCCTTTTGAGCAGGGCAGGTTGGGCACAGATTCTTTCCAGCAGCTCCCTACTGTCCCCGTGTTTCAATGGAGATTCGCAAAAACGGCGCAGCACATACTCCTTGTGTACGATCATCTCGCCCCTCCTCGCCAAAGAAGATCACTACACTATATGCGGGAGCTGTCTAGAATAAGTCCCAGCTTCTCCTAGGGGAGCCCAACGGTGAGCCCGTCATACGCTAAATGAACCCCAGGCGGAAGTGATCTGCTCACCTTATTATGCTCCATTAAGTGGGAAATATGGGTGAAATAGGTCTGCCGGGGTTTTAGTTCTGTGATCAAATCCAGGGCCTGGGCCATATGCATATGGGAATGGTGAGGATCAAAGCGCACCACACCGAGGATCAACATCTCCAAATCCTGCAGCATGGCTAGGGAAGAGGGTGGAATATGGCTGCAGTCGGTGATATAGGCTAGATCGCCGATGCGATAGCCGAAAATGGGCAGGGTGCCGTGGAGCACGGGAATGGTCTCTACCAGCACATTACCTACCTGAAAAGGGCCTTCCACCACATGGGTTTCAATCTTGGCCCGATCTGGGCTGTTCCCCTGGTGGCGAAAGATATAGGCAAAGACCTCCCTGAGCTCTGCAATGGTAGGTGCGCTGCCGTACACAGGAACGCTCTTTCTAGTTAGGCGGCTGAAGACCCGCAGATCGTCCAGCCCAAAGACATGGTCAGCATGGCAGTGGGTGTAGAGCACCCCATCCACCTGTTGGATATTGGCCTGCAAAGCCTGGAGGCGGAATTCAGTGGCGGTATCGATTAACAGGCTAGTCCCCTTCCAGCGCAGCCAAAGCGAGCTGCGGGTGCGTTTGTTTTTCGGATCAGTACTGGTGCACACAGGACAGGTGCAGGTGAGGACGGGAACACCGTAAGAAGTGCCGCTGCCTAGAAATGTGATCTCCATAATACCATCCTTTCCCTCCTTGACCAGAACACTTGTTCTGTATTATAATCTAGGCGAACAGATGTTCCGAAGGAGGAGTATCATGATCATCTACTGTGGCTTACGCCACTTTTATATTCGCAATTTTAAGCCGCAGGACGAAGGGCAAACCGACGCTTACTATATTCTAACACACAAAAAGAAGGTCTGGGACTTCTCCCCCGAGCTGAAAGAACACGGCTTCACCGGCCAAAGTGGAAGAGCTGTTTTACACCTGGATAAACCGGTTTTGACCATAAGCATTGACTTAGCTGACTTTACTCCCCCTGCCCAGGCCTGGCATGATTTTTCCCGCCAGTATACCAATGAGCTGGAAGTAGAATACCCCCATGCCTGGTACCTGCGTTTCAAACAGCCAGCCATTTTCCAGCAGTATATCCTCGATTTCGCTGAAAAACTCCGCCAAGGGCAGGACGAAGGCATTTGGGGCGCAGGCCAGAGCAAACTGGTGGCTAAATTAGCCGCCCACAATCTCACCGGTTACAATCGGATCGTCCCCCCAGAGCAGACCCCAAGCTTTCTAAGGCAGATTCCCCTGCACCGCCTGCCCCTGGATGAGCTAAGCACCCTAGAAAAGCTGGGCATCAAAACCATTGGGCAGCTGGGTGAAGTGCCCTTAGTAGAGCTGGGCAATCAATTTGGCCCCCAAGCTGCTGCCCTGCAGAAACTGGGGCGGGGTGAAGACCTAGTCCCTTTTCAGGCGGAGCAAACCCAAGAATGCAGATGGTCCTTAGACTGCACCACTCTCGAGGAATTTATGAGACCCCTGCACCCCCAGGAGCTCAAGCCCTATCTCCAGCGGGGTATGGAAAAGCTCGCCGCTGCCCTGCAAAAGCAGCAGAAAACAGCAGGCGAACTGCAGCTTGAAGCCTGTTCAGCCCAGGGCCTGCTCTTCAAGAAAAACCGCCTCTTTAAAGAGGCTGCAGATGATGCTGAGAGTTTCCTGCGGGCGCTGGAAAGCCTGCTGCCAGAAGAACCCCTAGCCCACATCGAAGTGGTATTGAGTAGATTAGAGTTCTCCACCGCTGCCCAGCTGAGCATGTTTTGGGAACCGCAGGCACCCAAGCTCTTTGACGAAGAGCTCCTCCAGTATGCCCAAGCCGGGATTGAACTCCCCCGCCGGGAGCGGCTTCTGCTGCTCTGGGAGGAGTGTTTCACATGAGCAAGCTGATCAATCAACCCATCCAGCTCCAATTTAAAGGCAGCTTCCCCGCAGCGTTTCACTGCGGGCATGAATTTAAGGTGAAGTATATCCTCAACCACTGGCGGGAAGGCGGCCAGTGGTGGCTGGATGAGCCCGAACTCTTCGTTTATGAAGTGCTTACAAATAAATGCCGCTGCGAACTGCATTTTCTGCCCAGCCTTGAGCAGTGGATTTTGTATCGCATCACAGATTAGTGGAGGGGCCTGCATGTTTGTCCATCTACATGTTCATTCTCCCTATTCCTTTTTAGACGGTGCCTCCCCTGTGGAGGCACTGCTTAACCAAGCAGCCCAGTGGCAGATGCCGGCCTTAGCCCTCACGGATCACAGCAATGTGAGCGCGGCAGTGGAATTTCAAAAAATGGCTCTGGAGCTGGGCATCAAACCCATTCAAGGAGCAGAGATCACCACTGAAGATGGAACCCACCTTACTCTGCTCGCGGAGAACAATGGAGGTTACCAATCCATCTGCCGCTTAATCACCGCTGGCTACGCCCATGGTTCCAGGCAGCAATGCCTAGTCCCCTGGCAAGCTCTGCAGGAAAACTCCAGGGGAATCATCGCCCTCAGCGGCTGTCATCACTCCGGCACAGCCCAAGCCATTTTGCGCAAAGAGCACTCCCGGGCCAAGGCTGAAGTCCTGCGCTTATTAGAGATCTTTGGTCCCAGCCAGGTCTACCTGGAGATGGTGCAGAGCTATCTTCCTTTCAGCAAACGCCTCCTAGATGGGCTCTACAAGCTCCATGAGGAGCTCCATGTTCCTGTGGTGGCCACGAACAACGTGCACTATCTGCGCAAGGAAGATTTCCCTATTCACGACCTTTTAGTCTGCACCCGCACCCAAACTAAGGTGCAGGAGCTCCACCCTGAGCGCCCCTTCAATGGAGAGAACTATTTCACCTCGCCTGAAGAGATGAAAAAGCGCTTTGCCGCTTTCCCAGAAGCGGTGGCCAACACCCTGGAAATTGCCCAGCGCTGCAGCCCAGCCTTAAACTTGGATCAAAACCTCTTCCCCAACTATTTCCCAGGAGAAAGCAAGGAGAAGGCTGATCAGTTCCTGCGCGAGCTGACCTGGCAGGGAGCCCACCGGCGCTATTCTTCCATTTCCGCAGCTCTTAGGGAGCGCATTGAGCATGAGCTCAGCATCATCACACAGCTGAACGCAGCTGACTATTTCTTAGCAGTGTGGGATCTGGTGCAGTATGCCCAAAAACAGAACATCCGTTATGCTGGCCGGGGTTCTGCCGCGGATTCAGTTGTAGTCTACTGCCTGGGCATCACCAATGTGGATGCCTTTGCCAGGGGGCTGCTTTTCGAGCGCTTCTTAAGTTTAGAACGGGCTCAAAAGCCCGATATTGACATTGATTTTGATGCCCGCTACCGGGACCAGGTAGCAGAATATGTCTACCAGCGCTACGGGACTGGGCGGGTTGCTTCGGTCTGCACTTTTCAAACCTACCATGCCCGTTCCGCCCTGCGAGATCTGGGTAAAGCACTAGGCTGTGGACAGGAAGAACTACAGCAGCTCACCAGGAACATCACCCATACCCCTGCCGATGGAATCCGCCGCCTCCTTCACAAGCTGCCTGAGCTGAAAAACCATCCCCTACACCAAAAAAAGTATTCCAGGCTCCTAGATTACTGTGCAGCCATCAACGCCTTTCCCCGGCAGATGGGCACCCATTTAGGAGGCTTAGTGATCAGCGGCGAACCCTTAACCACAGTCACACCCCTCCAGCCCTCGGCTAAAGGGGTGCTCATTACCCAATTTGATAAAAACACAATTGACGATCTGGGCTTAATAAAGATCGATCTGCTTTCCCTGCGCACCCTGTCAGCCGTTTCCCATGTGGTCCAGGAGCTAGGTCCGCAGCTGGAGTATGACAAAATCCCCACCGATGATCAAGCCACCTTTGCTAGGCTGCAGAAGGGCGATACGGTGGGCGTATTCCAACTGGAAAGCCCAGCCCAAAGAAGTCTCCAATCCAGGCTGCAAGCGGATCGCTTTGAAGACATTGTGGCTAGTGTGGCCTTAATTCGCCCTGGCCCCATTAAGGGAAATATGGTGGAGCCCTTTATCGCCCGCCGGCACGGACGGGAAGAGGTGACCTACATCCATCCCACCCTGGAAAGGATCCTGGCCCCCACCTACGGCGTGGTCCTCTATCAAGAGCAGGTGATTGAAATCGCCACTGAAATCGCGGGCTTCACCCCAGGTGAATCAGATCGCCTGCGCAAGGCCATGACCACATTCCGCTCCCAAGCGGAAATGGAGGCCATTGGGAAAGATTTTATAAAAAAAGCGGTCTCCCGAGGTATTCAGCAGGAAACGGCTGAAACCATTTTCTCTTATGTTGTGGGCTATGCCGGTTACGGCTTCTGCGAAGCCCATGCCGCCGCCTTCGCGGATACAGCTTACCGCACTGCTTACCTTTTGGAACATCATCCAGCCCATTTTTATGCTGCCCTTCTCAACAGCCAGCCCATGGGCTTTTACCCGCCCAACACCCTCTGTGTGCAGGCCCGCAATAGGGGGATTACCATTTTACCGCTGCACATCAACGTCAGCGAAGTGGAGTTTACAGCAGATGAGAACTCCATCCGCATCGGCCTCAAGCAGGTTGAAGGTATGGAAGCCTCTTTCTTAGAGTCCATTGTGGAAGAGAGAAAGCGGGATAAGTTCCGCTCTGTACAGGATTTTGTCTACCGCACCACTGTGAGCAAAGATGTGACCGAAAACCTGATTCTAGGAGGTGCCTTTGATTGGTTCTCCAGCAACCGCCGCGCCCTCATCTGGGAGCTGCCCCAACATTACCAAATCAAAAAAAGGGGCCTCCCCTTAGAAGCTCCCCCTGCAGAAGGCGGCATTGCCGATTTTCCGCCTTTTGAGCGCTGGCTTCGGGAATACTCAGTGCTGCACCTTAGTGCCCAAGGGCATATTATGGACTTCTTCCGGCCCAAACTACCCAAAACCGTGCTCACCAGCAGACAAGTAGCGAGCCGCTCAGAAGGCACTGCGCAGATGGCGGGCCTGGTAATTAGGCCCCACAGGCCGCCCACCCGCAGCGGCAGAACCGTTGTCTTTCTAACCTTGGAAGATGAATACGGGCTGATCGATGTCACTGTCTTTGAGGATGTGTATAAGAAATACGCCAAGACGCTGTACAGCGAACCCCTTCTCCTTGTCACCGGATACATTTCCCGGCGGGATGGCGAGCACTCCACCATCACTGCCACCCGCATCCAGGCTCTGCGCTAAAAGTATTCAGGGGAGCTTACCTGCACAATCTGCTCCTCCTCGCCAGTTGCCGCATTGAGATAAATTAGGAAATACTCGTCCTGGTAGCGGACTCCCAGCCTCTTGGTGAGTACTTCCTCCTGCCCTGAAGTGGGCAGCAGTACCAGCTTCTCATCTAGAATTTCCAAGCCTGGGCGCAGCATATCCTGCACATCCCATTCCTGGAGCTGCTCCCTTGCCCCCTCCAGGCGGCTTTGGGCGGCATAATAGGGGATGCCCCAGAATCCCAGGATACTGCCATCTGCGGCACTCACCTGTACCTTGACGGACTCCCCGTAACGCAAAATGCCTTCCCGCAGGGGGACAAAAGTGAGGGTAGCCCTGTTCTGCAGTAGCTGCACATCAGTAATGTGCAAGGGGGGAAATCCCCGCTCCTCCAGGAACTGCCGCCCCCTTTCCACCATCTCCTCCCGCGTTAGCCTGCTCTCGGCTACTTCCTCCGAGTCCATCATCCACAGCACCATACCGCCCTTCTGGGAAACCTCCACCACCAGGCGGCCCTTTTCATCCTTGGCCTCCACTGTATAGGCAGGAATAGTCCCCTTGGACTCGCTGGTTAGCTGGAAGTTCAATCCTTCCTGCCGGCAGAAATCCCTGGCTGCCTGGACCGCCTGTTCAGGGCTGATGCTCTCCCCGGTAATCTCTCCTCTGCTGAACGGCGCTGCTTGTTCCAGGGGAGCCTGCAGTTCGCCCAGCCCGTCATTGATCAGGGTGAACGCCTGCAGAACCTCGGGGACAGCTACTGCTGCCGAGAAATACTCCTGCCAGGACACCCAGGGGAATTCCAGCTGTTTCTGGAGGATCAGGCTGTCCAACTCCGCGTTGACGTACCGAACCTGCCCGTAGAGTTCCTCTAACAGAGCAGGGTCCGCCTCCCCCTGCACATAATGATAGGTCTGTTCATAGACCTCATCTAGGAGCCGACACACTCCCTCAAGATTGATCTCCCCCAGGGGCAGCTCCCCTAAATTGCTCTGGGCGGCATAGATCAGGCTGCGCAGATTAGACCCAATCAGGCCGCGCTGCTTGACACTCACCGCCAGGCGGGCCTTCCCCATTTCTGCTGCCAATCCTTGAAAATGGGTGGCCAGCTCTCCTAAAGCCCGCCGGTAAGCCGCTTCCACCTGCCTCTGGTAGGTTCGGTTCAGGTAGTATTGTCCCGCGGCAAACCCCACACCGATCAGAAGCAGAGCGAAGATTATGGCTGTCAGCTTAGTCCTTATGCTTTTAGCCATGACAGAGCCCCCTAACTGGCAAAAATGTGCTTGCCAATGGTCTTAAGCACAGTGCGGCTGCGGATCCAGGCATTGCGCGTCTTGTTGGGATTGTAGAAATAGAGTGCTCCCCCTGTGGGATCCCAGCCATTTAAGGCGGCGTGGGCAGCCTGTACAGCACTGGCATTGGAAGGCTTGTTTACCGTCCCATTCGCCACCACGGAAAAGGCCAGGGGCTCATAGACAACTCCGGGGATAGTATTGGGAAACTCGGGATGCTTGACTCTATTGAGAATTACCGCGGCCACCGCCACTTGACCGTCATAGGGTTCTCCTTCAGCCTCAGCCCGCACTACCCTTGCCAATAGGTCTAAGTCAGTCTCAGAAAAAACCTCTCGCCAGCTTTCCAGCTGCCCCGGCTCTTCCGCCAGGGGCTGAGGGGCAGGAGCCTGCCTCTGGTTCCAGACCAGGAAGATGATGAGTAAAGCGGCGGCAATCCCCACGGGCAAGAGAAGCTTAGCATATTTCCCCACAGCAACTCTCCCTTTCTGAGAAGCAAAAACGGCAGGATAAAATAGCTCGATCAAGAATCTATATTGGGATGCACTTCGGTGCTCTGTTAAGGAGGATGTTCTAATGCACTTATCAAAGCTGGCTGTACGCCGCCCAGTTACCATCACTGTTTTTGTTATTATTGCCCTTATGTTCGGAGTTATTTCGCTGCAAAGAATTGGTATCGATCTGCTGCCAGATATGAATTTCCCAATCGCGGTAGTAGTGACCGTCTATCCTGGCGGACCAGCCACAACTGTAGAACAAGATGTTACCATTCCCCTGGAAAGCGCGCTGGCTGGTATCAGCGGCATCCGGCGCCAAGACTCTTTCAGTATGGAAAATGTCTCCGCTCTTGTCCTGCAGTTTGACTGGGGGACCGATATGCTCAGTTCTCTGGACTCGGTGCGCAACAGTCTGGCCCAAGCGGCCTTAACCCTTCCTGATGGAGCCCAAAGCCCCATAGTTGTCCAGGTAGACCCCAACGACTTCCCCCTCATGCTGATCGGAGTGAGAGCTGAGGGGCTTTCTCCTGTTGCCCTCACAGAACAGCTGCGGGAGATTCAGCCACAGCTGGAGCAGATCTCCGGTGTGGCCCAGGTGAGCCTGCTTGGCGCCAGCCAAGAGGAGATCCAGGTACTCTTTGATCCCGATCACCTAAACGAGCTGGGCTTGTCCCCGGTTATTCTCCAACAACTGATTCAGTACCAGAATATCGTGGTGCCCGGCGGCTCAGTTACCGCAGGCGGAGTGCGCTATACCACCCGTGCAGGCAGCCAGATCACCAGTGTGGAAGAACTGGAAAACATCATCGTGGGTATGCAGCAAAACAGCGGCCTTTTGGGATTGGGCGGACTGCTTCCTTCCCTCACCTACCTCGGCGATATCGCTGAAGTCTCCACCCACGTCGCTCCCCGGGAAGGCATTACTCGCTACAACGGGCAAGATACAGTGCTGATTCAGGTGATGCGCCAAGGTGGAGCCAATACGGTGCGGGTGGTAGAAAGGCTGAAGAAAGCTCTCCAGGAGATAGAGGAAGCCCACCCCCATCTGGAGTTCACCACCATCACTGACCAAGCGGTATTTATCAATCAAAGTATCAGTTCACTGGC
The DNA here is from genome assembly GCA_012837385.1 of Bacillota bacterium. Lineage (GTDB taxonomy): Bacteria > Bacillota > Limnochordia > Darwinibacteriales > Darwinibacteriaceae > DTU010. Next base: position 69,494 of record DURH01000031.1, read on the forward strand.
TTCCAGCGGCATGATCGGTGCCGTCTTGGCTGTGGCAGTGCTCTTGTTCTTCCTGCGCAACGTCTCTAGCATTTTGATCATTGCCCTGTCCATACCCGTGTCCATCATCGCCAGTTTTGTCTTGATCTACCTATCCAAGCTTTCCCTTAACCTTATGACCTTAGGCGGGCTTGCTTTGGGAGTCGGTATGTTAGTGGACTCATCTATTGTAGTTTTGGAAAACATCTATAGGCATCTTTCCAATGGGGCGGGCAAGCTCCAAGCTGCCCAAGAAGGTGCAGGGGAACTGGCTAGTGCCCTCCTGGCTTCCACCCTAACTACGGTGGTAGTGTTTCTCCCAGTGATTATCCTGGAGAGCCTAGCAGGCCAACTGCTCAGGGAGTTCGGGCTGACCATTTCCTTTTCCCTTACAGCAGCGTTCCTAGTAGCCTTGACTGTGGTGCCCGTGCTGTCCTCTAAACTCTTAAAAAGGCAGCTAGCGCCCAAGGGCAAACCAGAATCCTTTGTGGGCAGAACCCGGATCTGGTACGCGAGGCTTTTGGAAAAAGCCCTCTCTAGGAAGGCATTTACCTTTGCCCTAGTTGCGGTGCTGCTGGTTGTGGCTGTGCTGGTGTACCCCCGCTTGGATCAGGAGTTTCTGCCCAGCTTTGACGAGGGTTTCCTAGGGGTCCAAGCCACGCTCGAGGCTGGGCTGCCCCTGGAGCAGGTGCGCGAGGTCACGATGGCCATCGAGGCAGACCTGATGACCATCCCAGAAGTAGCGGCTGTGGCGGTACAGGCAGGTGATCAAGGCGAGCTGAATTACATGAGCCTGATCAGGGGCACCGGTGCCAACAGCGCCCAGTTCTCCATTACCCTAGTTCCCCATGATCAGCGCCAGCGCAAAGCGCGGGAGCTGAAGGACGAGATCCACGATATTTTGGAAAAACACGGAGTGCTCAGGGTCAATGTTTCCGATAGTTCCATCTTCGGCTCAGCCGCCAGTTCCCTCTTGACTCCCAACCTTTCCATTGAAATTCGCGGGCAGAGCCGGGAGGTATGTGATCGGCTGGCCCAAGAGCTCAAGGGCAGGCTGCTGCAGATTGCCGGTTTTAGAGATGTCCAGGATTCGGGTTTCGCACCCTCTCAGGAGCTCTTCTTAAACGTGGATACATCTAGAAGCATCACGGGAGGATTCACAGCGGGACAGGTAGGGCTGGGCATGCGTTATGCCACCTCTGGCTTGACTGCAACCAACATCCAGATTGGAAACAGAAGCCTGCCTGTGGTGCTGAGGCCCAACTCGAAGATAGACTCTGTGGATGACCTGCTGAACACGAAGATTACTTCGCCTGTAACCATTTCAGGGCTGGGCGAACACCCCATCCTACTCAAAGAAGTGGTGACACCTGAGGTTGCGACAACCCAATCCGCCTCTCAGCGCACCGACCGCTTACCTGTAACATACGTAACGGGTATTTTGGGAGACCTATCCCTCACAGACGCGGTGCGCATCAGTGAAGAGATTATCGCAGACATGAACATCCCAGCGGGATACCACATCAGAATCGGTGGATTGCAGGATGTAATTTCCGAATCCATTTACGAACTGACCCTGGCCCTTGTTCTGGCTGTGGCCTTGGTGTACCTGGTCATGGCCGCCCAGTTTGAGTCCTTCTTGCAGCCCTTCATTATCATGTTCACCATCCCCTTGGCCCTCGTAGGTGCTCTCGCTGGCCTGTGGGCAGTGGGAGGAAGCGTAGGCATCATGTCAATTATCGGCATTATTTCCCTAGCTGGAATTGTGGTGAACAACGCCATCGTCCTGGTGGACTACATCAATCTCAAGCGCCGGCAGAATCGAGGCATTCCCGTACGGGAAGCGGTTCTGGAAGCCTGCCAAGTGCGCCTGCGCCCCATCCTGATGACGTCCATCACCACCATTTTCGGACTCCTGCCTGTGGCGATTGGCTATGGAGTGGGTGCTGAGTTTCAGCGGCCCCTGGCGGCTACCATTATTGGCGGTATGATTTCCTCCACCTTCCTAACCTTATTCGTGATTCCCACAGTGTACGAAGCCTTAGCACGCTTTGAGCGTAAGCCCAAGACACAGTCATCCTCTAAGGCTATGTAGGTTGGGGGAAGCAAAAAAGAGCGGTGCTCGCGACGAGTACCGCTCTTTCCTTTGCCGTTTTACTTTAGCTGTTTTTCTCTAGAGATGGCTGTCCAATACCTCGGCCAGTTTTTCCTTGGGCTGCACACCCACTAGGGTTTCCTCTGGCTGGCCATCCTTAAAGAGCATTAAGGTGGGGATGCTCATGATCCCGTAGTTGGCCACGGACTTGGTCACCTCATCCACGTTTACCTTCACAAACTTGACTTTCCCAGCATACTCTTCACTCAGTTCCTCAAACACAGGAGCAATCATGCGGCAGGGACCGCACCATACCGCCCAAAAATCTACAAAAACAGGCTGATCAGCCTGGAGAACTTCTTGTTCGAAGTTGTCGTCTGTTACCTCAACTATTCTGCTCATCAGTACCGCCCTTTCAGTAAAGCTTGATATTCTAGATTGATTATAACTTCCAGGGAAGGAGTTGTCAAAACAACCTGGTTTGCCCATAGGTGCATGGAAGGCCTCCCCAGGACAAATACTACCAACGAGGAGGCTGATGCCCATGAGAAAACGGAATTGGCTGCTGATCGTGGCCCTTTTACTGCTTGTAGCTGCTGGAGGAATAGGCGGCAGCCTGTACGCCCAGGCCAGCAGAGCTGTGGCTGATTTTGAAAACAGCAAGCCCCTTCCCGGTGCAGTACTCTACGACCAAGAGGGGCAGGTGGTAAAACGCCTGGGTACAGGAAGCGTGTCTGTCCGTTTGGACCAGACTCCCCCAGAGCTGCAGAAGGCTGTACAGACAACCCTGGATTCCCAGGCCATCAGCCAATACCTGGCCAGGCAGATCCTGGAGCCCCAGGGGCTTTGGAATCGGCTGAAACTAAGCATTATCCCTGGGGTGCTCCAAAGACGCTACTCCGAGCGGGAACGCTTGGAGATGTTTATGAACCAAGCCTATTTCGGCGAAGGAGCGGTGGGAGTAGAAGCAGCCAGCCAGACGTACTTCACCAAGCCCGTGCAGGAGATAGACTTGGCTGAAAGTGCCCTCCTGGCAGCCCTAATCCAAGAACCTGAAGGGGCCTCTCCCTTTAAACAGCCCGACAGGGCTAAGGAGCTGCGCAACTCTGTGCTCACCCAGATGCGGCAGAACGGCCAGATCGACAAGAACCAGGAGCAGCAGGCTGCCCAAGCGTCCCTCAATGTGGAGCGCAGAGAGCCAGGTTACGCCCATCATTTTTCCGATTACTTAGGCAACCTCCTCGCAGAGCAGCTGGGGGAAAACCGCGTCCTCCAAGGCGGCCTGCGCATCACCACTACCCTAAATCGGGATCTGCAGCTGCTGGCGGAGGAGATACTCTCCGCATCAGCCCTTGACGGCGCACTAGTGGCCCTCAGCCCCGACGGCCGCATTTTGGCCATGGTGGGCGGAAAGGATTATCTCAAGGACAGCACCAACCTAGCTGTCACCAAAGCAAAACAGGTAGGCAGCACCCTGCGCCCCCTAATCTACGCCACTGGCCTGAAGCAGGACTGGGCCATGAACCATCTGGTAGAGGATATTCAGCGGGAGTTCGATGGTTTCCAGGTAGAGAATGCGGGTGATCGCTATTGGGGTACAGTGACCATGAAGCATGCCCTGGCCATGGATCTGCATAATGCAGCGGTCTGGACGCTCAACGAACTAGGCGTGGAAAAATTCGCTGAGTTCTCCAACTCACTAGGCCTGGGCCTCAAAGCAGCCCAGGAAAGCCTGGCCCTGGCCGTGGGCGAACTAAAGGATGGCCTATCACTGCTCCAACTCACTGCAGCCTTTCTGCCTGGAATCAATGCTGGGAAATATCTGCCTGTCTCTGGATTTGAAGAAGTGGCGGACAGCGAAAACAGAACTGTCCTGAAGCAGCAGACCAGAACGCCTACCCAGGTTCTGTCTGCTCAAGAGGCTTACCTCCTCACCGATATGCTCGGAGCTGGCACCAAGTACGGCAGCATCAGGGAGCTGGACTTGGGCTTTCCAGCAGCCCTGACTGCCAGCAGTTCCCAAGACGGCAAAGCGCAGTGGGCTGTGGGTTACACTCCCCAGCTTTTAGCCGGAGTTATGCTCCTCACATCAGAAACTGATCAAGAAGAGGAGACTCCTCCTCTCCTAGCAGGCCAGCTGTGGCTGGAGTTTATGGAAGGCGCTGCAGCTATCTTGGAGCCGAAGGATCCTGAAAAAGGCGAGGAAAAGGCGCAGGCAGAATTCGAAGTACCTGCCAATGTGGAGACAGGAGTGGTAATCGATGTCTTTACCGGCCTTCTAGCCAATGACCTCTGTCCACAGGTGGAAGTGGATGCCTTTATCTCTGGCACCAAACCAACAAGGCTGGCTCCTTGTGCCATCCCGCCTGAGCCGGAACCTGAACCTGTTCCAGCTCCTGCTGTACCCAGGGCCCCTAGGCAGGAACCGCCTGCTGTCCCGGAACCAGAGCCTGAACCTGAACCGGAACCCGAACCAGAGCCCGAACCTGAGCCCGAACCCGAACCGGAGCCGGAACCCGGGCCCATACTGCCTGAGCCTGAACAGCCGCCGGAACCTGCTCCGGAACCGGAACCTGGGCCCATCCTTCCAGAACCTGAACAGCCTTTGGAGCCTGAAATGCCCCCACCAGAGGAAGAAGGCGAGGGACAGCAGACTCTAGGGCCTGCTCCCTGAATAGAAAAAACCCCAGACACAGGGTCTGGGGAACGATGCTGAGCTTAACGCTTGGAGAACTGAGGTGCTCTCCGGGCTTTCTTTAAGCCGTACTTCTTTCTTTCCTTCATGCGCTGATCTCTGGTGAGGAATCCGGCCTTCTTCAGAGTTCCCCTCAGATCCTCATCAACGGTGAGGAGAGCGCGGGCGATGCCATGCCGAATAGCTCCTGCTTGACCAGTGGTGCCGCCTCCGTGGACGTTAACAATAACGTCGTACTTGCCGTCAGTGTTGGTGAGCACTAAGGGCTGGCGCACAATGGTACGCAGCACTGCGCGGCCAAAATATTCGTCAATGGATCTTTGGTTAATGGTAATGCTGCCATTACCAGGAAGTAATCTAACTCTAGCTACAGACTTCTTTCTGCGGCCCGTTCCATAATAGCTTTCTGGCTTGCGAGCGACATTCATTCAGACTGCCTCCCTTCACTTAGGGTTCTTCGGTCATATCCATTAGTATTTCAAAACCAGTGTCTCGGGCTGCTGAGCTTGATGTGGATGCTCAGGGCCAGCATAGACCTTCAGTTTCTTGATCATCTTGCGGCCGAGCTTGTTGTGGGGAATCATGCCCCAAACTGCCGCTTTAATGACCCTTTCAGGATGGCGATTCAAAAGCTCGCCTGCGGTTGTCGATTTAATCCCGCCTGGATATCCGCTGTGCCGGTAGTACCTCTTGCTTTGCAGCTTCTTACCGGTTAAATGGATTTTCTCAGCGTTGATGATGATCACGTGATCTCCAGTGTCCACATGTGGAGTGAAGATAGGCTTGTGCTTACCTCTGAGAATAGAAGCTACCTGGGTTGCCAAACGTCCTAAAGTCTGTCCTTCGGCGTCAATGACGTACCACTTTCTTTCCACTTCTTGTGGGTTTGCTGCATAGGTTTTCATGTCGGGATTTCCCCCCTTTTGTATCCAACTATGTTTATCAGAAAGCCTGGCTTAACAGCGAACGGGGCTGGACGCTGCTAAAAATGGCTCTTGAAGGCAAAATCGCCAACTCTCATTTTACAACACTCGCGGCTGCGTGTCAAGAATATCTTACGCTCTCCAAAACTAAACCCTGAGGCGGCGCCGTGGCACTGGCTAGTGTTCGATCCCCGCTCTGCATAACGGTCAACACCTCTTCCATACTCAGCCTGCCCCTACCCACATCCAGGAGTGTACCCACCAAGTTGCGCACCATTTTGTACAAGAACCCATCCGCCGTAAAGCGCAAGAGCGTGAGGGGCGGCGCGTGCTCCACACTCACGTCCAGCATAGTGCGGACTGTGGTTTTCACACTGCTTCCGCTGGCGGCAAAGGCAGCAAAATCAAGTGTGCCCACAAAGACTTTGGCGCATTCTTCCACTGCCTGCCAATCTATGGGTTCCCGCAGCCAACAGGCGTAGCGCCGGTGAAAAACATTGGGGAACTCGCTTTGATAGACCTGGTAACGGTAGGTTTTCTGCACAGCACTGATCCGGGCATGGAAATCCGGCGGCGCCAACCAGCTTTTTACCACCCGAATATCAGGAGGAAGCAGGGAATTCAAGGCATAGGGCAAACGTTCCACGGGGACTGTAATCTGGTCATCCCGAAAACTCACCGTTTGGCCTTCGCTGTGCACCCCGGCATCTGTCCGGCCTGCACCGGCAATGCGAATACTACCAGGGCCCAGCCTGCTCAGGGCCTTCTCCAATTCCCCTTGGATGGTCCGCTGCCGAGGCTGCACCTGGAACCCGGCATAGTCCGTGCCATCATACTGTACCACCAGAGCGTAGGTGTTCATAGCCATCTCCCTAGAAGAAAAACCCAACCACTACAGTAAAGGCGATGACGATGGTGATGGCTGCCGCGTCGATGCGCCCAAAGCGCAGCTCCCTAAACTTGGTCCTTCCCTCGCCGCCCCTGTAGCCCCGTGCTTCCATGGCAATGGCCAGGTCATCTGCACGGCGGAAGGCATTGACAAAGAGGGGGACCAGGAGGGGTATCAAATTTTTGGCTCGCTGCATCAGATTGCCGCTTTGGAAATCGGCGCCCCTAGCCATCTGCGCCTTCATAATCTTCTCCGTCTCTTCCAGCAGAGTGGGAATAAAACGCAGGGCGATGGTCATCATCATGGCCAGCTCATGGGCGGGAACCCCAATCTTCCTGGCAGGGTTGAGCAGGGTTTCAATGCCGTCGGTGAGCTGGATGGGCGATGTGGTAAGGGTAAGCATGGAAGTGCCGGCAATAAGCAGAACCAGCCTGGCACCCATCATCAACCCCCGCAGCAAACCTTCCTTAGTCACCGTCAGAAACCAGATTCTAAGCAGAGGTTCGCCTTCCGTCATAAACAAGTTCAGGCTCACAGTGAGGATGAGAATAACCATGAGGGGCCGCAGACCCCTGAGTACATAGCGCCAGGGCAGCTCCGAAGCCTGAATGACAGCTGCAATAGCCAAAGCCGCCAAGCCGTAGCCAATAAACCCGTTCACCGAAAACAGGAGCACAATAAGCATAGTTGTCCCCAAAATCTTGGTCCGGGGATCCAAGCGGTGGATAACAGAGTCACCTGGGATGTGCTGACCGATGGTTAAGTTTTTAAATCTCATGTCTGCCACCCCATTACTTTGGCAATTTCCTCTTCAGCTGCTTCCACCGTGAGAATATCAGTGTTTACAGCTAAGCCTTTGGCCTTCAACTCATGCATCAGTTCTGTTACCTGGGGCAACCCCAGGCCCAGCCTCTTCAAGGTTTCAGCCTGCCTGAAAACTTCCAGGGGCGTTCCGTCCAGCGCCACTTTGCCCTTTTCCATCACAATGAGGCGGCTCACCAAGCGCGCCACATCTTCCATGCTGTGGGTAACTAAGATCACTGTAATGCCCCGCTCTTTGTGCAGCGCGGCAATTTCGTCCAAAATCTCTTCCCGGCCCTTGGGATCTAGGCCAGCCGTGGGCTCGTCCAAGATAAGCACGGAAGGTTCCATGGCCAATACCCCAGCAATGGCCACTCGTCTCTTCTGGCCTCCGCTCAACTCAAAGGGAGACTGATCCTTGAGTTCCTCAAAATCCAGGCCCACATAGGCCAAGGCCCTGCGTACCCGTTCCACAACCTGACCTTCAGAAAGCCCACCATTCCGCGGACCGAAGCCCACATCCTCCAGCACCGTCTCTCCAAAGAGTTGATGCTCTGGATACTGGAACACCATACCCACTTTTTGGCGGATCAAGCGCAGCTGGGTATCTTTGGCAGACAAGTCTACCCCGTCTACCCACACCTTTCCAGAGGAGGGCAGGAGCAGGCCATTGAAGTGCTGGATCAAGGTTGATTTCCCCGAGCCGGTGGGGCCTATAATGCCTACGAATTCCCCGTCTCCGATTTCCAAGGTCACATCAGTTATGGCCTCCTTGGCCATGGGAGTGTCCTCTAGGTAACGGTAGGAAACGTTCTCTAATCGGATGGACATAGATGCATCACCATTTCATTCACAGTCAAAGTCCCCTGAGGTATGGAGAGACCGCGTTTTCTCAAGCGCTGAGCCAGGTCTGTGACCTGAGGGACATCGAGGTGCAGTTCATGGAGGAGTTCTGCCTGGCTGAAGACTTCTCGGGGAGTCCCCTCCAAGACAATGCGTCCCTGATCCATAACCAGCACCCGATCCGCCCCGATTACCTCGTCCATGTGGTGAGTGATGTGCAAAACGGTAATTCCCTCTTCCTTGTTCAGGCGATGAATGGTGTGCATCACCTCACGGCGCCCGGCGGGATCCAGCATGGCTGTTGGTTCATCAAGCACAATGCACTTAGGGCGCATGCTGATGATGCCCGCAATAGCCACCCGCTGCTTCTGCCCACCTGATAATTGGTGGGGCGGATGGAGCCGGTAAGGAAGCATATCCACTGCCTCCAGCGCTTCCGTTACCCTTCTTTGGATTTCCGCGGAAGGAACCCCCAGGTTCTCAGGGCCAAAGGCCACATCTTCCTCTACAGTGGTAGCCACCAACTGGTTGTCGGGGTTTTGAAAGACCATCCCCACCTTCTGACGGATCTCCCAGACATTTTGGGGAACACTGGTATCCAGGCCAGCCACCACAACCTGCCCTGCGCTGGGAGTGAGCAGAGCATTGACATGCTTCGCTAACGTAGACTTCCCGGAGCCATTGCGGCCCAGCACGGCAACAAACTCATTTTCATATATCTCCAGGTTCACATCTGCCAGCGCCCGCCACTCTTCCCTGGTCTGAGTCTTGGCATAGGCAAAGCTCACATTAGTGAAGCGGACCAATGGTTGTCCTTTCATTTCACCACCCCGATTCCCAGAAAAGAAAACGCAGAGGAGGCTCCTCTGCGACCTTGTTCGTGTACACTAGACCCATTCAACTATCGCCATCGGTGCGGCATCACCACGGCGCACACCGGTTTTGATAATTCTGGTGTATCCTCCGTTGCGTTCTGCATAGCGAGGAGCCACATCGTCAAAGAGCTTACGAACAGCAGCGGGATCCAGCAAGAACGCAGCTGCCTGCCTCCGGGCAGCCAGATCTCCCCTCTTCCCTAATGTAACCATTTTATCTGCTAAGGGTTTAATGCTCTTGGCTTTGGCCTCGGTGGTCTCGATCCTGCCGTGAAGCACTAAACTCGTTACTTGATTACGGAGCAGTGCTCTCCGATGACCAGAAGTCCGTCCTAACTTCCTGAGTCTCATCTTGCTCACCTACCTCATTCATCAGATTTGCGCAGGGAAAGCCCTAACTCGGCAAGCTTTTCCTTGATTTCCGCAAGGGACTTCTTTCCAAGATTGCGCACCTTCATCATATCTTCTTCAGTTTTGCGGATGAGCTCATCAACTGTGTTGATGCCAGCTCTCTTGAGACAGTTATAAGACCGCACGGAAAGATCCAATTCCTCAACCGTCATCTCCATGAGGCGGTCAATACTCTCTTCTTCTTTTTCTACCATGATCTCCACACTGCCCACGCTCTCGGTGAGATCGGTGAACAGTTTGATGTGCTCCATCAGAATCTTGGCAGCCAAGCTTACGGCGCTGTCCGGGGCAATGGTGCGGTTAGTCCACACCTCCAGGACCAAACGGTCGTAGTCAGTAATCTGCCCAACCCGTGTATCCTCAATTGTATAAACAGCTTTGGTAACGGGCGTGAAGATAGAGTCCACTGGGATCAGGCCGATGGGATGTTCAGGGCGCTTGTTGCGCTCGGCGCTGACATAGCCCCTACCCTTGGCCACGGTTATATCCATCTTGAGTTCGGCACCTTCCTGTAAGGTCGCGATAACCAAATCAGGATTCAAGATCTCCACACTGGGATCAGTGGAAATGTGCCCGGCCAAAAGCGGACCGGGTTCATCTGCCTCAACCCTAATGGTAACGGGCTCATCAGTGTGCAGCTTTACTAGCAGCTTTTTCAAGTTAAGCACTATATCAACGGTGTCTTCCACAACGCCTTCAATGGTGGAGAATTCGTGTAATACTCCATCAATGTGGACAGAAGTAACTGCGGTGCCCGGAAGCGACGAGAGCAAGATTCTGCGCAGGGCGTTGCCTAATGTAAGGCCGTACCCGCGCTCCAACGGTTCTACGACAAATTTGCCATAGTTGTCCGTCAGCTCTACCTTCTCAATTCTTGGCTTTTCTATTTCAATCATAGTTCCTGCACCCTCCTTTGCGAACGCATGGGCCGAACTAATTATACTCTGCGTCGTTTCGGTGGACGACAACCGTTATAAGGAATGGGGGTTACGTCCTTGATAGTGGTCACCTCAAGTCCAGCAGCTTGGAGAGAGCGAATTGCTGCTTCCCTTCCTGCCCCGGGCCCCTTCACGTATACACTAACCTCGCGTACTCCATGATCCATAGCGGCGGATGCTGCCTGCTCAGCAGCTAATCCTGCTGCAAAGGGAGTACCTTTCCGCGAACCTTTGAACCCGGCATTACCAGCGCTGGCCCAAGAAATCACGTTTCCTTGGGGATCGCTAATGGTGACGATGGTGTTGTTAAAAGTCGAACGAATATGAGCTATACCGACAGGTATATTCTTTCTTTCTCTACGGCGTGGCCGTTGACCTCTACCTCGTGGTCTTGCCATGTGGCTCTCCTCCTTTCAATCCAGCCTATCTTCTCTTACCTGCAACGCGTTTTGGACCCTTACGCGTTCTCGCGTTGGTCTTAGTGCGCTGTCCGCGAACAGGAAGTCCTCTGCGGTGACGCAAGCCGCGGTAGCAGCCGATATCCCGCAGTCTCTTGATATTCATGTTGACTTCACGGCGAAGGTCGCCCTCAACTAGGAATTGCTTTTCAATGATCTCGCGGATTTGGTTGGCTTGATCCTCAGTAAGGTCGCGCACACGGGTATTAGGATCGATTCCGCAGATCTCAATGATTTTCTCGGCAGTACTCCGGCCAATACCAAAAATGTAGGTGAGGCCGATTACTACCCGCTTATCGCGTGGTAAATCTACACCTGCTATACGTGCCATCTATCTGGACACCCCCTCGTTTGTTATCCTTGTTTTTGCTTATGCCTTGGATTCTCGCAAATTACCATTACGCGGCCTTTGCGCCGGATAATTTTGCATTTCTCGCACATTGGTTTGACAGAAGGTCTCACCTTCATTGTCTAGCGCCCCCTTCTTACGCCGCACTGGACACTGCTGTGTCCTAGACTATTTTTTGCGGTACGTGATTCTTCCCCTGGTCAAATCGTAGGGAGATAGTTCTACCGTCACTCTATCACCTGGCAGAATTCGGATGAAGTTCATCCGCATCTTGCCGGAGATATGGGCTAGAACTTTATGCCCATTCTCTAATTCTACACGAAACATGGCATTTGGCAATGGTTCAATTACCGTACCTTCAACTTCAATGGCATCATCCTTGGCCATGATCCTGCAAAACCTCCTCTCTCACTTCCTCCACACTGCTGTGCCGTTCTATGAAGGCGCGAATGGCTTTATCATCCAAACGTCCCTGCTCCAGTTTAGCCTGGTGCACCAGAAGGTGCTTCACATTCTTGCGTTTGGTGCGGTTGACCTTGCGCAGCAGGCCATCGGCCACTTCCACATGCTTGTCATCATAGAATCGGACCACCACATACTTTCTTCCTAAGTCTCTACCCCGTTTTGACGTTACTAATTGTCCGACTTCCAAAAGCCTCATTTCATCTCTCCTACAAGACCGTAAGAATCACGGGGCCTTCGTCAGTGACAGCAACCGTGTGTTCAAAATGAGCTGACCAACACTTGTCCCGTGTCACAACCGTCCAATTATCAGTCAATACCTCCACATGGTATCCACCCACATTCACCATGGGCTCGATGGCCAAAGTCATCCCTGACTTCAAACGTGGGCCCCTCCCTGGAGGGCCGAAATTCGGAATCTGTGGCGCTTCGTGCATTTCCCGTCCAATTCCATGTCCCACATAATCGCGGACCACAGAGAATCCCTGCTCTTCAACATGCTTCTGCACAGCGTGGGAAATATCAGAAAGGCGGTTACCAACTCGAGCTTCATCGATACCTAAGAACAATGCTTCTTCTGTTGCAGTGAGCAGCCTTTGAACCTCAGGGGCCACATTGCCCACGGGATAGGTCCAGGCACTGTCACCGCAAAAACCATCTACAAATGCCCCAATGTCGATGCTGACAATGGATCCCTCTTCCAAAACAACTTCCCTGCTGGGAATTCCATGCACAACCACTTCGTTGACGGATGCGCAAATGGAAGCGGGATACCCATGATAACCTTTGAATGCTGGAACCGCGTTCTGCTTCATCAAAAACTCTTCAACTGCCCTATCTAAGTCCCAAGTGGTGATTCCGGGCTTGACCAGTTCGCGCACTAGGGCGTGGGCCTGGGCTACCACCCTCCCCGCGCGCCGCATGGTTTGGATTTCCTCAGCGGATTTGAGAATGATCATAGGGCATCACCAACACTCTCCGCTGGCGCCAACCGCTGCAGGTAATGGTCCAAATCAGCAAACACCTCATCAATCGGTCGCACTCCATTGATGCTGTACAGCCGGCCATCCATACTGTAGTAATGGAGGACAGGGTGGGTCTGCCTCATGTACACAACAAGCCTGGTGCGGGCAGTCTCTTCGGTATCATCGGTGCGGCGGTACAGCTCTCCGCCGCAGTTGTCGCACACACTCATGTCACGGGACCGGTAATGCTCGAGATGATAGACCGCTCCGCACTTACTGCACATCCGCCTCTTGGCAATCCTTTCGATTGCTTCTTGATACGTGATGCGGATGTCAAAGGCCATTTGCACATCGAGGCCGATCTGGGCGAGGCGCTGATCTAGAGCTCTAGCCTGGAGCACAGTGCGGGGAAACCCGTCTAGGATCCACCCCTTAGCACAATCCGGCTTGCTGATGCGCTCATAGACCATCTGCATAGCGAGTTCATCTGGAATCAACTCGCCCTTCCTGGTGTACGAGTCAACCTCCCTGCCGACTTCGCTTCCTGACGCCACCACTTCGCGGATCAGGCTGCCTGAGGAAATATGGGGAATGCCGTACTTCACGGCAATCCGATCCCCCTGCGTGCCCTTGCCCGCTCCCGGCAAGCCCAGCAACACCAAACGCATGTGCTTATCCTCCTTTTTACTTCAGGAAACCTTCGTAATGCCTCATGAGCAGATGGGCCTCGATTTGCTGCATGGTGTCAAGAGCTACACCAACCATAATCAAGGTACCTGTTCCTCCGAAAAAGAGGATGTTCGAAGGGATCCTGGTCACTGCAGCTACCACAAAGGGCAAGACAGCTATAACCGCCAGGAAAATGGCTCCAGGCAGTGTGATTCTGGTGAGAATCCGATCCATGTAGTCTGCAGTGGGCTTGCCCGGACGGAGGCCAGGAATGAAACCCCCGTTTTTCTTCATGTTCGTAGCAACCTCTCCAGGATTGAAGGTTACTGCGGTATAAAAATAAGTGAAGAAGAGCACAAGAATTACATACAACACATTGTACCCAAAAGTGCCGTAGTCCAGCCACCGATCTACAAAGGCCTTAACCCCTGGAATGAACTGAGCCAAAGTCAGGGGGAACGTCAGCACTGACGAGGCGAAGATGACCGGAATAACTCCTGCTTGGTTCACCTTCAAAGGAATGTGTGTGGACTGGCCACCGTACATTCTGCGCCCCACGACACGCTTGGAGTATTGAACTGGTACTCTGCGCTCGCCCTTTGTAATCATGACTACAGCAGCAATCACCGCTACGGTGATCAACAGGTAGACAATGAGGCTGATGACATGGAGCTGACCTGCGGCCGCAGCACGAAATGCATTTGCCCAAGTGGTGGGCATAGCAGCCACAATGTTGACGAAGATGAGCAGAGAGATTCCATTGCCAATGCCTTTCTCAGTAATCTTCTCACCTAACCACATGGTGAACATGGTACCTGCGGTCAAGGTGAGCATGATCAATGCTAAGCCGAAAAAGGTCGGGTTGGATGTCACGCCCCAGTTCCTGGCCATAATGGTGGTACCAAAGGCCTGGACAAAGGCTAACACTACCGTTGCATACCTTGTGTACTGGGCAATAACCTTGCGGCCCTCAGGGCCTTCCTTCTGCAACTGCTCCAAACTTGGGATGACGATGGTCAAGAGGTTCATCACAATGGAGGCAGTAATGTAAGGGCTGACGCCCTGTGCAAAAACGGTAAATCTTTCTAAGGCGCCCCCGGTAAATAGGTTCAGGAACCCGAAGATGTTTCCTCCATCAACTCCCAGTTGCCGGGCTAACTCTACTGCGTTCACCCCTGGAACCGGAACAAAAGCGCCGATCCGGTACACTGCCAACAGGGCAGCGGTGTACAGGAGCTTCTTTCGCAAATCGGGGATCCTGATCGCATTTCTTAATGCAGCTAGCAACTAGATCACCTCAACTTTGCCGCCAGCCTCTTGAATCTTGGCTGCTGCCGAATTTGTAAAACGATGAGCCTGCACCGTTAACGCTTGATTGATCTCGCCGTTGCCGAGGATCTTTATCCCATCCTGGACTTTCTTCACAAGGCCAGATTCAACTAAGAGTTCAGGAGTGACAACTGTACCCGGTGCGAACCGATTCAAGTCTTCTAACTTGACTTCGGTGTAGACTTTCCCCAGCACATTTTTGAAACCGCGTTTGGGCATCCGTCTGACTAAAGGAGTCTGACCACCTTCAAAGTAGTGGCCTTTTCCGCCCCCGGAGCGCTGCCCCTGGCCCTTATGACCACGACCGGACGTTTTGCCCAAGCCAGAAGCCATGCCGCGGCCTACTCTCTTGCGTCTATGCCTGCTGCCTTCTGCGGGTTTGAGTTCATGAAGCCGCACACTTACACCCCCTCTTACTGGTCTAGTTCTTCCACTTCCACCAAGTGTCTTACTTTGTGAATCATACCCCTAATGGCGGGGCTGTCGTCATGGACAACAGATGTGCCCAGCTTTTTCAAACCAAGGGCTGCAACTGTGTCTTTTTGATCTTGAGCGTAACCGATCGCGCTCTTTCTGTAAGTTATCTTCAACTTTGCCACAACATTCGCCCCCTAACCTAAGATTTCCCCAGGATTTTTCCCGCGAAGCCGGGCTACTTCTTCCACCGTTCTCAGGCTTTTCAGTCCCTCAATTGTTGCTCTGACAACGTTAATGGGGTTAGCGGATCCCAAAGACTTGGTCAAAACATCGCGCACACCTGCCGATTCCATAACGGCACGGACTGCACCGCCAGCAATTACTCCTGTACCTTCAGAAGCTGGTTTCAGCAGTACCCTGGCACCTCCATAGGTTTGTGTAACGGCATGGGGGATGGTGGTTCCCACAATTGGCACTGTAATCATATTCCTCTTGGCCTCTTCAGTAGCCTTGCGGATTGCCTCGGGTACCTCCTTGGCTTTGCCAAGCCCAGCACCTACCCGGCCGTTGCCATCTCCCACCACTACTAAGGCGCTGAAGGAACGGGTCCGTCCACCCTTAACAGTCTTGGAGACAGGATTGATGTTTACCAAGCGTTCTTGCAGCTCTACCCCACTTGTTTCAGTTCGTTTTGACAAGTTCGTTTCCCTCCCTTGCACCTAGAATTCCAGGCCACCTTCACGGGCACCATCAGCCAACGAGGCGATCCTGCCGTGATAGATGTAGCCGCCGCGATCAAATACAACTTTCGAAATGCCCTTTTCCTTCGCACGCTGGGCAATGACACGCCCGATTTCTTTGGCCGCTTCTTTGTTCCCTGTGGATCCCAATTTAGCACGTAATTCAGGCTCTACAGTGGAGGCGGACACCAAAGTATGTCCGATGCTGTCATCGATGATTTGGGCGTGAATATGGTGCAAACTGCGGTATACATTCAGCCGTGGGCGCTCAGGCGTTCCGATAACACGCTTTCTCAAGCGCTGATGCCTTTTTTCCCTGGCTTCACGCCGATTAAACTTGGCCATCTATTACCCTCCTTTAAGCTCTAAGCTTTACCTGCCTTACCTGCTTTGCGGCGCACTTTTTCGCCTTCGTAGCGAATACCTTTACCCAAGTAAGGCTCTGGTCTTCTGAAGTCGCGAATATTGGCTGCCGTTTGACCAACCAGTTCCTTGTCAATACCCTTGACACTGATCTTGGTCGGTGTGGGAACTTCAATTTCTATACCTGGAGCTGGGTCTACTTCGATGGGGTGAGAGTAGCCTAGTGACAGCACCAACTTGTTCCCCTGCTTCGCTGCTCTGTATCCTACCCCAACAATTTCCAGATTCCGGGTGAATCCCTCCGTTACGCCTTTAACCATATTAGCAATAAGTGTGCGGGTCAAGCCATGGAGGGAGCGATGCTCTTTTTCGTCGCTGGGCCTGGTCACAGTGATCACGCCATCCTGCAGTTCAACCTGCATCTCTGGATGGAATTCCCTTGTTAACTGCCCTTTTGGCCCTTTGACTTCAATCACGTTGCCGTTGATCTTGATCTCAACGCCAGCAGGAACCTGAATGGGAGATCTTCCGATTCTGGACATCTAACTTCCCTCCTTTACCACACGTAGCAAATTACTTCCCCGCCTATGCCCTCTTTACGAGCAACTCGGTCAGTGACAATCCCTTTCGAAGTGGAAAGAATAGCCACACCAAGTCCGCCCAGTACTCTAGGCACCTCTTCCTTAGCGGCGTAGACTCTGGAGCCGGGCTTGCTGATCCGCTTAATCCCCTTGATCACCGCACCATGTGCCGGGTCATACTTGAGGTAAATGCGAATCATTCCCTGCTTGTTGTCTTCGATAACCTTATATTCCTTAATAAAACCCTCGTCCTTCAGGATACGAGCCAACTCTTCCTTCAGCTTGGACCGGGGTATATCTACCGATTCGTGCTTCACGGAACTTGCATTCCGAATCCGTGTGAGCATATCCGCGATTGGATCTGTCATTACCATACAGGAAACCTCCTTTCGGATGAGCCATCCCTACCAGCTGGCTTTTGTTACTCCTGGAATCTGCCCTTCATTAGCATATTTCCGGAAGCATACACGGCACATTTGAAAACGGCGCATGTAACCACGGGGACGCCCGCAAATTCTACAACGATTAACTCGGCGCACTTGATACTTCGGTTGGCGCTGCGCCTTGATGATCATTGACTTCTTCGCCACACTATCTCTCCTCTCAGCTTCTAAACGGCATACCCATGAGCTTCAAGAGTTCGTACGCTTCCTCGTCAGTCTCAGCCGTGGTACCGATGGTAACCATGAGACCTCTTACCTTGTCGATCTTGTCATACTCGATTTCTGGGAACACCAGTTGTTCACGCAAACCTAGACTGTAGTTGCCGCGCCCGTCAAAGGACTTCTCAGAAACACCGCGGAAGTCTCTGATGCGGGGCAGCGCAATGCTGATTAAGCGATCGAGAAACTCATACATGCGCTCTCCACGCAAAGTAACCTTGCAGCCAATGGCCATTCCGGCGCGGAGCTTGTAGGCAGCAACCGATTTCTTGGCATAGGTGATAATCGGCTTTTGACCAGAGATGATTTCTAAGTCACGGGCGGCTGCTTCCAGTGCCTTTGGATCCTGCACTGCTTCGCCCACACCTATATTTAAAACTACTTTATCAAACTTGGGTACCTCCATAACGTTCTTGTATCCAAAGCGTTCCATGAGCGCAGGTACCACTTCAGTTTGGTATTTTTCCTTGAATCGTGCCAAGACAACTCCCCCCTTTTCAAACAGATGCAGTCAATACTTAGTTGATAGTTCTCCCGCATTTCTTGCATTGACGCTCCAGTTTCCCATCAGCTGTCCGCTCGCGTCTCACCTTGGTAGGACCCTTGCAGCTGGGGCAGACTAGGGCAACATTAGAAGCATCGATTGGTCCAGGCTTGTCAATAATGCCCCCTTGCGGATTGGTCTGAGTAGGCCTGGTGTGTTTCTTTTGAATGTTAACGCCGTCTACGATAACCCGGCCCTGTTGGGTGAGGACTTCCAGCACCTTGCCTCTCTTGCCTTTGTCCTCTCCGGAAATCACTGCTACCGTATCGCCGCGCTTGACATGAATTTTAGCCATTCTCCATCCTCCTTTCTTCTAGAGAACTTCAGGAGCCAGAGAGACGATCTTCATGAAATCTTTTTCCCGCAGTTCCCTAGCCACAGGGCCAAAGATACGGGTCCCTCTCGGATTGTTCTGATCGTTTATGATAACAGCTGCATTCTCATCGAACCGAATGTAAGAACCATCGGCACGGCCATACTGTTTTTTCGTCCTTACGATGACAGCTTTCACAATATCGCCTTTTTTAACGACGCCACCAGGAGCTGCGTGTTTAACTGTAGCAATGATCACATCGCCCACCTGGGCATAACGCCGCTTAGAGCCGCCTAGAACTCGTATGCATAGAAGCTCTCTAGCACCGGTGTTGTCAGCAACCTTTAAACGACTCTCTTGCTGGATCATATGAGCTCCTCCTTCCCTCACCTAGATTGTTAAACTAACGGGCCTTTTCGACGATTTCCACTACCCGCCAGCGTTTCTGCTTACTCAGGGGTCTGGTCTCCATAATGCGCACCCGATCTCCTACTGCACACTCGTTCGCTTCATCGTGTGCCTTAAAGGTGGCGGTTCTGCGCAGAATCTTACCATAAAGGGGATGACGAATAATCCGCTCCACAGACACCACAACAGTTTTGTCCATTTTATCACTGACGACGACTCCCACTCGAGTCCTTCTCATCTTTCTCTCGTTGTCCACCTGCGTTCCTCCCTTCCTGGATCAGGGACCTAAGCCTGCCTGATGTTTAGTTCCCGTTCACGCATGACAGTCTTCACCCGTGCAATGTCCTTACGCACGGCACTGATGCGCATGGGGTTATCTAATTGCCCAGTAGCCAGTTGAAACCTGAGGTTAAAGAGCTCTTCCTTCAACTCACCTAATCTAGCTTCCAGCTCGTTTGCGGATAGATTGCGAATATCTTTAGCCTTCATTTGCGTCACCACCTGCTACTGTCCGAGATACGAACTTGCACTTAATAGGCAGCTTGTGAGCGGCTAAACGCAGAGCCTCACGAGCTAACTCCTCAGAAACGCCGCCAATCTCGAACATTATTCGCCCAGGTTTTACCACTGCTACCCAGTGTTCGGGAGCACCCTTACCGGAACCCATACGGGTTTCAGCTGGTTTCTGCGTTACCGGTTTGTCGGGGAAAATCCGGATCCAAACCTTTCCGCCTCTCCGAATATGGCGGGTCATGGCAACACGGGCTGCTTCAATCTGTGTATTCTTAATCCACCCTGGTTCCAAAGCCTGGAGGCCGAATTCGCCGAAGGTAACTTCTGAGCCCCTCATGGCAACACCAGTCATCCGACCGCGGTGGACTCTACGATACTTAACTCTCTTTGGAATAAGCACCCTATTCGCCCCCTTTGTCCTTTTTCTGGACGGTGGATTCAGGCAGGATCTCACCATGGTAGATCCACACCTTGACCCCAATCTTACCGAAAGTGGTATTTGCTTCCGCAAATCCGTAGTCAATATCGGCTCTCAGGGTGTGGAGGGGAATTGAACCTTCTGGACTCCACTCTGTACGTGCAATTTCTGCACCGCCCAAACGGCCAGAGACGGCCACCTTAATACCCTTAGCACCAAGGCGAATGGCGCGCTGCTGGGCCTGGCGCATAGCCCTGCGGAAAGAAATACGTCTTTCCAAAGCAAAGGCAATGCTTTCGGACACGAGCTGGGCGTCTGTTTCAGGAGTCTTAATCTCCACAATATTAATCTGAATCTGGCGGCCAGTCATTTCCTCAAGATCCTTACGCAGTTTATCAACCTCTGTGCCGCCGCGTCCAATAATCATCCCGGGCCTGCCTGTATGAATTGTAATCTTCGCGCGGTTGGCAGCCCTTTCGATTTCTACCTTAGAAACGCCAGCCTGGTAAAAACGCTGCTTGATGTGCTTTTTCAGCATCAAGTCTTCGTGTAAGAGATCAGCGTAATCCAGCTTGTTGGCGTACCATTTGCTGTCCCAGTCCTTGACAATACCAAGTCTAAACCCTACCGGGTGTACTTTTTGACCCACGCGCTTATCCCTCCCTTTCCCGCAAAATCACAGTAATATGACTTGTGCGTTTACGAATGCGGTCAGCCATGCCTCGAGCCCGGGGTCTAATCCTTTTCAGGGTTGGACCCTGGTCCACATAGCATTCGGCCACGTACAAGGAGTCCACATCCATGTCGAGATTGTTCTCGGCGTTCGCCATTGCGCTGCGCAGAGTCTTTTCTACCACAGGGGAACCTCCCTTGGGCATGAACCTCAGTATGGCCAGCGCCTCCTCCACATCTTTACCGCGAATTAAGTCAATTACTTGGCGCGCTTTGCGTGGTGAAATTCGTATATGCCTAGCAACTGCTCTCGCTTCCATCGTTTATCACCCCGTTCTGCTTATCTGCCTGACGATCTTTCACCGGCATGCCCCCGGAACGTACGGGTTGGGGCAAATTCGCCTAGCTTATGACCGACCATTTCTTCCGTAATATATACCGGAACATGCCTACGCCCATCGTGAATAGCGATGGTGTGTCCAACCATGTCCGGGAAAATTGTCGAGCGTCTCGACCAGGTCTTGATCACTCTCTTTTCGCCCGTTTCGTTCATCTCCCTAACCTTCTTGAGAAGGTGGGCATCAGCGAAAGGGCCCTTCTTCAACGATCTGCTCATTACTACACCTCCCCGTAGAGAACCTTAGTTATCTCTTGCGACGCCTTACGATCAGGCGATCGCTTGCCTTCTTTCCACGAGTGCGTCGTCCAAGCGCTGGTTTACCCCAAGGAGTAACTGGTCCAGGCATACCCACAGGAGCCCGGCCCTCGCCGCCGCCATGGGGGTGGTCCACTGGGTTCATGGCTACGCCGCGAACATGGGGCCTTTTACCGAGGTAGCGAGACCGTCCGGCCTTGCCAACTACCATGTTCTCATGTTCCACATTGCCAACCTGGCCAATTGTGGCACGGCAAACCTGCAGTACCATGCGGAACTCGCCGGAGGGGAGCCTCAGTGTGGCATACTTCCCTTCCTTAGCCATAAGCTGTGCAGCTCCACCTGCAGAACGAACCATCTGTCCGCCCTTGCCTGGCTGCAGCTCAATATTGTGGACAATGGCACCTACTGGGATGTTCTCAAGGGGCAGAGCGTTGCCAGGCTTAATATCGGCATCTGGGCCTGATTCAACCATATCCCCTACGTTCAATCCCACAGGAGCTAGAATGTAGCGCTTTTCTCCATCTAGGTAGTGCAGTAATGCAATTCTTGCTGAGCGATTAGGATCGTACTCGATGGCAGCCACTTTTGCCGGGACTCCATCTTTGTTGCGCTTAAAGTCGATAATGCGGTACTTCCGTTTATGTCCGCCACCTCTGTGACGGGCAGTGATGCGCCCCCCAGCATTACGTCCACCGGTCGAATTGAGAGATACGACTAGTGCTCTCTCAGGTTCCTTCTTGGTAATCTCCTCGAAGGTATAACCGGTCATGTTGCGACGCCCCGGAGTGGTCGGCTTAAATTTCTTAATAGCCACTTGTCCGTCCCTCCTTAAAATCCACCAAATACCTCAATGCTGTGACCCGGCTGCAGGGTTACCACAGCTTTTTTCCAGTCGGATGTGTAACCTTCATGGCGTCCCATCCTGCGCAGTTTACCCTTCACGCGAGAAGTATTTACCTTCTGGACTTTGACACCAAAAATCTCTTCTACAGCGGCTTTGATCTGCAGCTTGGTGGCTCGAATATCTACTTCAAAAGTATACTTGCTCTCAGCCATTAAGTCGGTGCTCTTCTCTGTCACAATAGGCCGTTTGATGATATCACGAGCATCCATTATCCAAGCACCTCCTCTAACCTAGCAACAGCATCCTTAGTCATGACCAGTTTCTCACTGTTCAGGACGTCGTACACGTTCAATCCCACAGACTTGGCTAACACTGCGCCGGGAATATTGCGGACAGACAGCTCCACATTTTTATCCCACTCCGCGGTGACCAAGAGCGGCTTCCGTACATCAAGAGCCTTAAATACGCCGGCCATTACCTTCGTCTTGGGCTCCCTGACAGTCAGCTGATCCAAAACCACGATATTACCAGCAGCTGCCTTAGCACTGAGGGCAGATTTCAACGCAGCCCGGCGTGCTTTTTTAGGCAGACGGAACGAGTAATCCCGAGGCGTAGGCCCGAATACTACGCCGCCACCAACCCATTGGGGCGACCGAATGCTGCCTTGACGGGCCCGTCCGGTTCCCTTCTGTCTCCAGGGTTTACGTCCGCCTCCCGAAACCAGTCCCCGCGTCTTCACTGACGCAGTACCCTGCCGGCGATTAGCCAACTGGCTGAGAACTGCCTTATGCATGAGGTCTTGATTCACCTCGACCCCGAAAATCGCATCGTTGAGTTCTAATTCACCAACCTGCTTGCCTTCCATGTTGTAAACGGCCACTTTCGGCATGATTGCAGCCTCCTCTCTTCCTCAAACTCTACGCCTTTACTGCATCGCGTATAATGACTAGACTACCTTTAACTCCTGGTACCGAACCCTTGACTAAGAGCAGATTGCGGTCAGGATCGACTTTGACTACTTCTAGATTCTGAATAGTTACCCGGTCTCCACCCATGCGGCCAGGCAGCTTGCGCCCTTTGAATACCCGGGCTGGACCAACTGAACCCAGCGAACCTACGCGGCGGTGGTATTTGGAACCGTGGCTCATGCGTCCCCGGCTCTGATTGTGACGCTTAATGGAACCTTGAAAACCCTTACCTTTGCTGGTGCTTGTGACGTCCACTTTCTCGCCTTCGCTGAAAATGCTCACGTCAACAGAGTCACCTACATTCAAATTGGCAAAATCATCATTTGCCTGAAAGCGGATCTCCCGCAGATATCTCCGGGGCTTCACTTGCGCCTTAGCGAAGTGACCTGCTTCCGGCTTATTAAACAGCCTCTCCCGCCGTTCACCAAAACCCAGCTGTACTGCAAGATACTTATCGTTCTCCAGAGTCTTCTTCTGCACTACGGTACATGGGCCAGCTTCGATGACGGTTACGGGGATCAGCAATCCATCTGCATTGAAAATCTGGGTCATTCCCAATTTCTTACCTAGAATACCTTTGGCCATTTTCGCACCCCCTAATATTGCTCCCACTGGTCCCCATTAATCTTGAATCTTGATCTCGATATCTACACCAGCAGGTAAATCTAAACGCATCAACGCATCCACCGTCTTGGGATTGGGATCCAGAATGTCGATCAAGCGTTTGTGCGTCCTCATTTCGAACTGTTCACGAGAGTCTTTGTGCACGTGCACAGAACGCAGAACGGTAAAAATGTTTTTCTCTGTTGGTAAGGGGATGGGTCCCGAAACCGTCGCCCCGGTTCGTTTCGCAGTGTCAACGATTTTTGCTGCAGAACTATCCAGGATTTTGTGATCAAACGCCTTGAGTCTAATTCTTACTCTCTGTTTAGCCAAGAAAATCAATCCTTTCGCTCGATTAGACGAACATACTCAGTGAAAATTCCCGTAAAGGCATCGACCCATGCAGTTTGCGGTGGGCAAGCGAACCATCACTGTGCTTTTCCTTCATCAGCAAACTGCATAATCAACTGGCAAGGCAGGCTTACCTTTGAGCGCAATTGATCTGGTCAATTGATTACGCAACCTTCCACATCATCGCAAGTTGTTTTTAGACAGCCGAATGGGAAAAGCAATCCTGCGGATCACTTTTCCCGATCCGGTACAGTACCATTTATCACAGCACGACCACTCTCGTGGAAGATTAAAGCTCTAACTATTCGACAATCTTGGTTACAACGCCAGCGCCAACTGTACGGCCGCCTTCACGGATAGCGAAGCGCAGTCCTTCTTCCATGGCGATGGGTGTAATCAGTTCGGCGTTCAGCCTGGTGTTGTCGCCA
>DURH01000032.1 GCA_012837385.1 Bacillota bacterium
ATGGCGGCAATCTAGAATATTGACAGCGTTTTGGCTCTGACGATAGAAAGGTGTTGATAGGATGCGCAGATTGATCCCATTATTGTCCATGGTAGTGCTTTTAGTCGGGTGTGTGCATTGCGGTTTCGGCAGTTACCCCAATGTCAGGGTTGAGTATGATCGAGTTGCGAACGTGAACAGCTATGCTGACATCGCCATAGCAGCTGATCAGGAGGTGGAGATTCGGTTCTCGACGTACGGCGGCAGGATCGTCCACCGGCACAACGACAGAGTCATCTGGCAGGCCCCTAACGAACCAGGGTCGTACTATGTAGATGCGCTGGTGATCAGCCCAAGTAGGTCTGAGCTCGACAGGATGAGAATCAAGGTTGTCGATTTCGTGGTCGGCGTGGTGGGAGCGGAGCTGCTTGATGATGGAGCAGGAGGTAAGAACGTAAGGCTCCAAGTATTCAACACTGCGGGGAAAAAGGTAACGGATTTCCGTGTTAAGCTCCTGCTGACGAACGGCGACGGAGAACGAGTGGCCTACCTCGGCGATTACCAGTTAACCAGAGAAGTGTCTGAAGCCAACTTGGCGCCGCGTGACAAACAGTCGTATGTTTTGTCGCTGCAGGGAATCTCTGGGGTTGCGAACGTATACGCCTGGGTGTACGAAGCAACCTTTGAGGACGGTACCGTGCTGAACTTGTATGAGCAGTAACGAGAAATTGGATAAGCGGTCTTGAACACACGGGAGCCCCACTCCAGATAAGGAATGGGGCTCTCTTCGTTTCGTCATACTTTTTCAGGTGCGAAACCCGTTTACTCCACGGTGACACTCTTGGCGAGATTCCGAGGCTTATCTACATCATGTCCTCGGGCAGTGGCCGCATAGTACGCCATCAGTTGCATAGGAAGAGCCGTGAGCAGCGGAGCTAGCATGGGGTGAGTCGGTGGAACCAGGAGAACCTCGTCTGCTGTTTGGGAATAATCCCGTTCGCCATCCATCGCGATCAAGAAAACCTCGCCGTTCCTTGCCTTTACTTCCCTCAGGTTGCTGAGGAGTTTATCCAAGAGATGGGGTTGAGTGGCCAGGGCTACTATGGGAACGCCTGGCTCGATCAACGCTAAGGTGCCATGCTTGAGCTCTCCAGCAGGCAGAGCCTCCGCGTGAACATAGGCGATTTCTTTGAGCTTGAGCTGCCCTTCCATGGCGGAGGCCAAGTCCAGTCCCCGCCCCAAGTAGAAAGTGTCGCTCGCAGCTGCAAGGCGCTGCCCTGCATACTCCTTAACCCGTTCTTCGCAGGCTTGGAGAATAGAGGCCATTTGATCCGGAATCTCCAGCAGCTGCCGGAGTAGTTCGGGGTCATAGGCCCCTCTCAAGTGCAGCTGTACGTAAGCAGCAAGCAGGCCCAAGCAGCACAGCTGCGCTGTATACGCTTTTGTCGAGGCCACCGCAATCTCGGGACCCGCGTGCGTGTACATCACTGCATCTGCTTCACGTGCCAAAGTGGATCCCACAACGTTGGTGATGGCGAGAATGCGCGCTCCGGCCGCCTTAGCTTTGCGTATGGCTCCGAGCGTATCCGCTGTTTCGCCAGACTGACTAATCGCGATGGCGAGTGTGCGATCATCGACCCTGACTCTTTTGTAGCGGTACTCAGACGCTAACTCGGCATGGACCTGAAGATCTGTGGAATCCTGAAGCAGATAGGCGCCGTACAAGGCAGCATGGTACGCCGTGCCACAGGCGATTAAATGCACATCTGTGATCCCGTGGAGAAGGTCGGCTGGAATCTCTTCTGCCAACTGCAAATTCCCCCGAACCCCAAGCCTGCCTGCGAGAGTCTGCCTGATTGCCCGCGGCTGCTCATGGATCTCCTTGAGCATGAAATGGGCATAGCCCTCCTTTTCCGCCTGGACGGGATCCCAGTTGATGCGAATAGTCTGCGGTTTTTGCTGTTCACCGTGCTGGTCAAAAACAACTACGGACTCCCTTGTTATCCTAGCCACCTGCCCATCATCCAACACCCAGGCAGTACGGGTGAAGTCTAGCAGTGCGGGAACATCTGAAGCGAGAATGTACTCTTCCTCGCCCACTCCAATCACCAAAGGTGAATCTTGACGAACCGCGATCAGCTCATTTGGATGACGGCTGGAGACGACGGCCAGTGCGTAGGATCCTATTAGCTGAGCTATCGCAGCTTGCACTGCACAGCCCAAATCTCCTTCGTAGTACTTTTCAACTAGATGGCTGACAACTTCGGTGTCCGTTTCAGAGCGAAAGACGTGACCTTCCGCTTCCAGCTCCTTTCTGAGTTCAAGATAGTTCTCAATAATGCCGTTATGCACAACTGCGATCTCCTCAGAGCAGTCGCAGTGGGGGTGCGCGTTTTCCCATGAAGGCTGGCCGTGGGTCGCCCACCGAGTGTGGCCGATGCCCAGTGTCCCCTGGGGAACGCCTTTCGTGAACAGCGCCTCCAAGTCAGCGATCCTGCCTTGGGTCTTATATACTTGCAGATGCGGCTCCACGACTGCAATGCCCGCCGAATCATATCCCCGGTATTCTAGTTTTTTCAAGCCCTTAAGCAGCGGCTGGACTGCGGTAGTCCTACCAACGTAGCCTACTATACCACACATAGATTCACCTCCGACGTAATGTAAGCCTCACGCAGAATCACGTACACAGTAGGTACTCATCCAGTTCCCACTGATGGACCCGCGCTGAATAGCACTTCCATTCGATTTGCTTGGCCCGCACGAAGTTTGAGTAGACGTGCTCGCCAAGGGCATCGCGGATCACGCTGTCTTTCGACATCAAACGTATTGCTTCCATGATATCCCCAGGCAGGCTGACAATGCCCGCTTCCTGCCTCTGTTGGTCGGTCATCTCATAAATGTTGTCAAAACACTCTGGGCCAGGATCCAGCTGGCGCACAATTCCGTCCAAACCAGCCCGAAGAATGACCGCCAGGGCCAGGTAGGGATTGGCGGAGGGATCGGGGTTGCGCAGTTCGATGCGGGTGGATTCCTCTCTAGCCGAAGCCGGAATGCGGATTAGAGCGCTGCGGTTGCGGCTCGACCAGGACACGTACACCGGTGCCTCGTAGCCGGGTACCAGCCGCTTGTAGCTGTTGATGATGGGGTTGGTGATGGCG
The DNA here is from genome assembly GCA_012837385.1 of Bacillota bacterium. Lineage (GTDB taxonomy): Bacteria > Bacillota > Limnochordia > Darwinibacteriales > Darwinibacteriaceae > DTU010. The sequence continues at coordinate 3,138 of DURH01000032.1, forward strand.
GTGAAGGCTCGCGCGTGCGCCAGCAGCCCAGCGATAAAGTGCTTCGCCATGTCGCTCAGCTGGAGGTGGGAGCCAGGCTCGTAGAAGACGTTCTTCCCATTGGAATGGAGGCTCAAGTGCAAATGCATCCCTGAGCCGTTTATTCCGAAAATGGGTTTCGGCATAAAGGAAGAGTGTAGTCCATGCTGCTGAGCGACTGTCTTAGTGACAGACTTGAAGGTCAGGATGTTATCTGCAGTTGCCAAAGCGCAGTCATGCCGGAAATCGATCTCGTGCTGCCCAGCTGCTACCTCATGGTGAGAGGCCTCAACGTGAAAACCCATCTGCTGCAGGGCAAACACGATCGCTTCCCTAGCCTCTTCGCCTTTGTCTACAGGAGAAAGGTCGAAGTACCCGCCTCGGTCGTTGGTTTCCATAGCGGGATACCCGTTGCCGTCCATCTTGAATAAGAAGAACTCAGGCTCGGGCCCCACGTTTAGGGAAAGGCCGAGCTTCGCCGCCTCGCCTAAAGCTCTCTTCAAAACGTAGCGGGGGCACCCTTCAAAGGGCTTGCCATCTGGGAGGTGAACATCGCAGATCAGGCGCGCTACCTTCCGCCCGTTGCTGGTCCAGGGAAATACGGCGAAGGTCTCTGGATCTGGCCAAAGGTACATATCAGATTCTTGGATGCGAACAAAACCCTGGATGGATGATCCATCGAACATGATCTGGTTGTCCAGTGCCCTTTGGAGCTGCTGAACACTGATGGTTACATTCTTGGCGCTGCCGAGAATGTCTGTGAACTGCAACCTAACTAATTCCACATTCTGTTCGGATGCAAGAGCCAAAACGTCTTTCGCGGTGATGGCCATTTTTCTCATTCCTCACTGTTTAGGTTTGCGTAGATGCGATCGGGACACGGCAGTGGCACTCCCGATGGGGCGGAGGCCGGCGAAAAACTAAACAAGATCAGAATACCAGAAAATGGTTCACCACGGAAGATGTCGATCGTCCGGAAAACGCAAAAAAGTTGAGAAGAAGTCGCGAATAACGTTCGAGGGACCCGTTCTTGGCAGGAAAGCATCCAACACCCCGCTCCAGTATAGGCACACTGTCATGATGATGGACGATCAAAGAATTCGACGACTTCCTCGCTGAACTGCAGGCTCTGTTCCAAAAGTATAGTTTTGACATGGCTGAGGGACGGGAACCAAGCAGGCCTCGAACCCCCTTATATCCTGATGCCCCATTCCGCGTCTGGGATTTACAGCACTGGACCCCACCTCATCGGCCGTTGAAGAAAGGAAGGTACCTCGCTTTGTATACCAACTTGCCAAGGCTCAACAAGCGATAGGACTCAATCGGATAATCGGAGCAATAGTGGTACCATGGATGCTTAAGCGCAGAGAGCTGTGCCCATGGCGGCTGAGTTCTTTCCAAGCATTCAAGGTCTGCGGGTAATAAATCAAACCACTCTTTCATAATCATGTACAGGCAATCGATGTATGCTGGCTGACAAGACGTACTTGTTGCATATACTTTACGGATAGTCGAAAACCTCATCATAACTGACAGGCCCTTTACCAGTAGTGTTGAATATGTATGCTGGTGAGATAAAATGAAACCAGTGATGTACTAGTTTCACGCGTCTCACCTGTGGGTGGTGAAAGTATGCCACCAAAAATTACGTGTGTATCTATTTAGGGGGGATTACAAAAAGGCTATTTGAAGCACTTTGAAGCGGCTGTCGAAGCAACTACGGTGAACACACTAAGAAAGGATTGATAGTTGTGGAACGAAACAAAAGTACACTGTCATCTAAGCACACAGCAAAAGTTCTTGCCTTCGTGTCATTGGTTCTTGTCTTCGTGTTCATGGGACTCGCGTCATACTTTAACTCAGCTGGCGGCAAAGTAACAATTCGAGATATCTATTATCCAGACGCAGATGGCAACATTATGCATGGACAGCTCTATGTTCCTAAAGGTGTTTCTTCTGCCAATCCTGCACCAGCAATCCTGAGTACACATGGTGGAAGTGACTATATTCAGATGGTCAGCAATTTCGCCCTAGAGCTTTCACGTCGTGGATATGTTGTTCTCGCTGTGGATGCATATGGCAGTGGTTCAACAGATTACGCGACAGGTAATGTGGCGACAAGCGCTGGCAGCGGTGAGTCATATCAAGATGGTGGTACTACGTTAGCGTTGAATCACCTTTTAAACTATGATTTTGTAGATTCTGATAACATTGGCTTGATGGGTCACTCTATGGGAGGAACGTATATTGCTAATGCAGCACTTGCCAATGCTGACAAAGTAAAAGCGATCTTCCCTTATGCTTCGGGTTCATTCTTCGACATGATGAAATCTACGGATTCAAGCAGATTTACATTTAACGTTGGATATACCCTTGGTAAGTATGACGAGTTTCTGATCTTCGCATCAGGACGAAATCCAGTGGAGTTACTTGGCGATGAAATGCTAATGGAGTTTTTCAAAACAGATCAGCCTATTGTACCAGGAAAAACTTACGGTTCTTTTGAAGACGCTACGGCACGTGTGATTTACGCCCCAGATATTAGCCATACAGAGAATACTATCAGCAAAAATATGATGGCCTCAGTCCTTGCATTTTTTGAGCAAGCAATGCCAAGCGGCACCAAAATACCCGCTGACCAACAGGTTTGGCCATTAAAAGAACTGTTTTCTGTATGTGCTATAGTAGCTTTGCTCTCCTTTGCCATCGGTATAGCTTTTGTACTGCTCAATAGCGAAGTCTTCAAACCATTGGTGCAGTCAGAAAAGGTACAGATATCACCTTTAAATAAGTGGCACAGAACTATTGGTATACTACTTGCCATAGTAATACCAATGCTGACATACCACAGAGTTGGTCTGCGTTTGGCAACTGTCCCTGCTAGTCGATTCTTCCCCATGAGTTGGGCAAACAACTTCGCATGGCTCAGTCTCATAAACTCGGCGATCTTGTTGGGTGTTTTCCTTATCTGGTTTTTCGCCTATGGAAGGAAACACAGAAAAGGTGCACAAGCATATGGGTTGGCGATTGGCAGTCAAAAAACCGGCTGTTCTTGCAGACAAATTGCTAATGCTTTTCTGTATGCAGTAGCAGTCCTGTTCTGCGTCTATTTTGTTGTTAACCTCTGTTACTCCATGTTCAAAATCGATTTCCGATTCTGGCAGTTTGGGATAATGCCTATTACCTTAAAGCGCTTCAGTTACATTTGGGCATATCTGCTGTCATTTATCGCTGTTTTCGGTGTATTGAACGTCATCGGATACACGCTTGTTGGCTATTCTACAGATAGCAATGGGAAGTATGCTGCACTCAAGCAGTATGCTCTCAACTGGTTAGTGGGCGTTGGAGGATTTGCGATACTTCTCGTTGCATATTTCACCATCCTGAAAATCACGCACTATCCACCGTTCTTCATTGGATACCCACCTTTCCTGAATGGGCATCCCAATGCGCTTGTGTATAGTATGAAGTTGATAACTATGGTACCGTCCTTCACATTCGCATCCATCTTGAACACAGCTATTAATAGAAAGACGCAAAACATTTACGCTGGGTTCTTTACAGCAGCATTGTTTATCGCGATGCTTGTTGTGACCACAAACGCTTTTACTTTTTAAGCTTGATCTCAGTCGATGAACTAGTAAGCAGGGGCTTTGTCCCCTGCTTGCTTAATTTCCAGAAGTCTGCTGTGGGGGTGCGCCCCCGGGGCTATGCGAATCTCTAGTTCTCTTGGCGCCAGTTCATCTATCCATTGCGTCAACGACATCCCAAAGGCCAGAGCGCTCAGCCCATAGGCGGCAGAGCTCTTTCCGGCATTCGGGATTTGCCTGTCATCCACCAAACCACACTTTCATAAGTTTGAAGTACAGGCAATCGACGTACGCTGGCTGACTAGAAGCCCAGTCTCCTCAGCGTAGGCTCGGGTAATAACCGGAAAATGTTACGGACTGTGAAAATTATAGCAAACAAAGTGATAAGGTCAATACTGGGCATGGGGATCATCCGGTTACTGAATATCGAATTTCCGACGCTAAGCTGTCACAGAGCATCGTACCGAATCTCGAATTGGATTACGAATATCTGCCGTTCAAACGGCCCTCTAAGTGGAGGAAAGTTGACAAAATATTCGTTTAAGCGTAAAATATATATTGTACCTGTAATGTATCCAGGCTAAAAAGACGAGATTGAAAGGCCCGTATTTACTGACACCAGGCTAACGGCCAACAAGTTGGCAGAGGCAGCTCTAAATATAACGCGAACAAACAGAAGGGGGAGAGTCTAGGGCCAGATAACGAAACTCGGAAGGTGTTTTTAGGAACGTTCGAAGGGGTACCTTGCTTACGTCTAAAAAAATCGAGGAGGTTTCATGATGAAAAGGTTGCCGAAAATAGGGTTACTGTTAGCGGTCATTTTGGTATTGTCATGCGGGTCAGCAATTGTAGCGGCACAAGAATTGATTAAGGTTGGCATTGTTAACTTGCCACCGGAAGAATCCGGCTATCGTCAGGCCAACGTAGAAGACATGAATGAAGTCTTCTCAAGGGAGAACGGCTATGATGGCAAGCAAACCAACACCGCCGACAACAGCGAGCAGATCGCAGCGGCCAGAGGCTATATTCGTGATGGTGTGGACTTTCTCCTGATTTCGGCGGCAAATGCCTCCGGATGGGATGATGTTCTGCAGTCCGCAAAACGGGCTGGCGTAAGGGTCATTCTCTTTGACCGGGCCATTGACACGGATCCCTCCAACTACGAGGCAGCTCTGCTCTCTGATATGCACTATGAGGGTCAATTGGCAACAGACTGGGTATTGAACAATGTTCCAGAACCAATCAACGTAATCCTCATCCGTGGTCAGCTGGGCAGCGCAGCAGAAATCGGCCGCAGCGCACCATTGCTCAAAGCAGCTGAAGAAGGTAAGCTCAACATCGTAGCAGACGGAACTGGTGGAGATACTTGGAGCCTTGAGGAAGCCCGCAAAGTGGTTGAAGCCGCTATTGCAGCCGGTAAGGACTTCAACGTCATCTATGCCCAGAACGACGGTATGGCTCAGGGTGCTGTGCAAGCGCTCGAGGCCGCTGGAATCAGCCATGGCAAAGATGGCAAGGTCAAGATTATTGGCTTCGACTTTAACCGTTTTGCCCTGAGAAACGTACAAGCTGGTTACTGGGATGCCGATGTACAGTGCAATCCTCGTCAAGCCGGCCAGATTGATCAGTGGATCAAGAGCGGCAATATCCCCCAAGGTATCGTCTATCAGGAAGAGCTAATCCTCGACACTGACACGATCACCGACGAACATATCGAAAAATTCGGGATCAATGCCGATCCGGGCAAGGGCGTTATCACAAGGTAGGTTTCTACGATAGTTTTGGCAGTGCGGTGTTCGGATCTGTTCCGGGCAACCGCACTGCCCTTAATTTATGTGCTACCGGTAAGGAGGGCTTCGCTTGCAGTCAGAAATGTTCTTAAAAATGGAGGGAATCTGCAAATCCTTTCCAGGGGTCAGAGCTTTGCACAACGTAGACTTCACACTCAGAAAGGGTGAGATCCATGCCCTGATGGGTGAAAATGGAGCGGGCAAGTCCACACTGATCAAGATCATAACTGGTGTTTACCAAAAGGATGCTGGTCAGATCTATTTAGAGGGAAGGCCGGTTAACCCTAAGTCGCCCCAGGATGCGCAGGGTATGGGAATCGGCACGGTTTTCCAGGAAATTGCCCTCTGTCCCAATCTGACAGTGGCCGAGAATATCTTCATCGGCCGCAGCCGGGACCGTTTCGTGCATTGGAAACAGATGAACGCCAAGGCGGCGGAGATGCTGGACTCCCTGGGTATCCCAGCGAGCCCCACTCAAGAACTGGCGAGCTGCTCAATTGCTGTCCAGCAGATGATTGCCATTGCCCGCGCTGTGGACATGGACTGCAAGATTCTCATTCTGGACGAACCGACATCTTCACTTGACGAAGATGAGGTGCAAAAGCTCTTTGCGCTCATGCGCCAGCTGAAAGCCAGGGGTGTCGGAATCATCTTTATTACCCACTTCCTCGATCAGGTTTACGAGATTAGTGACAGGATTACTGTACTGCGTAATGGCGAGTTGATTGGCGAATACGAGACATCTGAGCTTCCCCAAATCGAGCTGATCTCCAAGATGATGGGTAAGGCGCTCAGTGATGTTTCAGCTATAAAGAAGCACGAGCCGCAGAAATCCGCTGACAGTGTGCCGGTGTTTGAGGCAGCCGGTCTTTCCAGTGCTGCCGGGGTAAGACCGTTTGATTTCACGATCCACAAAGGTGAGGTAAACGGGTTTGCCGGGCTGTTGGGCTCGGGGCGGAGCGAGAGCGTGCGCGCCATCTTTGCTGCCGACAAGGTGACAGGCGGCGAAGTGAAAGTAAATGGCAGAAATGTGAAGATCAAATCGCCCCTGGACGCCATGAAACAGGGAATCGGCTATCTGCCAGAGGACCGCAAGGGCGATGGAATTATCGAGGAGCTGTCAGTTCGTGACAATATTATCCTCGCTTTGCAGGTGATGAAGGGCTTCTTCCGCCCTCTGTCGCGGAAACAGGCCGAGGAATTTGCTGATGAGTTCATAGAGAAGTTGGACATTAAAACGCCGTCCACCAGCACGCCCATCAAATCTCTGTCCGGCGGCAACCAGCAGAAGGTGGTTCTGGCCCGCTGGCTGCTTACACAGCCCATGTACCTAATCCTGGATGAACCGACACGGGGCATCGACGTGGGCACAAAGGTGGAAATTCAAAAACTAGTGCTCAAGCTGGCTGAAGCCGGGATGAGCCTGACCTTTATCTCCTCAGAAATTGACGAGATGCTGCGGGTCTGTTCGCGGATGATCGTGATGAAAGACCGGGAGATCGTAGGCGAACTCAGCGGCATGCATCTGACGGAACAAGATGTGATGCACATGATCGCACAGGGAGGTCATTGATATGCCAAGGCTGAAAACACGCGTCAACAACGTATCGAATCTTTTCCTTCCCCTCTCTGTTCTGGTGATACTCATCATAATTAATCTGATCAAGGGTGCTGATTACTTCAAGATTACCATGGTCAACGGGGCGTTTTACGGGAACATACCCAACATCCTCTTTGGCGCTTCGGAGCTCGTAATTCTGTCCATCGGGATGACCTTTGTAACTGCTGCTTCCCGGGGGCAGGACATCAGCATCGGCGAGAGCGGCGCGATCAGCTCTGCCATCTTCGTTCAGTACGTCTTGAGTTCCGGCAATGTCACCTTGTGGACCATACTGGTGGGCTTTGTCATCAGCTGCCTCGCTGGGATAGTGATCGGCGCCTTCAACGGCACCCTGGTATCGTTCTTCAACGTTCAGCCCATGGTTGCCACGCTGATTTTGTTTTTAGGGGGCAGGTCCATTGCCTTTATCATCGACGGCAAAGTATCTCCCATCTTGGCCAATGAGATCTCGAATCGGATCGGCACAGTAATACCTGGGGTGCCAATCCATACGCCCATTATCCTCACAGTAGTTTTCATCGCCATCGTTGCCGTCATCCTCAAGACCACCAATCTCCGGCTTTATGTGGAAGCTGTGGGGGTTAACCCAAGCGCGGCGCGTTTGAATGGAATCAATCCAAAAAAGGTTATTTTCCTGACCTTTGTCCTGATGGGAGTTTTTAGCGCGGTCGCCGGTTTCATCGCGGTTAACAAGGCGGGGCGTCACGACAGTGTCAACCTGCTCAAGTTTATCATGATGGATGCAATTCTCGCCGTTGCCCTAGGTGGAAACTCGCTGAGCGGCGGCAAATTCAGCATTACCGGTTCGATTATCGGGGCCTACACCATCGAGGTGCTGAACAGGACTCTGCTTCGGTTGGAGGTAAACCCCGAGGCCATTAAACTCTTCAAGGCAGTCTTCATCATTGTTCTTATGATTATCGCTTCGCCCGTGGTTAGGGTGTATGCCAAGAAAGCCCTAGACAAGGCGAAAGGGATCTTCTCCAACTACTCGGCAGGCCAGACAGGTGGGCTCAGCAATGGAGCGGTCTCCGCAGCGGACACAACAGGGAAGAGGGGGGAGTAAAATGCCATCTCTAAGCAGAACCGAGACACGAACAAGACTGTCGAATTCCAATCTTCTGTTTCTGATCGCCGGGATCATCTTCATACTGATGTATGGGTTTGCCCTGATCAGTTATCCAGGCAGTTTCATGCAGTTTCAGACCTTCTTCGATTTGTTCAATTACAACGCTGCGCTCTTTATAGTTACACTTGGCCTGTGCGTCGTCATGATCGGAGGCGGCATCGACATCTCTGTCGGCGCCGTGTGCGGCCTAGTAACTATGACCTGTGCCATGCTGCTGCAATCGGGAACGGGGAGCGTTTTTGGAGCTATGCTGTTGGCTCTGGGGATCGGGCTCGCCTTTGGGATTATGCATGGCTTTCTCATTGCGTACCTTGATATCCAGCCCTTTATCATCACGCTGGCTGGAATGTTCTTAGCCCAGGGGATGCTGACCACCCTGCACAAAGAGCCGCTCAACGTGACCAACCCTGCTTTTGTTGCCCTGCGAAACTACACTATAGAGATTCCTTGGCTGGGTACCGTAAACAGGCTGGGCATCTTCATTCCATGTGAGATCAAGCCAGGTGTCCTGGTTGTGGTGGTCCTTGTCGTTCTCTATGCCGTCCTGATGAAGTGGTCACGCTTCGGTCGCAACATTTACGCTGTGGGTGGCAATCGTCAGAGCGCCCGGATGCTCGGGATCAATGTCAAAAGGACCATCTTTCTCTCCTACGTGCTCTGCGGATTGACCGCCGGGATCTCTGGGTTTGTCTTCCTGATGACAACAGGTGCAGGTAATATCGGAAACGGTTCGTTGTTTGAGATGAAGGCCATCGCCTCGAATGTGATGGGCGGTATTATGCTCAGCGGCGGTGTGGGGAATCTGCTTGGAGCCCCCATTGGAACGATGACTCTGCTGACCATTAATGAACTGATCAGGGCAGCAGGTGTCCAATCCAACTTACAGGCCATCGTGAGCGGTCTCTTGCTGTATCTCTTCATTGTGCTGCAGAGCATCGTTATGGCGCTGCGGGGCAGGGAGAAATTCAGGCTTGCTCTTCCGCAATGGCTGAAACCCCGCAGTTAATCGAACGCCGGCCAGTGAGCTGTTTTGCTGCTGATAGACGAAGCGTCAAAAAGCCGATACCCGCAAAGGTATCGGCTTTTGTAGATCCATCGCAACTGTTGGGCTATCTGGCTCGGCCCTTTCACGCGATCACATTACAGGTATTCAGTGTACGAGCAGTTGTAGCAGACGACCATCCTCGTTCCCCCAGTCTTGCGGTAGAACGTAAGCGTTAAAGAGGGCGTACCTTGACAATGTCCTCCTGGCCAATGAGTTGAGAAACCACATAGGCCATAGACGTTAACCGCTCCATTGGTGTCACGGTAGTTGGAGAAGAAAAGACCTCTAC
>DURH01000033.1 GCA_012837385.1 Bacillota bacterium
ATTGCACTGCCGGCCAGAGCCATAAGCAGTACAAGGGTGAGTACCATTACTTTTCTCATCATTCTTTTTTCCCCCTCAGTTTTTGGAAAATCTTTTGCTACAGCATCTCCACATTACCATCGGAGTGTGGGGAAAAAGTCTCCTTGTTTCCTTTCATCCCCATTCTTCCTTGCGTAATGCCTTTATGTTCTACGCGGCAACTGGATACTGAGTGGGCACCTCCTTTCTGTCCAGTACCTTTAAGAAACATAAAGCACGAGATTATATTGGGATATTTGACGTAAAACAGATAAATCCTTCCAACCGGGAAACTTTTTTCCTTCTACCCCCATAAATGGGCTGCGATCCTGAGTATATTATTCAATCTATTGTTATGCTTCCTTCCCCCAATTTTGCCACCCGAACGCGGAAAAATGGCCCCTGGTAACCCAGGAGCCATTTTTCTTCCTTTTATGCGGTTTTAGAACTCAACCTTCATACCAGCGTTGAAGGTAGTACCGGTAGAGCGAGCATGCTCGATACCCAGGTTAACGCCGTTAGGTGCAGCAAACTTAGCACCAACCTTGTAACCTACTGAGTCGAGGGACAGCTCGGAAGCGGATACTTCAGCGCTCAGTTCGAGGCCGTCGATGGCTGGGATGATGCCCAAGGTGGTCTTGGCACCAACTGTGTGAACCAGCTTTCTCACGTCTCCACCTGTCCATTTGCCTTCGTAGCTGGCATCGATGGCCAGACCTTCCATAATGTCGAACTCACGGCCCACACCAAAGGTGGTGGACTTAGCGGCAATACCGCTTACGGCAGGTACGTCAAGTACGGTTTCAACATCAAATCTGAATCCTTCGTACTCTGTACCGGCGCCCAGTTTAGCTTCAGCAAACATCTGATCATAGTCAGCATGCAGTTCGACACCCTGCTGTTCTGTCTCAAAACCTACAAAGAGGCCAGAGTTCTTGGCACGATCCAAGTGAATCCAATCGTGCTCGGCATCTCCCTCTTCACTCTGCTCAGCAACGTAACGAGGTACAAAACCATCGGTGATGTGCTTGTAACCAGCGGAAACAACTGTGTTCTCTGCCAGTTCGTAGCCAGCCTGTACTGTCCACATGTTGTTCATCTTCAGACCAGAATCATCTGTGTGGTCAGCAGCAACGGCGCCGCGAATGCGTAGTCCTTCGATGGGTGCAGCGTCGGCATCCATCTGCAGCCTGGTGATTTCAGCGTCCTTAATGACGGATGCGCCCAGAGCAACTTCGTCTAGTACATACAGATCACCGCGCATGCCAAGTACATGACCGTGTTCGCCCTGGAGAGCGTAGAAGCCGTTCAGCTCAGCCAGTTCAACATCGATACCGCTCACGCTGATACCGCTGCGTTTGCTCAGGCTGGCGTATGGGCTGTAGTCGATGTCCAGAGTTCCGAAACGGGTTGTGGCCTCAGGGCCGCCGTGCCAGAACGCGCCATCTGCTTCGATGAATGCCTGCTTCAGAGCGATATCGCCCAGCGTAATGCCGGTTGGCATCAGGTCTTCGTTCTCGGTTTTCTTAGCCAGGCCGAACTCCAAACCAGCCCGCACCTTATCTTCAGCGGCGCTCAAGCCGAGGTTTAGGGAAAGCTCGGATCCAGGGACAACAGTCAAGTCTTCTCCCTGTTTGTTCACTTTGATTTTGGTCTCAATTGAACCGCCAATGTCTAGCCCAGCAGCGGAAACTGGTGCTGCTACAACAAGGGCTGCGACTAAAGCAAGAATGATTGTCTTTTTCATTGTATCTATCCCCTCTTTTGTGTCTAGATTCGTGCTTCGTACAGCGCAAGACTTTTGGCTGCGATGGGGGATAGTCTGTAGTGAGTCTCCATGTTTCCTCGCTTCGACCTTCCCCGTGGGATAACTAGTCTGTACTGTACTGCCTCTGGTCCCAGCAAACTCTGAGGGTACACCTCCTTTCCTGAGGTATTTGCTAAGACCTTGGCTCTGTACCCACGAGTGGTTGTGAAGTCGCTAAAGAATCTCCCCGACCCGTGCAGTACGCCTAACTATTTCTCCCCGGCTTTTGCTATTCCTCCTGCTAGAGGGCTTGTAAGTGTTTCCAGAGGGGCCAAAGAAAGGCAATTAGGCGCGAAAAAAGAGGGTACCTTCTGGTACCCTCTCGGAGTATTTCCGTTCCTCTTGCGCCTAGCGGATGACTTCTTCAGTATCCTTATCGAAGAGGTGAATCTTAGTCATGTTAAAGCCAACCTTCGCCTTGCTGCCGTCCCGAGCGGTGGTGGAGGCATCTAGGCGGGCGATGAAGTTGTTATCGCCAGTGGAGAAGTAGACGTAAACTTCTGCACCCATGGGCTCGGTAACGTCCACATCGGCTTCCATAATGGAGAATTTCGGATCGCCTTCCACCAGAGCGGCGTCCTCAATGTCTTCTGGCCGGATGCCGAGGATGACCTGTTTGCCGGCATATTTGCCAATATCCTTGATGGAAGCAGCCTTCTCAGCTGGGATCTCCATCTTGAAGGTCTTGGCATCGATCAGGTAGGTCTCGCCTTCCTTCTGCAGCACTACATCCAGGAAGTTCATGGCAGGGCTGCCAATAAATCCAGCTACGAATACGTTGTTAGGATGGTTGTAGATCTCCAGGGGTGCACCTACCTGGTAAATATGTCCATCCTTCATAACAACGATGCGATCACCCATGGTCATAGCTTCGGTTTGGTCGTGGGTTACGTAGATAATGGTTGTCTGCAGGCGGTTATGCAGCTTGCTGAGCTCAGCCCTCATCTGCACCCTCAACTTAGCGTCTAAGTTGGAGAGAGGTTCGTCCATCAGGAATACCTTTGGTTCACGAACAATCGCACGGCCTACAGCAACACGCTGACGCTGTCCACCGGAAAGTGCCTTAGGTTTACGATCGAGAAGGTTCTCGATACCCAGCAGCTTAGCGGCCTCTTTTACTCTCCTGTCGATTTCATCCTTGGGGAACTTGCGCAGTTTCAGACCAAAAGCCATGTTGTTGTAGACGTCCATGTGGGGATACAGAGCATAGTTTTGGAATACCATGGCGATGTCCCTGTCTTTCGGAGGTACATCATTAACCACGGTGTTGCCGATGGTGATTTCGCCAGAGGTAATCTCCTCCAGACCTGCAACCATTCTCAGCGTGGTGGATTTACCACAGCCAGAAGGTCCAACCAGTACGATAAACTCCCTGTCTTGAATGTCCAGACTAATGTTGTCTACAGCAGTGACATTACCAAAGCGCTTAGTAATGTTCTTTAAGATAACTTGTGCCAACGAAAAATCTCCTCTCCCTAAAAGTGGAATATTTCAAATATGCCTGGGCACAGAGGCCCGAACATATTAACTTACGATCAAATAATAACACAGAATATTTTGTTTGGCAAAACAAACTTGCAGATTTCTACTGGCGAATTTCTACGTTCACTTAAGTACGCGTTGCTCAGTCTCTGTCAGCCAAGGCAAACTGTCTGATAGCCCTGGCTACTCCATGCTCCAGATTGGTGCTAGTTACAAATCCAGCTGCTTTTTTCGCCTGCTGAGAAGCGTTTCCTACTGCTACCCCAATTCCAGCCATTTCCAGCATAGTGACATCGTTATTTCCGTCTCCAATAACTAAAACCTCTTCACGGCGGACGCCCATGAATTCCGCAAGCCACTGCAAAGCCCTCCCTTTATGTGTATTTAAGCTGGTAATCTCCACATACTCCGGCTTGGAACAGGCAATCTCCACCTCTGGGCCAACCAAACGCCTCAGTGCCTGGCTGCGGGCTGGGCTCTGGTCAGCGGGGCCGGGAATGAGAATCTTGGCCAGCCGTTTTCCACCGTCCGCAATGAACTTCCTCAGATCACCCACTGCCTTAACATCCACTTGAGCGATGGCTGCGTAGTTTTCCACATTTTGGTTGATCTCAGAAACATAAAGCTCATCTTCGTAGTACACATTTACAGTCCAGCCCTGCTGCATACCGTACTCCACCACGGCAAGAGAAACATCGGTGGATAGAAAACGCTCATACAGTGTTTCGCCGGACAACCTTTTAATTAGTGCTCCGTTGTAGCAGATGAGGGGCTGCTGCTCATCCAAGCCCAACTCCACGGCATATGGAGCCGCAGATTGGAACATGCGTCCTGTCGCTATGGTAAAGACCATCCCCTGGGCCAGTGCGTCTCGCACAGCGTCCTTGTTTTCTTGGCTGATGCGGAGTTCGGAGTCTAGCAGCGTATCATCTAGATCTGATGCTATAAGCTTAATCATACCTAACCTCATTTCTATAGCAAAAAGGGACGGTCATAGACCATCCCTCTGATAATTCGCCATTTTCTCTGCGACTCCTGCTATGTGTTCACCGTCCTATGCAGATACCGTGATGGACCCAGATACGCAGGTGGCTTCCAGATCCACCTTGTCGGCAAGACTGTCATAATTGTGGGAACGTGCTTGCAGGACAGCTCCGCCCCCCTGCCTTTCGTGGTGAGTGATCTCCAGGGACCCCAGTTCTGCGGAAACCCGCCCCACGGAAGTTTGGAGATTCAGGGCTGCGCCCAGATCCATCCGCGCAGGCAGGCTCACGTTCACACTGCCATTGGTAGTCCGCAGACGATAGCTGGAAGACCCCTGCACCTCTGGAACCCGTAAATTGATCGTGCCATTGGTGGTTACCAGATCCAAAACTCGGGCCGAAACAGACATCCGGTAAGACCCATTACCCAACTCGTGACGGATCTCTTCAGCCTCTACTCCGTCCATTTCGCAGGCCCCATTGTGGGCGGTGCCCTCAATGCTCCGGGCCTGGACAGACCGGAGCTCTACAGAACCGTTGATGGACTCCAAGCTCACCGTGGTACCCTTGAGGTTTTCTACCCGCAGAGACCCATTCTGCGACATAAGGGTGACTGCATAGGTGCGTCCTTCTGGCACCATGAGATGGACAGAAATCGTTCGATCCATAAAACTCGGGATATCCAGCTTAAACTCTGTCATGAGCGCATTGTCCGCCCAGTCCACCTCATAGAGGCGGCTGCGCAGAAGCTCACGGTCGCGGCCTTTCAGCCTCTGCACCAGAGTGAGCTGGTAGTAATCCTCAGACCAGCCCTGGAGGCGCAGCGGCCCATTCACATTGCTCAGGTCGATGGAAATAACATCCCCCGCCGCCACTGGCCCGCGCACCACCTGCGTGAACTCCTGGCTTTCCTCAAAGCCCAAAAAGGGAAACTTCGCCAAAATTTTGGGCAGTTTAGTAAGCTTATCGCTGACATTGTGCTCCAGCGAGCGGGAAAACCGCTCCACTGCCACTTCCACCTTCGAGGCAAAATCCTCGCCCATTTTTTCCACACGCACCCAAGGGTCTTCCTGCGGTTCGCTTTCGGTACTGCCCTCCCCATCGCCCAAGGCATTGAGCAGGGCCTCGGCCTCCTCTGCTGTGATCTTGCCCTCCTCCAGCATCCGCAAAATCATTCTCCGTTCCTGCTGCATGCTTAACCTCCTTTCTATCCCTGCAGAAGCTTGATGGCTTCTTGCGAAGTAATCTCGCCCTTATCCAGCGCTTCAATAATCTCCTTGCGCCTTTGGTCCTGCTCCCGCTCCACACGGTAACCCAGGGCCTCCAGGACATTATCCAAGCGGCTGCGGACAGTTGGATAGGAAATGCCCAGCAGCCGCTCCACTTCCTTAATATTACCGCGGGAAGTCAGAAACACTTCAATGAACTGGCGCTGCTCGCCGTTGAGGCGGCAGAATTTGCAGGGATCAAAGCGCCCTTCCACGGAGGTATGGCAGCTGGCACATTCGAGCCTAGTCACTGCCATAGCTTTGCCGCACACGGGGCACTTACTCAGCACAGGCCTTGACAATGTTAATCACCACCTTTATGATTTTAAGGTTTACCTTTACATTCAAATCTCATATTCCATATTTTAAAGGTGATGTTTAATTTTGTCAATATCCAACGCGACAAATTAAAAGGAACCCCGGCTCCAACCGAGGTTCCCCACAAATCGCTAGTTCTCTGCTCTAGAAGGTGACCGATACTCCTCCACCGATGAGAATACCGCTGTTTACATCGCCGGAACGATAGTGCTTAAAGGTACCCTGCACCGCCACGTTCTCCATCACATCGTAGGAGATGGTGGCTCGAGCGGTAGTCAGGTTGCTGGTGACATCACCCACTTTATACTTTGGAGCGTAAGCCACATCGGCAATCAGGGTAAGCTTCTCCATGGGAATCAGTTTGAAACCAAATTTCCCGTAGATCCCCTGGCCCTTATCCACCTCTGGCCGGGTCAGCATAGCGAAGCCACCGCCTACAAATACCTGCAGGTCATCCTCGCTGGCTACCCTGTACAGCCCACCCAAAGTAAACAGCTGTTCACTAGGACCTGCCCCATCACCTTTAGGAGTGACAGCGGAAAAGGATCCATCAGCCAATACTTGGGACATAACCTCAACCATGGCATGCCCAGCGAATCCGGCAGCCTTTTGGTTACCCAGTCCAAATAGGTAGCTCACGTCTCCATCAATGGACACGGCACCAGCTGCCAAGCTTGCTCCCAACACGATACTCATCACCGCAAACAAACACACTAGTCTCTTCACGATTCAGCCCTCCGCAGTGTTCAGTCTTTTTCCTTGTATATTCTGGTAAGAAATCAGAAAACCTTCTGCCCACAGCAGGTTTTCCAGCCAGAGATCACGAAATCATGACCACTCAGGAACAAACATAAGGAGGAAACTACATGCGTCAGCGTTTCACCGTCACTCTCTCCATGCTCCTGATCATCTGCCTTCTTTCTGCCGCCCAGGCCGCAGCAGCCGATTTGCAGGCAGGAGTACAGCTGAGCTACGGGAGCACCAACTTTTCCAAGCTTCTTGGAACAGACACACTAAAAGCAGCGCAGTTGCTCAGCAATGTGTGGGCTCGGTATGATCACGAGGATCTCCGCTTCACCGGCCTTTACCAAGGCAGCACTGGGTTGGGCAGCAAAGCGATGGGCCGGCATCTTGGCCAAGTGGCAGCCAACTACCGCTTCCTGAAAGAAGGGCCCATGCAGATCTACGGCGGGATCGGTTATCATTTCTTGTCCACCAGTGTTCATGATCAAAACCGTTCCTTTTCCCTCACAGGGCACGGCTTTGCCGGCCAGGTGGTCGTAGACATCGAACTGGCCCCACAGTTCAGTGCCACCGCTGCCCTGACCACCAGCCCTTGGGTGAAGTGGTCCTACAGCAGCGGAGGACAGCAGGACAATGATATCGCAACCCGTTCTTCTTTCAATGCCAAAATCGATTTCGTCTATGATTTTTCTGAACAGCTGAGCGTTCAGGTAGGCCTGCTAGGAGGAACGTTCCGAGTGCCCTCTTTCTCGGACAAAGGAGAGACTCAAGCGTCCTTCACAGCCATAAATGCAGGCATCACACAGCGTTTCTAGCAGTGTCAGTATCCCTTTACCACAAGAGCTAGCGGAGTCCCGCTAGCTCTTGTGCAGATGCTGGTATATTTCTGCAGCCAGTTTGCTGCTGATTCCCGGAACCTCCTGCAGTTCCTCCACAGCA
The DNA here is from genome assembly GCA_012837385.1 of Bacillota bacterium. GTDB lineage: Bacteria > Bacillota > Limnochordia > Darwinibacteriales > Darwinibacteriaceae > DTU010. The sequence goes on from DURH01000033.1 coordinate 7,560, forward strand.
GCCTCCCGGATCTTCTTCACTGACCCGAAATGCTTAAGCAAATCCTTCTTGCGCTTGGGGCCGACGCCTGGAATGTCATCCAAGGCAGAACCGCGCACCGCCCTACCCCTCAAATTGCGATGATAGGTAAGGGCAAAGCGGTGGGCCTCGTCCCTGATCTTCCTCAGCAGGAGCAGGCCTGGAGAGTCCATGGGCAGCCTCAGGGGCTCTGACCTGCCCTCAATGTACACTTCCTCATGTTTCTCAGCCAATGAGATAAACGGCATGATCAACCCCAGCTCATCCCGGACCTCCAGGGCCACACCCAACTGCCCCTTACCCCCATCGATCAAAACCAGGTCAGGTAAGGCCGCGAACTTGCCGTTCCCTACCTGTCCTGCCTGTTCCTGCAGCCCCCTCTGGAAACGGCGGCTCACCGCTTCCCGCATGGATTCATAGTCATTGGGCGCGCCTTCCACGCCGCGGATGCGAAACCGTCGATAATCCGATTTCTTGAAATCCCCGTCTTCCCACACCACCAAGGACGCCACGATATTGGTTCCCTGCAAGTTAGAGATGTCAAACGCCTCAATACGCCCAGGAGGCTCTGGTAGGTCTGCCACCTCCTGGAGTTCCTGCAGAGACCTTTCCAGTGCCCTCTGCTTAAAGGAGGTACGGCTTCTAGCTTCATCCAGCAGCACTTGGGCGTTTTTCATAACCAGATCCAGCAGCTGCTTTTTGGGCCCCCTTTGGGGAGTACGCAGGTAGACCCGATTGCCCCTGATGCTGCCCAACCAGCTCTCCAGCACCTCCGGTTCAGCTAACTGTACAGGCGTAAGCACTTCCTTGGGAATGTAGGACGCCTCTTCGTAGTACTGCTGCAGAAAGGAACGGAGAATCTCCCCTTCCTCCTCTTCGCTGGAGCAGTCCAGAAGAAAGTGATCCCGGCCTACCAGCTTGCCGACGCGCACAAAGAAGACCTGTACACAGGCGAGTTCCCCAAAGCGGGCACAGCCCACATAGTCCTGATCGTCGTGGTGTTGGGCGACAATCTTCTGTCTTTCGGCCAGGGTCTGCAGGCCCCTGATCTGGTTGCGAAAGCGGGCGGCTTTCTCAAACTCCAGTCTGCCAGCTGCCTGATGCATCTTCTCGGTGAGCTCCGGAATGAGGCTGTCAATGCGCCCTTCCAAGAACATGATCACTTCATCAATCATCTCTCCGTACTTTTCCTTGCTCACCAGTCCGGCGCAAGGACCCAAACAGCGCCCAATATGATAATTGAGGCAAGGCCTTCCCTGTGCCCCCTCCTCGATCTTCTTACTGCAGGTACGCAGGGGAAACAGGGTGCGCAGAAAGGCCAGCGTTCTTTTCACCACTGTTACATCAGTATAGGGGCCGAAGTAACGCGCCCCGTCTTTCAGGCGCCGGCGCACCATGAGCACCCTGGGGAAGTCCTCCTGAACTGTTACTTTGATGTACGGATAGGTCTTGTCATCCTTGAGCCGCACATTGTAGCGGGGCGAATGCTTCTTGATCAAGTGATTCTCCAAGATCAGAGCTTCCATCTCCGAGTCGGTGATAATGTACTCCAAATCGGCAATGTGGTCCACCATCACCTCCACTTTCAGGGGATGGGCAGCTGATTTTTGGAAGTAGGAGCGCACCCGGTTTCTCAGGTTCACAGCCTTACCCACATAGATGATCTCCCCCGCGTCGTTCTTCATAAGGTAGACGCCTGGTGTGGTGGGTAGTGTCGCCAGCTTATTCTGGAAGTCCACTTGACTCACCCCCCGCTCTTCAATGTTCTACTGCCAAAATCTTTTTCAAGAACTGTCCGGTATACGAAGCCTCTACTGCTGCGACTTCCTCGGGAGTGCCTTGAGCAACTATGGTACCGCCCCGCTGGCCCCCTTCCGGACCCAGGTCGATAATGTAATCCGCCGTTTTGATCACATCTAGGTTGTGCTCGATCACCACCACTGTGTCACCGGCATCCACTAAGCGCTCCAGCACCGAGAGGAGTTTGCGGATGTCCTCAAAGTGCAGCCCAGTGGTGGGCTCATCCAGGAGATACAGTGTCTTACCATTACTGCGGCGGGACAGCTCAGTAGCCAACTTCACGCGCTGGGCTTCGCCCCCGGAGAGTTCTGTGGCCGGTTGGCCGAGTTTGAGATAGCCCAAGCCCACATCATACAGTGTCTGCAGTCGGCGGTGGATCTTAGGCACGTTCTTGAAGAATTCCACTGCCTCTTCCACCTGCATGTCCAGAACATCGGCAATGGACTTCCCTTTGTATTTCACTTCCAGCGTTTCCCGCCCATAGCGTTTGCCCTTGCAGACCTCACAGGGCACATAGACATCGGGAAGGAAGTGCATCTCAATTTTGAGTATGCCATCTCCCCTGCAGGCCTCACAGCGTCCGCCTTTCACATTAAAGCTGAACCTGCCTCGGTTGTAACCGCGGATCTTAGCTTCAGTGGTCATGGCAAAGAGCTCCCGAATGCCGTCAAAGGCTCCTGTGTAAGTGGCAGGGTTAGAACGGGGAGTGCGGCCGATAGGTGATTGATCGATTTCGATCACCTTGTCAATGAACTCCAGGCCCTCAATCCTGTCATGCTCGCCTGGTTTGGTTTTGGAGCGACTCAGTTCCTGACTGAGCCTCTTGTACAGAATATCGTTGATCAAGGTGCTTTTCCCAGACCCAGACACTCCTGTTACCGCCACAAACACTCCCATGGGGATGCTGACATCAATGTCCTTTAAGTTGTGTTCCCGGGCGCCGCGAATAGTGATGTATTTGCCATTGGGCTTGCGGCGCTTGCGAGGCACTGGAATCTGGCGCTCACCTTTGAGGTACTGCCCGGTAATGGACCGGGGCTCGGCGCAGATCTGTTCCAAGGTGCCTGAGGCCACCACTTCACCACCACTAGTGCCTGCCCCGGGGCCCATGTCAATAATCCAATCAGCAGTCTCCATGGTTTCCTGATCGTGTTCCACCACAATCAGAGTATTGCCCAGATCCCGCAGTTCCTCCAGGGCCTCCAGGAGTTTGCCGTTATCCCGTTGGTGCAGGCCGATGCTTGGCTCATCTAGCACATAGAGCACCCCTGTAAGGCGGGAACCGATCTGGGTGGCTAGGCGGATGCGCTGCGACTCCCCACCCGATAAGGTGGCAGAAGCTCGACTGAGGGTCAGATAGTCTAGTCCAACATTGACCAAGAAACTCAAGCGTTCCCGGATCTCCTTCAGGATCTGCCTGGCGATGAGCTTTTCCCGTTCCGTCAGACTCAGCCCGGAAAAGAAGTCCAGCGCTTCCGAGATGGTAAACTCCGTCACTTCCATGATGTTCTTTTCACCCACAGTAACCCCCAGCACTTCTGGGCGCAGGCGTTTGCCGCCGCAAGCTGTGCAGGTGCTGACACTCATATACTGCTCCACATCTTGTTTCACCCACTCCGAAGACGCTTCGCGATAGCGCCTTTCCAGGAAGGGAATCAAACCTTCATAGGGCGCCTCATACATCCTTTCGCGCCCCGCGGTGTTGGTGTAAGCGAAAGTGACCAGCTCACCCCTCAACCCATAGAGCAACACCTGAATCTGTTCTGGGCTCAGCTTCTTCAGGGGAACTTCGGGATCTATCTCACAGCGCTGGCACACACTGTCCAGAATAGCCTGGAGCCAGCGACTCTTGGAGCCACGCCAAGGCACCAGCCCACCCTCGGAGAGGGACAACTCCAGATCCAACACTAACTCAGGATCGATCTCCTGCTTGGACCCTAAGCCCTCGCAGCTGGGGCAGGCCCCGTAGGGACTGTTAAAGGAGAACATGCGCGGCGTGAGCTCCTCCATGGAGACGCCGCAGTCTATGCAGGCGAACTTCTCGCTGAACATGAGCTCTTCACCGCCGATGACATCCACAAAGGCTATTCCTTCCCCGTACTGCAGTGCAGTCTGGACCGAGTCACTTATGCGTCCCTCCAGATCAGGGCGGACCACGATGCGATCCACCACAATCTCGATGCTGTGCTTCTTGTTCTTGTCTAGATTCAGATCGTCAGTGACCTCCCGCAGCTCACCGTCAACCCGGATGCGGATAAACCCATCCTTGGCAATGCCCTCCACTACCTTTTTGTGCTCGCCCTTGCGGCCGCGTACAACAGGCGCTAAGATCTGGATGCGGGTACCCTCTGGCAGAGCCAGGATCTGATCTACGATCTGCTCCACCGTCTGCTGAGCAATGGGTTTGCCGCACTGGGGGCAGTGAGGCCTGCCGATTCTAGCAAAAAGCAGGCGCAGATAGTCGTAGATTTCCGTAACAGTCCCCACAGTGGAGCGGGGATTGCGGCTGGCGGTCTTCTGGTCAATGGATACCGCTGGAGAAAGACCCTCAATGAAGTCCACGTCCGGTTTGTTCATCTGTCCCAGGAACTGACGGGCGTAGGCGGAGAGCGACTCCACATAACGGCGCTGCCCTTCGGCATAAATGGTGTCAAAGGCCAGGGAGGATTTGCCTGAGCCTGAGAGGCCGGTGATTACCACCAGCTTATTCCTGGGTATCTCCACATCGATATTCTTCAAGTTGTGCTGTCTGGCACCCTTGATTACTAACTTCTCACTCAAACTGATAACCCCATTTCAACCCTGATCTCCTGGATCTCGTCACGCAGCTCCGCGGCTCGCTCGAAGTTGAGCTCCTGAGCTGCCCGGTACATCTCTTCTTCCAGCTCCTGGATTAAGGCGATCACATCCTTGAGGCTGCCCTTCAGCCTGGCCTCGTAGGTCTTCTTCTCCTCAGCAACCTTTTCTTCCCCGAGTTGCTGAGCGATGTCAGTGATAGTCTTCTGAATGGTGAGGGGAGTAATCCCCATGCGTTCATTGTACTCCATCTGGATGCGACGCCTGCGGTTGGTCTCGTCAATGGCATACTGCATGGCGTCGGTGATGCGATCCGCGTACATTATCACTTTTCCATGCACATTGCGGGCAGCCCGTCCAATAGTCTGCACCAGAGAAGTAGGCGAACGCAGGAAACCCTCCTGATCTGCATCCAAGATGGCAACTAGGGACACCTCTGGCAGATCCAAACCCTCCCGCAGGAGGTTAATCCCCACCAGCACATCAAAGATGCCCTGCCGCAGCTCTCTTAGGATCTCGATGCGCTCCAGGGTCTCCACGTCTGAATGGAGGTACCGTACCTTCAGCCCTACTTCAGTGAAATACTGGGTGAGATCCTCCGCCATCCGTTTAGTCAGGGTGGTAATAAGCACCCGTTCGTTCCTTTTGATCGTCTCTCCGATCTCATCAAGGAGATCATCGATCTGGCCCTTCACAGGCCTCACGATCACTTCAGGATCTACCAAACCGGTGGGCCGGATCACCTGCTCCACAACCTGCTCCGACCGCTGCAGCTCATAGGGTCCGGGAGTGGCGGAAACGTAGACCACTTGGTTCATATGCGCCTCGAACTCTTCAAAGCGCAGGGGCCGGTTGTCCAAGGCGGAAGGAAGGCGAAAGCCGAACTCAACCAAATTTTCCTTGCGGGATCTGTCTCCATGGTACATAGCCCTAACCTGCGGGATAGTGACATGAGATTCGTCAATAAAGAGCAAGTAATCCTTGGGGAAATAGTCCAGAAGGGTGGCTGGAGTCTCCCCAGGTTTGCGCCCGCTCAAGGGAGCAGAGTAGTTTTCCACTCCGCTGCAGTACCCCAGCTCTGCCAGCATTTCCAAGTCATAGCGGGTACGCTGTTCCAGACGCTGGGCTTCCAGCAGCTTACCCTGGCTGCGGAGCTCCTTGAGGCGCTCCTCCAGCTCAGCCTCGATTACCGGTATGGCCCTTTTCAGCTTCTCCTCTGGAGTGATAAAGTGAGAAGCTGGGTAGATGGTGAGATCCTCATGCTGTTCCAGGACCTCTCCGGTAATGGGGTCGATCTCTTGGATGCGTTCGATCTCGTCCCCAAACATCTCGATGCGGATCACCGATTCGCTTCCCACTGGAATGATCTCAATCACATCTCCCCGCACCCGGAAAGTACCACGGCGGAAGCCGATATCATTGCGTTCATACTGAATGCCTACCAGGCGGCGCAGGATATGGTCCCGATCCCGATACTCCCCGTTTTTCAGGGAAAAGGTCATGCCCACATAATCCTCGGGGGAACCTAAGCCGTAGATGCAGGACACGCTGGCCACGATTACCACGTCTCGGCGCTCAAAAAGCGCGCTGGTGGCAGCATGGCGCAAACGATCGATCTCCTCATTGATGGAGGCATCCTTTTCGATATAGGTGTCGCTGGCAGGAACATAGGCTTCGGGCTGGTAGTAATCATAATAGCTGACAAAATAGTGGACAGCATTATTGGGGAAGAACTCCCGAAACTCGTTGCAGAGCTGGGCTGCCAGCGTCTTATTGTGAGCCAGAACTAAGGTGGGCTTCTGTACAGCCTCAATCACCTTGGCCATGGTGTAAGTCTTGCCGGAACCAGTAACACCCAGCAGGGTCTGGTGCTGCATACCACCCTGCAGACCTGATGCTAATTGTTGGATTGCTTTGGGCTGGTCCCCAGCTGGTTCAAAGGGGGCCACCACTTGAAAGGCCTTTTTCATGGCTCTCTCCTTTTCCAAGAATAGTAGGTAATCCGCGTTTTACAGCCAATTATCAAAAGAGAACGATAGAGGAGGCAGATCTATGAGCGTAATCGTCATGGTTGAAATCCCCAGGGGCAGCCGCAACAAGTACGAATATAACAGTGAAGAAAAGAGATTCTACCTGGACCGCATGCTGTTCTCCTCGGTCCACTATCCCGCTGACTACGGTTTTATACCTGAAACTCTGGCTGAAGACGGTGACGAACTCGATGCCTTGGTTATTGTGGGGGAGGCTACCTTCCCAGGCTGCCTAATCCGGGTGGAACCAGTCGCGGCCTTTGAGATGTGGGACGAAAAGGGTCCTGATCAGAAGATTCTGTGCGTGCCTGTCAGCGACCCGCAGTGGAATTGGGTGCAGTGCCTAGAGGATGTCCCGCCCCATCTACTTCGGGAGATCACCCATTTCTTTGAAGTATACAAAGACCTAGAGAGGAAAAAGACCCGCGTCGGAGATTGGCTGGACAAAGATGAGGCCATGCGCATTGTGGCTGAAGCCCAAGCCCGCTACATCCATGGGCGTTAATCGTCCTGCCCGCTTGAAGCGGAGAACAACATTTGGGAAATGGGCACCAGCTCGACCCCTGAACTGAGCAGCTCAGGGACCATGTCCCATAGGGCATCTGCAGTGGCAGAGCGTACATGCCCGATCACAACGGCATGTCCCTGCTGTTTAGCCAGTCGCAGGCCAGCCCGGATCTGCCCTTTGATCTTCTCCACATCGTTGTCATTATCAATGAACAGATCATTGGCTCCAAAGGAAACACCAAGCTCCGCAGCTACTGCCGATACCACGCTGCGGCTGCTGGTTCGGCTATCCAAGAAGAATAGGCCTAGTTCATCCACTATCTCTAGTATGCTCTTCATGGCCTGGTGATCCTCAGTAACAAGTGATCCCATGTGATTGCTGACCCCCACAGCTTCGGGAAGGGAGGCCAGGTTTGCCCTCAAAGTTGACACCAAGTCAGACAGATCCATATCCCTATAGATGCCCCCTGGACCCAAGGGCAAACTGGTATCCAGGGCTTCCATGGGCTGGTGCAGAATCACCTCGTGCCCTGCTGCGTGGGCTCTTTCAGCCAAATCAGCAGAGAGATCCAACAGGGGCAGCACCGCCGCGGTAAGCGGAAGGGGAAATGCCAAGAGTGGCTCTGCTGCAGCCGCGTAGTGACCCCAATCGTCAATGATTATGGCCAGAACAGGTGCTTCCGGAGTGCGCTTCAAAAATCCCAAGGGATCGAAGGATTCTCCCAGCACAGGAATAACCCCACCGGCATGCTGCCTATAATTGTGAGGGTTCAGGCGTTCGATCTTCCATTCTAAAGCCAGGACTCTGTGATCGCTTCCTTCGGTACTGCTCCAGAAACCTAGGTGATACCCGTGTTCAGCAGCCTCAATCTGCAGCACCCAGCCCTCCAGCAGAAAGCCACTGCAGAGCTGAAAGAGGGATGATTCCAGATCCAGTCCCGGGCTTTGGGGCACCAGAACCCACTCTTCCTGGCCCTGCATCCATACTGAGTTCTCCTGGATTCTGGGATAGGGCTGCAGGATGTAGCTGGCTTCCCGCTTAAAAAGATGGAAACCTGCCTCCTCCCAGAACTCCACCAGAGGGTCCAGCTGGGGAGAGTCGGGACGGAGAATCTGCACTTCCAGCTCAGGCCTATGCTCCTGGCCCAGCTTGTGATCTGGGCCCAGAATCAGCCCCAACACAGCAAAACCCAAGGAGCTGAAGGCAAACACTACCAGAAATGCTACTATGGAAGTCCTCTCGGTATCCAGTCGAAGCTGCTGCACAATCTCACTTCCTTCGTGCTCTCCATTTCTTCCACAGACTCTTTAGGTACCCATCCTTAAAATGAACATAGGAGGCCTGCCCCGGATGGGGTGCGGGAATAATGCCTAGAGGGGGTACCGTTCCCTTAAACCGGACTTCCCGCTGCTTAGGTTGGAGGAAGCGATTCTCCACGATAAACACAGGATCAACTGCCCAGGGAGAGATCTCATCCACCAGCTGCTTTAAGTCGCTAACCTCTACTCCATTCACACTCTTAATGACGTCCCCCTCCTGCAGGCCCATCTGCTCCGCTGGAGAATTTGGGTAAACGGAGAGCACCATCACCCCGTTATCGCCGTGAAAGACCGGTTCTCTCCTCCACTCACGCCGTTTCCCCCAGAAAATAACCAGTTCATGGCCTAGCGATGCGAAGATCACAGGCAGAATAGAGAGTACCGAGAATTTATTGGCTAAAAGGGAAAGGCCAAGGAGAACGAGGCTGTAAACTAGCAGCATCCCGGCGCTGCGCCTAGACTTCGATTTGGGTAACTCCGTTTGGACGAAATCGCTGTAGCCCAGAGCGACAACCACTGGGAAGAGCATGTAGACCAGCATCTGCCCCTCAGGCACTTCCAGCCCACCGTGAAAAATGGGCCACCAATCCGGCATAGCCACTGACTGCCACTCTACGCCGGAACTAGCCACAGCCAACCCCACCAGCGCAATGGTGGGCATAGGCCACAATCTGCGCATAGCAAATCCGCCCACCACCTTCCCACTCTTGTGCTTGAAGAACACTGGTGAAGACCCATTGTACCCATCCACAAAAATGAGGGCAGATTCTGCCAGGTGCAGGATGGCCACCAGCGCCATCAGTGTGGGGATATGCACCTCGGGATAGCCTGTGACTAAGTGAATGATGCTCACCAGGCTTCCGGCATAGGAAAAGCAGAGGAACCTAGGATGAAACAGCATCAACAGGATGGCAGCCAGCCACAGATAGGCTGCTCCCGAGTTGGTGAGGGAAACACCAAAGACGATGAACAGTGCGGTGGCCAGCAGACCACCTCCCAGACCATAAATGGCCGCGGCTGCCGTCTCCCGCAATGGATCAGTTCGCCTTAGCCCAAAGAACTCCTGTTCGTATGTGCGTTTTTTTGAGTACTGCCGATACACTATGCTGAAGACCAAGGCCAGAATCAGAATGTAACGCAAGTCGGTGAACATGAGGGTAAAAGTCTGCCATGTGATTCTGACCAGTTCCCAAATCTGAGTCATTTACATCTCCTCCTGAACCTCGCCAGGAAAGGAAGACCCCGGAGAAGTATCCGGGGTGCATGCATTTACAGGTGTGAGCGTAGAACCTCCAACCCCTTCTCCAGCTGGGGATCGTACTCCGCTTCACCAAGATAAATGGCTTCCTCCTCCTCGAGGGTAACTTCCACCACAATATCTGGTTCAATGCCAACTCCATTGATGTCCTTGCCACCAGAGGTGAGGTAACCCTGTTCCGTTACCGTAAGTGCGCTGCCGTCTCGCAGCGGGTACAGGGACTGCACCAAGCCTTTGCCAAAGGTGGTTGTGCCCACCAGCGTCGCCAAGCCATTGTCTTGGAGCGCTCCCGATACGATTTCTGAGGCACTAGCACTGCCCCCGTTAATGAGGACCACCATGGGTATGGGCTTCCTAGTGCCCACATCAATGCTCTCAAAAGGCGTGCGATTGCCCTCCTTATCCTCCAGGTACAAAAGGGGAGCTCCCGACACAAACTCATTGGCCACTTTCAAGGCAGAACTCAAGGTACCTCCTGGATTGTGGCGCAGATCAATGATTAGGGCCCGTTGACCCTGGGCATCTAGGGCGTCCAAGGCCTCCACCAACTCCTCATAGGTGCGCTCGGAGAAATTGGTGATCTCTACATAACCGATGCCATACTCTTCGTCAATAATGTAGTATTCAGGAACTGATATTACGTTAATTAGCTCCCGCACGATATGGACCTCGAAAACCTCTTCATCACGCTGAATGGTGAGGTCGATTTCAGTATTCTCAGGCCCCCGCATCAGGCTCACCGCCTCATCCAGGGTCATGTAGGTAGTGTCTTTGCCGTTAATGGCTACGATCTTGTCCCCGCGCCGCAGGCCCGCCCGCTCGCCAGGGGTTCCCTTAATGGGTGAGACCACAGTCACCCTCTCGTCAAGGATGCCCACAGAAAGTCCGATCCCGCCGTACACACCAGTTGTGGTGTTCATCATATTCTCAAAGGCAATGGCATCCATATGCCGAGTATAGGGATCTTCCAGGGCATGACGCAGCATGCCATTGATTGTGCCTGTCAGCACCCATCCCTTGATCAGATCAAAGGTGCTCACAGGCTGGTAATAGTGCCTGGTCTTGACCAAGGCAATTACCTCCAAAACGGTACCTATACTCTCCTGCCCTGTCCCCCGTTCCTCTCCCTGGGAACTAACCTGGTAGGATCCGTAAAAGAGAGTTACCCCGAGCAGCACGGCAATTATTACAACAGTGAGAGTTGCTTTACGGCTCACTCTACCACCAGCTTTCTAAATCTACGCAAACTATATTCCAGCGACACTAGGTATAGACTCTACCCGATTCATATTATCATATCAAATACTTTCTGGGGTTGGCAAGTGCACCTTCTGACTAAGGATTATCCGGCAGCCTCCGAAAACCTTCCCCCAAAACCTCGTGGACATCGTGGATGATCACAAAAGCCCTCGAATCAATTTCTGCCACAATTCTCTTGATGGAGCCAATTTCCATCCGGGAAACGATCACCAAGAGCACTTCTTTACCCTGCTGGGTGTAAAAGCCCTTTCCATCCAGGCTGGTCACTCCCCGTTCCAGCTGACGCATTATGGCCTGTCCAATCTGTTCAGGATGGTTGGAGATGATCAGGCAGGCCTTGGCATAGTTTTGCCCCTCCTGCACCACATCAATGGTCTTGGTGCTGATAAAGACAGCAATTAGGGCGTACATGGCCAGTTCCAGTCCGAACGCGGCCCCGGCCAGCAGGATGACCACGCCATCCACAATGAGTAGAGCCTGGCCCACACTCGTAGGGAAGTACCTGGCCAAAAGCTGTGCCGCCATGTCAGTTCCCCCCGTGGAACCACCGCTGCGAAAGGCGATACCAAGCCCAATACCGGAAAACACTCCTCCATAGATGGCTGCCAGCAGTAGATCTCCGGTCATGGGCACCGCTAAGCGGTTGAACAAGTCCACAAAGAGGGAAAGGGCGATGGTGCCAAAAAGAGTCTTGGCTCCGAACATGGAACCGAGCACACGCCAGCTCAGGATAAATAAGGGGACATTTAAGAGGAGCATGGTAACACCGGCAGGAAACCTGGCCAAGTGGTAGATTACCGTGGCCAAGCCGCTCACCCCGCCCGCGGCTATCTTCGCTGGAATGAGAAAGAAGCTCACCCCAAAGGCAGTGATCACAACCCCCAAGAGTACACCGCCGTAGCCTAGAATAATCCTTCTAGCCATGCCCTACCTCCCCTTAACTAGACGCTCCCGCAGCACAGTAAAGACGAAGACAGGCAGCACCGCCATGCGCTTGATCCTCCAGGGCTGCCTAATCAAGCGGTACAGCCATTCCAAGTTGACTTTGATCATCCAGCGAGGAGCCCGTTTGTCCACGCCTGCCCACACATTAAAGCTGCCTCCTACGCCCACAGCTACCGGAACCTTGAGCTGTCCCAGGTGAGCAGCTAACCATTTTTCCTGACGGGGAACACCTAGGGCCGCCAGGAGGATATCAGGTTTTGCCTCTTTAATGCGGGCAATGATCTCCCCTTCTCCTTTGCTCTGGAAGAAGCCGTGGTGGGTTCCGACAATGCGCAGTGCCGGCCATCTTACAGTCAAGGCCGCAGCAGCCTGCTGGGCAACTCCCTCCTCTCCCCCGAGGAGAAACACTTTCCAACCTCTCTCAGCAGCCCGGGCCAAGAGGGACTCCGCCAACTCAATTCCAGGTATGCGCTCGGGCACATCGGCTCCGAGCTGGGACCCAGCCCAGACCACACCAATCCCATCAGCCACCACTAAGTCCGCTCTACGTAGAATTTCTCCCAAGAGCGAATCCCATCTGGCCTTCATTACCATCTCTGGGTTAGCGGTGACCACTAAATGAGGCTTATCAGAGTTGATATACTGCTCCAGCTTCTCCAAGGCTTGGTCCATGGTTACAGGGTCAAAGCCAATGCCTAAAATGTCCTTTCGCTGCACACTCTCACCTCAATACCTGTGCTAATGCTTTGCGATTGTGTTCTGCGCGCCGGCGCAGATCTGCCAAAGATCTCTGGTACTCTGTCCGCATCTCCTCTGAGTTCAGCAGCACTTGGGTGATCAGATCGTTCAGACCCTCCAGGCCCTCAACCTCGATATAAGGTGTCTTGAGCTGGGAGGAAACAGCCTCTACCTTGGGATCGTAGCTAACCGCCACAGGTTGGCAGTCGTTGAGCACACTGAAGATCACTCCGTGGAGCCTCATGGAAATGCAGAGGGCAGCACCTTGAAAAACGCTATCCACATGGCCAAGCTCGACCTTGGGGTGAACTCTTAGTTCTGGGCATCCAGCTTCTAGAGCCCGCCCTAATTCCTCATCGCCTGGCCCCAAAGGTGCGAACTCCACAGTCCAGCCCCTCTGCTGCCAACCTCGAAGGTAGGCCAGCCACTGCCCTTTCTGCGCCTCCCACCTGGAATAGGGCCTTAGGTTGAGAAGGAGCTTCTTGGCGCGATATCCCGAACTGCGGCCGGCGGCTCTGCTGAACACGGGATCTGCTGCCAGAAGAACCTTGTCCTCATCCACACCCAAATCTTTCAGGAAGCCTAGGCTCGCTTCGTCCCGCACCGAGCAGGAGGCAGCCTGCCTGTATGCTCTAGCTGTCCAAGCCTGGTAGGGCTTGCTCCATATGGGCCCCAGCCCCTGACCGTACATCACCACAGGCACCTTGCGCAGCAGTGCCATTTCCACTAGGGTTAGATAGTAAGGGATGCTGCGCTTGCTCGTTACGTCCTGCAGCAGAGAACCCCCCCCACTGATCAGGCAGCGGGCCGAGCCCAGAATTCGCCAAATCTCTTTGAGATCGAAACGCCCCACAGCCGCCACCCCGTGGTCAGCTGTGGTCTGCTTGGGATTGCCTGAGGGAACCACGATCTCCTGCCGGCTGATACCTAGGGCGAGCAGGTCCTGGCATAGGGCTGCTAAGACAGCCTCATCGCCTAGATTACCGTATCCGTAATACCCGGAGACCAAGATCACGATCCAGCCACCTCTTCCCCCACTGATAGGCCTGCCACACCAGCCAACCCAGCACATAACCGAAGACTCCGCCATATATCGTTCGCAGCAGGCTTACCCATAAAAAGGTGTGAGTATGGGTAAAGGTGTTCACCAAAGACAGCTGACCAATCACTGCCAGCGGGAGCAGCCAAGACCGCCTCGGCTGCCGCGAACGCAGAGCCAAATACAAAGCTGGATGGCCTATGAGCAGCTCTTTAGTTCGAGGCCTTACCCGCAGGAAATTCTCTAAGGCCTCCCGAGCCTGAACCTCAAACTCCAAGACTGGTATACCGAAATTGCCGGTGCGCAGGACATAGAACACTCCAACTAAGCCCAGGCATCCAGCGGCGATAAGCCAGCGCACCGGGACTTCTTTCTTTAGCCATTCCCTCACAGGGCGTACTATGCTGAAAAAGACCAAGGCAATGGGTGCCACATGCATGAGTTTCACGCCGCGGAACTCTTCCATTTTCACCAGGAACTGGGTACCGCTTAAGGTGCCCACCACAAAGAGCGCACCCAACAGTGAGATGGAGAAAACGCTGAGATAGCGCTGGAGATGGGTCTTCCCCCACTGGCATTCCACAGCCAAGCTGGGGAAAACGATGGCCGCTGCCAGGGCCAGGCCCTGCTTAGCCAAACCTGGAGAAACCATGAGAAGGACAAGGCTGCCCAGGTAAGCGAGAACTCCTCCCGAGGTGACAAGCCCAGCCCAAGCCGGGAAGAGCATCTGCCCGTAAAGGACTGCGGCTGCACAGATTCCCACGGCTGTAACTGCAATTAGGGCCTGTGCCGGCTGCCAAGGGGCAAAAGGTTCCGCCGTGCCCAGCTCAAACCCTGCATCTTGAAGGCGCTCCGCTAGGTTCTCAAGCAGCTGCACAGAGCGCTCCCAACCTCCATCCTCCTCCATAAACGGCCGAACATAGAGCACCCGCATGTTTCGCTCCCGGACCGCCCTAATATACCGGTTGATGATGCGCTGGTCAGAGAGTACTTTCATCTCCCTAGCGCTGATGCCGTGCAGCCTGACCACGCGGCTGGGATCAGCCTCCTCCAGAGCAGGAGCGGAAAACTCCACTAAAGCCAATACAGCCTGGGAGCCCTGCAGCTGCTCGCGCTCCATCACACCCTGTCCACTTAGAATCAACAGCTCTGGCGCAGCAGCCAGCCAGAGGGGAGCTACCTCCCAGGGAACTGTATTCAGCTTGGGCGCGGCCTGCAGTCCTGCAGCCTGCACCAAGGAAAAGTGGTCTTCCGCGAAGGAGAGAGGCAGGGTGATGAACTTACCCAACTCCGAGAGATCGTCCGGAAGGTGTTCCTTAACATCAGCTGGTACTTCACCGCCACTTAGCATCCGCTCGCCCAGGCTCTCCGGCTGAATGGCAATGGTTTTCAAGCCGAGTTTCCGCAGATCCTCCAGATAGCTTGAGGCGGGTACACCTGACTCCTGACTGAGCTGGAGCAGCCCAGGCAGGTCATACACCAGCTCCACCGTTCGGTTGGGCACCTCCACCATCCAGCGCTGTCCAAAGACCACCAGTGCGGCCACGGCCGCCACTAAAGTGAGTATCCACAGAACTCTTCTCATGGCTGTCCTCCAATGGAAATCCTGATTTCATGCTCCAGATGCTCCACCGCCCGGAGTTCCAACGGGAGGGGAAACTCCCCCAGCTCCACTGCAAAAACGTAGCTCTCCTTGAGGATCTCTAGGAGAAGCGGGGGGATCCTGGTGTCCTGCACCGCTAAATCCTTAACCACAAAACGGAGGGTGGATCCATCCTGAACCACCAAATCCCCGAGGATCCTGACACTGACATCCATGTTCCAAATATTCACGGTCCCCGCCACGGCAAGGCCGTGGGGCCAGACCTCCAACATCAGCAGCCGAGAGGGGTCAACTTCCCTCCAGAAGAACTCATTCAACGCATCCTCAGTAATCACCAGAGAACCTGTGAGTTCAGAAACCCTAGTTAGGGACAGTTCCCCCTGCCTAAAAAGGAGCCAAGGCTCGAAAAGCAGCTCTTCTCCCTGCACTTCGACCCTGGAGATCTCAACTCCTTCCACTTGAGCGCGCCGCGCCGAAAATGACAAAGAAGGAATCCTCCCCAGCAGCAGTTCCCATCCCCATGGAGCTGTGATGCTCAGGTTTACTTCTTCGGTGTGCAGGGCATCTGCCAGAGCTGACTCCAACCCATTTACCACCTTGGGCAGCAGAACCAGCCGGGGAATTGCCAGGAGGACAATGATTACAGCAAGCACGGGAACAAGGGTCCATATGCGCTTCATACTCTCCGCTCCTTAAAAATGGCCTTTTTCTGTGTTCTGAAAAAGGCCACCTCCACTTAACGTTTCTGTTTGAGATAGGCTTCTATGAAAGGATCCAGGTAACCATCCATGACCGCCTCTACATTACCCACTTCCACATTGGTGCGGTGGTCTTTAACCATAGTGTACGGGCAGAACACATAGGAACGAATCTGATTGCCCCAGGCGATCTCCTGCTGTTCGCCTTTGATGCTTTCCAGCTTCGCCCGCTGTTCCTCCAGCTGCCTTTCCATGAGCCTAGCCCGGAGAATTTTCATGGCCGCTTCACGGTTGAAGTGCTGAGAACGCTCCGACTGGCACTGAACCACTATCCCTGTGGGCAGGTGGGTGATGCGGATGGCAGAGTCGGTTTTGTTCACGTGTTGGCCCCCTGCACCGCTGGATCGATAGGTGTCGATGCGCAGATCATCGGGATTGATTTCCACACTCACGTCGTCCTCAATCTCAGGAAGCACCTGCACCGAAGAAAAGGAAGTGTGCCTCCGTCCAGAGGAATCAAAGGGCGAGATCCGCACCAAGCGGTGTACCCCTTTTTCGCTCTTTAGATAACCATAGGCATGCACGCCTTTGATCAGCAAGGTTACGTCTTTGATCCCTGCCTCATCGCCAGGTTGATAGTCCAGAGTCTCTACTGTGTAGCCCCGTTCTTCCGCCCAGCGGGTATACATCCTCCACAGCATGGAGGCCCAGTCTTGTGACTCGGTGCCTCCTGCCCCCGGGTGAATGCTTAATATGGCGTTGCTGCTATCATACTCTCCGCTGAGCAGGGACTCCAGTTCCAAATCGGCAACCTCCCGCTCCAAACTTGGCAGGGCACCGTCCAATTCTGCCTGGAGAGCCTGATCTTCTGATTCCTCCACCAGCTCAACTAAGACGAGGGTTTCCTCATGGAGATCGCGTACCTTCTGCCACCGTTTGATAGTTCTCTTCAGCTCGCTGATCTCCCTAGTAGTCTGCTGAGCCAATTCCTGGTTATCCCAGAAACCAGGCTCCAACATGGTCTTTTCTAACTCACCGAGGCGCTCTTCTTTGCCAGCAATGTCAAAGATAACCCCGCATTTCCTCGATCCGTTTACCCAAGTTTGCTAACAGCTCATGCATCGGATGACCTCCCGTGACACTTCTTGTACTTTTTCCCGCTGCCGCAGGGACAGGGGTCGTTGCGGCCCACTTTTTCTCCTACGCGGCGCGGCGTGTGTTCTCGCTCCTCACCCTGGTTCGTTTGCGCTTCTGCCAAACGATCCTTGGGTTGAGCTTTCTCGGCTCCCACCAGCCTCACCTTGAAGAGCATGCTGATACAGTCTTCCTGAATGCGGTGGACCATTTCCTGAAACATCTCAAAGGCCTCAAAGCGGTACTCCAAGAGAGGATCCCTCTGCCCGTAGGCCCTGAGACCAATTCCTTCCCGCAGATCATCCATGGCGGCAAGATGATTCATCCACTTCTGATCAGTAATCTGCAGCAGGACCAGCTTCTCGATATGGCGCTGGAGTTCAGGCGTGTAGTTGGCCATACGCTTGGCATAGGCCTCTTGAGCCCTTTCCAGAAGAACCTCCGCCATCTCTTTAGGCGCCAAGGCGCCAAGCCCCTCCACTGTCAGCTCCAGGGGCTGACCCACAATTTCCGCGTACTGCTGCCTAATAGCTTCTAAATCCCAATCGCCCCGATTCAGCTTCTCATCTGCATAGCGCTCCACCAGGCGCTCAAACACAGCTACCATCATGGCGCTGATCTGCTCTGAGATGTTCTCATCCAGCAGCACAGCCCGTCTCTGGGCATAGATCACTTCCCGCTGCTGGTTCATGACATCGTCATATTCCAGAACCTGTTTCCTGATCTCAAAGTGACGGGTCTCCACACGCTTCTGTGCGTTCTCAATGGCTTTGCTGATCTGGGGATGATCAATGGGCTGATCCTCGTCCCACCCTAAGCGGTCCATGATCCCCATAATGCGGTCCGAGCCAAAGAGGCGCATGAGATCGTCTTCCATGGAGACATAGAACTGGGAAGAACCCGGATCGCCTTGACGGCCCGAACGGCCGCGGAGCTGGTTGTCAATACGCCTTGACTCATGGCGTTCGGTGCCAATAACATGCAGGCCGCCTAGTTCTACAACGCCATCGCCTAACACGATGTCTGTACCACGGCCCGCCATATTAGTGGCGATGGTAACCATGCCGGGCTGGCCGGCCTGCTTGATAATCTCGGCCTCTTGTTCATGATACTTGGCGTTGAGTACCTGGTGGTCAATGCCCTGCCTCTTCAATAATTCACTGTAGAATTCGGAAGCCTCAATACTGATTGTGCCCACCAGGACGGGCTGGCCTTTTTTATGGCGCTCCACAATATCAGAGATCACTGCTTTAGCCTTGGCCTTAGCCGTCTTGAAGACAAGATCCGGCATGTCCCGGCGGATCATGGGCTTGTTAGTGGGAATGACCACTACATCTAGGCCGTAAATCTTGCGGAACTCCTCTTCTTCAGTCTTGGCGGTACCAGTCATACCCGCCAGCTTAGTGTACATGCGGAAGTAGTTTTGATAGGTAATGGAAGCAAGGGTCTGGCTCTCCTTGAGAACCTCTACCCCTTCTTTGGCCTCAATGCTCTGGTGCAAGCCGTCAGAGTACCGTCTGCCAGGCATCAGCCGACCGGTGAACTCGTCGACAATGATCACTTCGCCATCTTTCACCACATAATCCCTGTCGCGGGTAAAGAATTCCTTAGCCTTTAGGGCTTGATGGAGGTAGTGGCTTAGTTCGAAATGCACATCGTCGAACAGATTTTCAATGCCCAAGATGCGCTCTACCCTGGAGACTCCCTCTTCAGTGATGGCAATGGTCTTAGCCTTCTCATCCACTTGGTAGTCCCGCTCGGGTTTGAGCTGAGGAGCTATTTGGGCAAAGCGCACATAGTGCCGGGCGGAATCTTCTGCCGCTCCAGAAATGATCAGAGGCGTTCTGGCCTCGTCGATTAAAATGGAGTCCACCTCGTCCACGATGGCATAGTGCAGGGACCTCTGCACTATCTGTTCGGGGTAGACCACCATATTGTCCCGCAGATAGTCGAAACCGAACTCGTTGTTCGTACCATAGGTGATATGGGAATTATAGGCTTCCCGGCGTTCGTCAAAGCTGAGCCCGTGCACGATCACGCCAACTGTTAGGCCCAGGAACCGGTATATCTGGCCCATCCACTCAGCATCGCGCTTGGCCAGATAGTCGTTTACTGTAACCACATGGACGCCCTGATTAGTTAAGGCGTTTAAGTAGACGGGCAGCGTGGCAACAAGAGTTTTGCCCTCACCCGTTTTCATCTCGGCAATACGTCCTTGATGGAGGATAACCCCTCCTAGGAGCTGCACATCAAAGTGACGCATGCCCAAGGTCCGCCTGGAGGCTTCCCTTACTACAGCAAAAGCTTCTGGAAGCAGATCGTCCAAACTGGCCCCAGCGGCCAGCTTCTCCTGGAAATACGGCGTCTTTGCCCTCAACTCGTCATCACTGAGGGCCTGCATTGCCGGTTCCAGAGCATTTATCTCGTCCACCACAGAGCGCATCCGTTTCAACTCACGCTCCGTGGGATCCAGCCAATTTTTAAGCTTTTCCAGCACTTTCCTACCTCCCTGCTTTATTGTACTACTACCTGCAGGGCCCCGCAACCTGGCGGTTATGCGCCCCTTATCCCGGCGTCAACTAAGGCCCACAGTCCCCCGGCCACCAGTGAATGGCCGCCCAGAAGGATGGGAATGGGGGCACCCAAGGCAGCTCGGGTAAACTCCCTCAGGGCATTGTGGGAAATGAGGTGCAGTTCGCCTAAGTCGGACGCGAACCGATCTGTGGCACTAAGCTGCCAATGAAAGTGTTCGAACAGCACCCTGGTATCTAAGACGGCACCCCCAGCTATTTCCGCCAGAAAACTGAAAAAAGCCCCATAGCCCAATTCTTCTACTAGTTTACCCATCAGTGCCTGCACTTCACCCCGAGCGTCCCTGCCCAGCGCCTTCATTCCCCTCTCCTCGGAATAAAGCCTGATGCGGCAGCGGGTGTTGGCATCAAGATACTGAAACAAAGTTGATCCAACGCGTCCGTAGAGGACGAGTTCCCCGCTGGGATTGCCCAGGAGGTCTCGAATTGCCTCAGCCCTGGTAAAGTCCCAGTTCAAGACCTGCACGGCCTCCCTGGTGTGCGGTCCTAGACTGGGATGCACAGACATTATCAACACATCTGTGGGTGTGTCTACATCAAAGTTCATACCCAGAGTACGCTGCATGGGTACAAAACGCAGGCCCCCCTCGTTGCCTAAAGCCAAGGCCAAAGTATTGTCAATGGGCGGAAGGGTAATCCGGCTCAGCGCGGATGCCGGCGAAAAGCCGACCAGATCAGCGGAATGATAGTTGTTAGTTAAGAAAACCTCGTCGTTCTGCTCCAGAATCTCCCGCATATACTGAAGTTCTGCAGAAGAAATCAGGGGAGCGGATGCTCCCCCCATGTACAACACCTTTTCTAAGCGGCAGTTCTCCACCGCATCCCGCAGGCGCTCACCGAAGTGGAAGGGCCTCTCAATTTCCCTGTCTAAGACCACTTCAACCTGGGCTGGCTGCAGTCGCTGGGCAAGTTCAGGATACGATGTCACCACCACAATCTGCTGAAAACCCGCATCTTTTGCCCTGTCCACCAGGTCTAAAACCATGGCCTGGCGAACCATCTGCATCTGGGTTTCCAGCACGCCATCCACCCTACCGCCTTCGAAAATGATCAGGCTGACGGAGGAGGCCGTTTTAGAACTCGGATTCAATAAGCCCATAGTTTCCATCACGCCGCTTGTACACAACGCTTACTTCTCCACTCTCAGCATCGCGGAAGACAAAAAAGTCATGCCCCAAGAGCTCCATCTGCATGACTGCTTCTTCCACATCCATAGGCTTTAGCGCAAAACGCTTGGTGCGAACCACCCGCGGGGTTGGAGCCTCCTCACCTTCAGAAACAGGTGCTTGAAACTCACCCAGCTTAGGTCCCTGCGTCTTCTTCCAGAACCTCGTCTTATACTTATTGAACTGGCGCTCGATTCTTTCCACTGCTGCATCGATGGAGGTGTACATGTCGCCTGTCTTGCCTTCGCCTCTCAGTAGGACACCTGAAAGATTCATGGTAACTTCCGCAATATGGATTCCCCGTTCAATCCTTAACATCACTTCAGCAGAAGCCGTTCGATTATCATTGAGGTATTTTTCAAGCTTAGAAGTCTTTTTTTCTACATATCCGCGTAAAGCTTGAGTAATCTCGAGATTCTTCCCAGAGATATTGACCCTTACTTTAGCCATCCCTATCACTCCTTCAATGATAAACTTTGGTGCCTTACCAGTAATATTACCCTTAGCCATCCCAAAATCCTTCTGGGGAGAAAAATGGACTGAGTGAAAACTCAGTCCAAGAACTATACAGTTTTACAACTTGACAACGTTGGAAGCTTGTGGCCCGCGCTCGCCGGTTACAATCTCGAACTCTACTGTTTCGCCTTCTTGAAGGGACTTAAACCCTTCCTGCTGGATTGCTGAGAAGTGTACGAATACGTCTCCTTCTCCATCGTCCCGCTCAATAAACCCGTACCCCTTCTCAGCGTTAAACCATTTGACCTTGCCTAACATTAGTAAACATTCCTCCTAAGCTTTTGAAACTGCCGGTCACAAACTTCCGGTAACTAAACTTTAACATAGCTTAAAGACATCTGTCAAGGTTTGGAAATCCGCAGTTCAAGATTCTTTTCCGCCATAGGCCCGGCCTGCCCGCCTCCTCTGTACAACCTGCTGACCCTGGGTCTGTTTGAGATAGGCGTTGAGGGCAGCCTCGTTCTGACGCTCCTGTGTTTCCAGTCTTTCCAACACGGGCACCAACGCGGCGATCACCTCACTCAACGCGGTGAGATCATCCTGATAGTACTCGGGGGCCACCAACTTGAGCTGGGGCAGAGAGAAACTTGCCACCCCAAAATGGCTCACCAACTGCTCTTGAAGTCTCCTAATTTGCTGTTCATATTCCCCGGCCTGCTTGAGCAGTCCTTCCTTGGCTTTCAGAACCTGGAGAAGCTTATCCAACTGCCCCCTGCTGATCAGCCCGCCTTCCTGGGATCCAACTTCACCGATCTCCTGATAGAGTTTGAGCTGGTCTTGGTAGGCTGTGGTAAGCTCCGCAATCTTTTCACGGATTTCCCTCATTTGGTCTCCGACACCACCTGTGCCCAGGTGTCCCTCAGCTCAGTCAGAAGCAGCAGTGCCTCCTCTATCGCTTCAGGATCCTTCTTGACATTAGCGTGCACCAAACGGTCATAAATATATGTGTATAATTGCTCCAAATTCTGAGCAATGTCACCCACACTGAGATCTAAGGATAGGTTCAGCTCATTTACTATGTCTTGGACGCGGATCAATCTGTTGCTTGCTGCTTCAATTTCACCCCGGTTCAAGTGCTCCTGTGCTTGACGGGCAAAGCGAATTGCACCATCATACAGCATGAGCAGGAGCTCACCTGGCGAAGCTGTTGACACCTGAGTTTGTCTGTAAATCTGATATGCATGTGCAGTCATTGTTCTCCCCCTACCCCCTAAGCCCTCTTGTCAACCAAAAGTCCGATCATCTCGCGAATCCTGGCTACCGTGTCGAGAACTTCCTCTGGAGGGATTTCCTTGATCACCTCATCATTTTGCACATCCACGACCTTAACCATTATCCGCTGTGTGTCTTCATGTATGCTGAACCTGAGGGCGCGGTTTGCATACTCCATGGACTTGTTAATTACCTCTACGGCATTCTCTACGTCCAGCTTATTGACTTCTTCTGTTTGCAGTCCTTCCTTACCCAGCTGGTCTACTGAAAGCTCACGACCTGTCTGCGACCCCCGCTCTACTGTCTGACTCGTGGGCACCTGCGGCATGTGACTCACCTTAGTCAGATCCATCGCTCCTTGAACTCTCATACGCCAACCCTCCTTTGCTTGGCTTCGTACTATAACTCGCTCTTCACCTGAGGCTGAGCTTCCCGCAGCGCTCTCTCCAAGGCTCCCACATCGATCTGCCTCTTCAGAGCCGCCCGCTTGTTCTCGGCCTGAATTTCCTCATAGACCTCATGTCGATGGACCATGATCTCCCGGGGAGCTTCAATACCCAACTTCACCTGGTCGCCCCGGACATCTACCACCACAACGCGGACATGATCGCCAATCATGATGCTTTGGTCCACTTTACGAGTTAATACCAGCATATCTGTCCCTCCCTGGACTCTATTCTTCCCAGATAAGTCCAGATTTAGACCGATTCTGGAATCTCTTCCGCACTCTGCTCAGCTTTGCTCTGCTGCTGGAGCAGATAAGCGTTTCTATGCATTTCAGCCAACACGTTGTGTTTCGTGTGGTACTTATCACCTGATATGATCAGCTGCGCACCCAGCCGCTCCTTCGTATTGATTACTACCGGAGCTTGCAGATTAACCGTCATCTCTGCAACGTTCTCGGGGATGGTGACAATACCATAGACCTTGCCGTCTTCTGGAGCGCCGATCTGCAGCAGCTCAACTTCTTCATCACTCAACTCCACGGAATAGTCTGCTCGAACCAGCTCAGGCATGATCACCACAAAACTCAGGCTGGGCTCGTCCACCGACTGCAGGAAACTAAAAACACTCTGTTCTTGCTCCAAAATGATGTATCTATGATAGTCGGCAAAGCCCAGAATACCCCTGGGGAAACTGATGATCATGTTTTCCTCTACCTGCACTGGACCAAACTTCGTTTTCAATTCCACGTTAGCGCCACCTCATCCTCACCCACGCACATCCACATACACCCCACCTAACTGCCAGGTGATGGTGGGCGGACGAACGTAGTGTTTTATGTCAACCCCACCTTGGTTCCAATCAAGTTCCTGTCCATAATGAAACCTAATCTCTGGCCTTGTTGTTGGTGCGGCCTTAATATTCAACTCAGGGATCCGCGCGTCCATCCTGCGCCTGGCCTGATCCGCAAAGATGATCTCCTCTCGGAAGTGCCCCGCCCGCTGGACAACCTCATCGCCCTCTGCAGCTATTTGGCCAATAGCGTTGATGGTCTTGCTGCGAGCCTCATCTCGTACCTGTCGGCTGAAGTGGTACAGCCCCGGCAATCCCAATTCAGCCCTGCTCTGCCGTTGATCGATCTCCAGCTCCGGACCGTAGGTCTTAACCTGAAGCTGCGACACCTGCTGTTTAATCTCAGCCCGTGGCCAGTGATATTCAACGCTGAAGCGAGGGTAGACGGTGGTAATCTGCAGCATAACCTACTCCCTACCCTAACGTAAGAAGTCTACCAGCGAAGGCTGGATGATGCGGGCTCCCACTGCCAAAGCGGTACGATAGGCAAACTCCTCCATTTTGAGTTCCATAATGGCTTCGGCATAGTCCAAGTCCTGCTCTTCAGAAAGAATCTTGGTCAGGTTAAGTTGTAGATCCTGGAGGCGTTCCTGGGCTAGGTCGACTCGATTTTGCTTACCACCGATTTCCGACATAATGCTTAAAACTCCATCAAGAGCATCATCCAAGTCCCCCAGTACGTCGTCGGGGGCCCTGCCACTCTGAGTGAGATCCTCGTGAAGAGTCTTTAAGGCAGAGAAAATGCCCAGGAAAAAGTCCCCGTCCACGCTCACCTCCATGGTTACACCTTCACCAATCTCGTATTGAACTAAGTTTGAGTCTCCCTTGCCCTCCAAATACTCTACATCAGGCAGCGGTTCCGTCGAGTTGGGATCCGTTGTAAAAGGAGGCGAATCGGTATGCTGTCTGGCAAACAAATAGCGTCCGCCGTGCGTGGAATTAGCCAGCTGCATAAGATTATCACGAAGCTGCGCTACTTCATCGGCCAAAGCCTTTCTCGCAGTATCATCTAGGTGGGTTGAAGCGCCACTTACAGCCAAATCCTTAGCACGGTGTATCACACTCACTACATCCTGAAGCACTACATCAGTGGCATCAAGCCAAGAGACTGCTGAGCCAATGTTTCGGATGTACTGCTCGGTTTGCCTGATTGAAGTACTGGTTCGCAAGATCAACTCTGTTTTGACCGGATCGTCTGAAGGCGCATTGATCTTCTTCTTCGTCCCCAGTTGGTTGTTGATCCGCTCCAATCGAGTCAGGCCGCGGTTGAGGTTCATCAGCAAGTTGTTGTTCATCATCTTATTGGTAACCCGCATAGTCTGATGCCTCCTAACGTCCCACTATGCCTAAGCGGTTTATGATAACATCTAACGTTTCGTCCACAGCGGTCATCATCCGGGCTGCGGCGTTGTAAGCATGCTGAAACCGAATCATATTAGCCATCTCTTCGTCAAGACTGACGCCGGAAATGGACTCTTTAAGGTTCAACAGGTGATTCTCCAGCACAACCTGGTTTTCAGTCATACGGATAGCTTCTTGGGTTTTGACACCGATACTAGAAATGATCGCGTTATAATCATCGCCTATCGTACTGGTCGAACCTTCCGGGGGATCGTGACGCAGGGATGCGAGTCTCAGTGCGTTCTCGCCATTGCCCCTTGCTCCTCCCAGCGAACTCGCCCTAATGCGGCTCACGTCTTCGATAATCTCCGCATTAACTCGAATGTTCATGGCAGCCGACGGCACTGGATCGAGATTAGGGTCAGGCAAGTCAAACGTGAAGAACTTGAACTGGGGGAAACCAGAAGCGTTAGGATCCTCGCCACCGTTACCCTCAAGATCGAACCCCTGCGCATGGATGGAATTGAAGGCTGCGACGAAATCCCGAGTCCATTCATCCAGCTTATCAATGCTGTCCTGAAGAAGGTCATCACGCAGATGCAGCATCCCTCCAATCTCACCAGAGGTGATATCCGCGGTGCCCTTTGTTGACTCCCAGTAAATCTCTTTTCTACTGTAGGTGGAAGAACCAGTGGAGATCTGATCTCGCACGTTCAATTTGTACGCCGTACTGCGGTGTACCAAAGTGGTGCCACCAATAGTTACACCCACCATGTTTGCATGGTCTTCCGTTATTTCAATATTGACCAGGCTGGAAAGCTGCTCCAAAATTGCATCTCGAGCGTCTAGAAGATCATTGGGAAGACTCCCGGTGGCACTCACCTTCCCGATTTCATCGTTCAGGTCCGCAAGCCTTTGAGCGAGAATATTCACTTCATCCACTTTCGTAGGGATGTTATCATTGATGTTTTCGCTCAGCCTCTGCAGTTGTCCACGCGTACCCCTGATGGCCTCGACCAACAGTTCTGCTCTCTGCACCACAACTTCCCGCACAGCCATTAGCTCAGGGTCACGGCTCAGGTCCTGCAGAGAATCCCAAAGCTGATCAAGGGCATAGTGAATACTGTTTTCGCTGGGTTCGTTGAAAAAGAGCTCAACCTGTCTTAGCCCTTCTTCCAGGGTGGCCCAGTAGTTCCGGTTCTGCAGCTGCTGACGCAGGCGCATATCCACAAAACTGTCCCGCATCCGCACAATCTGGCTGACCTGGACTCCCGTTCCCATTTGGCCATTGGACGGCGTGTAACCCATCATAGGCGTGGGGTGCGGATTGGTCGCGGTGTGCAGAGCGGTCTGCCGCGAGTAATTGGGATTATTTGCATTGGCAACGTTGTGCCCCGTAATATCAAGGGAAACCTGCTGAGCCTGCAGGGCTCGTAGGGCTATATAAACGCCGCTAAAAGTTGTCCTCATAGCTTACACCTTCCGGTCGAAATATGATCTGCCCGGCACACTGGCTCCTGTTTTGGCATAGGTAGGCGCTGCTTCGTCGCCCGTTAAGAGATTCATAGAAAACTGCACATAGTGTAGCGCCTGCGCCAACAGCTGCTGGTTCAGACCGTTTACAGCCTGGAGCTGGCCTAAGTTCTCAGCCAACTTAACCAGTAAGGGTTCTGCCACGGCACTCTGCTCTTCAGTGAGAGTGGGCAGCCATTTTTCAAGACTCCTGCCCACTGCCATCACATCAAATAAAGAAGCCCTGAGGCGATCCACCTCTTCGAGGCGAGCCAACACCTTCTGCTCCTCATCAGCGATCCGCGCCACTTCCGGAGCGTTATTGATCTGTTCCTGCTTGGCAGTGCCAAGGGCGATCAATTGTTCCAGCAGCCCGTTTTCTTCATGAAGTGCTGCCACAAAATCGTCCCAGACAGTCATCGTTTTCAGCTCTCCTTCTGGGCCCTGATGATCCCCTGGGCAATCTGTTTAGGGGAAACTCTATATGTGCCTTGTTCCACAGCCACCTTGATTTCCTCTGCACGTGGGCGAATATCAGGGGCCGACTGTAGCTTCTGCAGCATCGCCTGCATCTCCCGGCTTTCTGGAGACAGCGTTACCTCATCACTATAGGATGCGCTTCCCGCTTGCTTCTGAAGGCGCCTAGCTTGTTTTTGCTCTCCATAGATCTGTGCCACACGCTGCACTGCTGCTTTGTTAGAAATAATCATTGTAAAAACCCCTTTCTCCCCTCTCTCCATTTGTCGGCAAATTCACTAGAAAGCTTTAATCAGCGCTGGCGCTTAATCTGATCAAGGTAGCGCACCCGTGAATCTCCAGAGGATGCTCGAGAACTGGGCTGGAATGGTGCGGCACTGCTGGGATCCAGCTCCGAACGGCATTTCCTACAAACCCGCCCTACGGTTATGGGGTCACCACAGATCTCGCAGCTCAACTGCGCATCCCTTGGGATGACACTGAGCCTGCCTTCGCGGATAAACTCGTAGATCACTTCCACATCGATTTCCGTCTCCTGAGCGACCTCAGCCACCGTGGCACCAGGGTTCTTCAGGAGATAGTCTTTTACGGCCTCAAAGGATGCCTGCACTTCTTTGTAGCACTCATCACACATTGTCCTGGTGGGATGGGCAAAAACCTTATTGCACACCTGGCAGTTCTTCAGCAACTTCCTCACTCCCAAACATCTCAGTACGGGCTGCAAATAAGCCAAGAGGCTTACCGCCATACTGCTCAATTAGTCTTGCTATGGCAAAAAAAGTTTGACCCGAGGTGATCACATCATCTACGATTAGGCACGTCTTCCCCTGAAAACTACAGCCGGGAAGAACAGCAAATGCCCTGCGCAGATTACGTTTTCTCTCTTCCAAAGGCAGCCCGCTCTGCGGTTTGGTGTCCCTGGTTCGAACTATGTGGCTGCAGATGGGCCGCTTCCATATTCCAACTATATTATCGGCAAGTAGAGCCGCTTGGTTGAATCCCCTCTGTTTCAGACGTGCCGGAGCCAAGGGGACAGGAATGAGCAGATCCACTCCAGCAAGGACAGGCTCCTCCCGGCAGGCCAAACCCAGAAGAAAACCTAATGCAGCCGCGATCTCAAACCGGCCCTCAAACTTCATACTCTGAATCAAGCTCCGCCCAAAGCCCTGATAGGGAAAGAGTGAGAAATATGGGTAACCCTGTACAGTGCGCTTTTCCCAGCTGATGCTCAAGGAATCAAGGCAGATCCGACAAGCCCCCACATCCAAGGCGGGCCTTTCGCGGCACAGTTCGCACAGGGCTTGCGGTGGCAGCAAGAGATGCTCCAAGGCTTGAAGCCACTCACGCAGTGCTTTCACCATTGAGAAGCCCCCTTTGCCTCGCTTCATCGTTCAGCTCTCTGATCAGGGCTAGGGCCTGTTTCATGGCTGGTGCAATTTTGGACGCGACAAAGAGCACCTTACCCGTGGGACTATCGGCCGTACGTCCCACCCGCCCCGCCATCTGCACCAAGGCGTTGGCAGTAAAAAGGCTGTGGTCAGCATAAACAACCAGCACCTCCACTCCAGGGAAGTTGACGCCGCGCTCCAAAACAGAGGTGGATACCAGAATATCCAACCTGCCCTGGCGAAAGTCCTCGATCACTTTCGTCCGACCCTCCAACTTGGAATGGCAGAGGCCTACCTTTCTGGGGATAACAGCGGCCAACGCTTTCTGCAGGACGGTGCAGCATGCTATGGTAGGTGCAAAGACAAGCCAGCGGTTGTCAGACGCAGTGAGAGTGTCGGCGATCACCGCAGGCAGAGCAGCAGCCTCCAACGCCGACCAGGGAGGGAGCTTCTCCACAAACAGTATTGGTTCTGGGAGGGGATAACCATGGTAGCGTGCGGGGATAGTGATCACACGAGACGGCCGGCAGGCAGAAGGCGTGGCGGTCATTTCCACCAGCTGGCCCGTGGGGGTCAAAGAACGATGGAGACCGAAACGAAGCATTTCGCTGCCCTGAAAGGGAAATGCATCAACTTCATCAAGGATGGCGAGCTCAAAACGCTTATAGAAGTGGAGTACCTGGTGAGTAGTGGCCACAACCAGCCTGCCTGCACCCAGCCAAGGTTGACCCCCGTGGTGGACAGCAATCTCCACCGCGGGAAAGGACTGGTGTAGGCGCTGGGCGATTTCCCGTACCAAGTCCTGCCTAGGGATGGCAAAGAGCACCTCATACCCCTCAGCCAAAGCTTTCTCAATCAAGGAAAAGCTCACTTCTGTCTTCCCAGCACCGCAGGCAGCCCACACCAAAGCTCGGCCCTGACGCTTGTCCCAGAAATCCAGGAGTTCCAGGGACGCTTCCCGCTGTGCCTGGGTCAGCTCGTAATCCAGCACAAAGCCCACAGGTTGCTCCCCTGTGCCGCTGACCTGTCCAGGAACAGCCAGCAGAATGCTGCATTCTCTGTGTTCACCCATGGAGGAGCACTCCAGACAGCGCAGGCAATCTAGGCTGCCGCAGTTGAGGCAGGGCATCGCCCTTACCTCCCTGCTTCCACAGCGTGTACAGACTTTCTCACCCCAAGGCGCAGCGGTAAAGCCAGGCAGCTGTACCAGTCTTTCCTGGAAAACGCCCACATCCAAGGCGCGGCTGATCTCGCTGGGCCAGAAACCCTCATCCCTCAGATGCTTCA
>DURH01000034.1 GCA_012837385.1 Bacillota bacterium
AAGGTAGTTGTCGGTTTCGACGGTTTTGTTGATGAGATCGTGGAAGCGGTGGACCGCAGGCACTCTTTCGCATCATACACCAGGATGAGTAATATGACCCAATTTGGAGAGCGCATCTCTAAGGCCGCGGGTCTAAGCACCAATATTGAGCTAGTTCCCAAAACTATGAAGCTGGGTGGGAATGGGCCGATTATGGCCAATGCCCTAGTGAAGCTGGGCACCAGTGTTTCTTATATGGGCGCCCTGGGCAGGCCCAATGTGCATCCTGTATTTAATGAACTGGTGGAAGGATGCACCGAAGTGTATTCCCTTGCTGAACCTGGCCACACCGATGCCGTGGAGTTTGATGACGGCAAGGTGATGCTGGGCAAGATGGAGGGTCTCAATGATATTCGCTGGGCTGCCCTCAAAGAGGTGGTGGGCACAGACAAGCTCCAAGCGGCGTTTAGCGATTGCAATTTAGCTGCCACGCTGAATTGGGTTATGACTCCCCACCTCAACGAGATTTGGACAGGGCTGCTGGAATTGCTCAGGCCCAGGGAAGATGGCACCAAGCCGTTTCTCTTTGTGGATCTCTGCGATCCAGGCAAGCGTCAGCCCCAGGATATTCTGGAAGCCATGGATATGATTGGGGAATTTTCCAAGTTTTACCGGGTTATCCTAGGGTTAAACCGCAAGGAAGCCTCGGAAATCGCCAATGTGCGTAGGCTGCGCCTGAGCAAGCCCGCGGAAGAGGCGGAGCTAGAGGAGATTGTCAGAGCGCTGGGCGAAGATTTGGGGTTCTGGTGCCTTATGGTTCACCCCGTTTCGGAAGCAGGTGCCTATGTGGATGGCGAATATTTTCATGTGCAGGGTCCCTTCACATCCAAACCCCGCTTGACTACAGGGGCAGGGGACAACTTCAATGCTGGCTTTTGCCTGGGATTGATGTTAGAGTTGGAGGTAGATGAGTGTCTAGCCTTGGGTAAGGCTGTTTCTGGTTTCTATGTGCGCCAGATGCGCAGCCCTGCCTGGCAGGAGCTGCTGGATTTTGTAGCGCTCTGGGCAGACAAGGGTGGAGAAGAGTTCTAGAGAATAAGAAGAGATGAGAAAAGACGAGAAAGGAAGAGATGAGATGAGAAGAGACGAGATGACTGGTTGTTTTGGAGAATTCGGGGGGCAGTATGTTTCGCCGGAGCTGAAAAGGGCTCTCGATCACGTGGCAGAGTACTACCAGGAAATCCGGGGCGATGCCGGTTTCCAAGAGGAGCTCGCCTACTACCTAAGGGAATATGTGGGCAGGCCCAGCCCTTTATACCATGCCAAACGCCTCAGCGAACATTTAGGTGGAGCACAGATCTATCTTAAAAGGGAAGACCTCAACCACACCGGTTCCCATAAGATCAATAACGCTCTGGGCCAGGCCTTAATGGCCAAGCGCATGGGCGTGAAGCGGATTATCGCCGAAACCGGGGCGGGCCAGCATGGTGTAGCGACTGCCACGGTGTGTGCTCTTTTGGATATGGAATGCGTGATCTATATGGGCACCGAAGACATGGCCCGCCAGGAACTGAATGTGTTTCGCATGGAGCTCCTAGGTGCCAAGGTTGTAGGTGTAGATGCCGGCAGTAAGACCTTGAAAGACGCGGTGGATGCAGCCCTCGAGGACTTTGCCCAGAACTATGCTCACACCTACTATCTGTTAGGCTCGGCGGTGGGGCCCCATCCCTATCCGCTGATGGTGAGGGACTTCCAATCGGTGATTGGGGTAGAAGCCAAGGAACAGATCCTCCAGGCCACAGGCAGGATGCCAGATTACCTCTTAGCCTGTGTAGGAGGAGGCAGCAACGCCATCGGGCTGTTTGCCCCGTTTTACCAGGATAAAGAGGTGCAGATGATCGGGCTGGAACCAGGCGGAAACGGGCCTCAAGCTGGGCAGCATGCAGCTTCCGCAAGCTATGGAGTGCCCACAGTGATCCATGGGTTCCGCTGTTACGCCCTAGTGGATGAAGAGGGCGGTGTCCAGGACACCCACTCTTTAGCTGCAGGCCTGGATTATCCCGGGATCGGTCCAGAACACAGTTATTATCTGGCCACAGGCAGGGCCAAATATCTGCCGATCAGTGACAGTGAAGCCTTTCGCGCTTTCCAGGTTTTGGCGGAGATGGAAGGCATTATCGCAGCCTTTGAGAGCTCACATGCGGTGGCCTATGCTCTGCAGCTAGCACCCACATTGAGCAAAAACCAAATCATTGTGGTGAATCTTTCTGGCCGTGGAGACAAGGATGCAGCCCAAGCACTGAGGCTGCTGCAGAAAGATAAAGAAGTTGGAGGGGTAGCAAGTGCTTAGCATGCACACAAGGAGAAATATCAGTTTGATTTTGTTGATCGGCCTGCTCGTAGTGACTGGTGTGGTATGGTCCATGGGCAGCCAGGAAGAGGGACTAAAGGATGGAGTCTACTTCGGTAAGGCCCAGGGCTTTGCTGGGGATGTTGGCGTGGATGTCACCATCAGCGGCGGCAAAATCGCCGAGATCGCGGTCAGGCCCCATGAGGAGACACCCTTTATCGCCGATCCAGCCATCGAGACTCTGGTCAAGAACATAATCGCGTCCCAGAATCCCGAGGTGGATGTTGTGTCTGGGGCCACTTACACCAGCAAGGCGGTTATCGCAGCAGTTAAGCAGGCGGTTCAGAAAGCCGAAGGGTTTAAAGACGGCGTGTATACTGGAAGTGCTGAAGGCTTCGGCGGGACTCTCACTGTAGAAGTGACTGTAGCTCAAGGGTCCATTACTAAGGTCGCGGTCTTAGATAACAGCGAGACACCGTTTATTGCGGAAAGCGCCATCAAGGAGTTGCCGGAAGCCATTGTAGCTAATCAATCTTGGGAAGTTGATGTGGTCAGCGGTGCCACTGTAACCAGTAAAGCCATCATGGCTGCAGTAGAAGCAGCATTAACCAACTAAGCCTGTGGCGTAATTCGCCTCTCCCTTGGCCATACTAGCCTATAGGGAAGGAGCTGGTTATGATGCCTAGTCTGTCTGATTTGCGCATGGTAGGGCAGACCTGCAGCGCCTATGAGGCGGAAGCAGAACAAGTGGAGAGAAGCTGTGAAACCTGTAGGCACTGGGGAGGCGAAGAAAGAGACTGCATTCTGGACATTTTCTGGGAGCAGCTCACCAATTTGGATCAAACGTAGGGGAGGCCCTTGGTTAGCATCAGTTAACCAAGGGCTTTTCTGTTATGGAAAAAGGTCCATAAAAGGTGTATGATGAATTGGGGAGTGATCAACTTAGTATGGCACGGATAGGTCTCTTTGATATTGTCGGACCCATTATGGTGGGGCCTTCCAGTTCACATACGGCCGGTGCGGTGCGCTTGGGCTTGGCTGCCAGGAAAATCCTTGGTTCTGAGGTTCAAAAGGCCAAAATCGAACTGCATGGCTCCTTTTCTGCCACCTACTGGGGGCACCGTACAGATGTTGCCCTCATCGCTGGCCTCTTGGGCATGCCTATGGATGACGAACGCATACCCCAGGCTTTAGATTTGGCTCAGGAAGCGGGTTTGGAGTACAGCTTTGCTTCCGCGGATTTAGGTGATGTGCATCCTAACTCAGTGCGCATCCAGGCGGAGGGTCCCAGCGGCACTGTTACGGTCTGCGGTTCTTCCATCGGCGGAGGACGCATCAACATTTTTGAGATTAATGGCTTTGAGGTTTCAGTGGACGGCACCTATTCAGTGCTCTTGACTAGGCATAGGGATACACCGGGAGTGATCTCTGAGGTTACTAAGGTGCTGGCTATTCACGGCATAAACATAGCTTTTTTAGATGTGAGTCGCAAAACCCGGGGTTCTGACGCCCTGTTGGTGGCGGAAACAGATGATCCCATTCCCGAATTGGCAGTGGAACATGTGCAGCGTATTCCTCAGGTGATCGTGGTTCGGACTCTACCGTGTTTTTAGGGGGATCGGTGTGGAGATTACGAGTGCTAATCAACTTCTGGAACTTAGCGCTGAGCGGAGTCAAAGCTTGGCGCAGATTGTGGCGGAATACGAAGCTTTCCGGGCTAATACCACAGTGGAGGCTGTGCGGGAGCAGATGGCAAGAACTCTGCACGTGATGCGCGCTTCCGTGGAAAAAGGCAGGGAAGATCAGGGAGAGCTGAGCCACCTTATTACTGGATATGGTCGGTTGTTTGAGACCGCCGATCAAAAAGGCCGCCTCCTGGGCCAATCGTTATTAAAAAACGCTATTATCTACGCGCTCTCCGTGGGACAATACAACGCTAGTCTAGGCAGGATTGTGGCCTGCCCCACAGCAGGGAGCTGCGGGGTGGTGCCAGGCGCGCTGCTAGCCGCCGCCGAGGAGCTGGGCAGCAGTGACCAAGAGTTAGTTGAGGCTCTCCTGGTGATGGGGGGAGTGGGTATTGTGTCAGCCGCCCAAGGCCCCATCAGTGGGGCGGAAGGGGGCTGCCAGGCGGAATGCGGTGTAGCGTCAGCCATGGCTGCTGGAGCAGTGGTCTATCTGGCAAATGGAAGCAATGAAGAAGTGTTCACAGCAGCAGCTCTGGCTCTTCAGAGCCACTTAGGGCTGGTGTGCGACCCTCTGGCTTCCTTAGTGGAAGTGCCCTGCGTCACGCGGAATGCCACTTCCGCGGTTTCTGCCCTGGCTGCTGCCAATATGGCTCTAGCAGGTATTCCTGCCTTTATTCCCTATGATGAAGTCGTGGTGGCCATGAAGGCCATTGGCAAAGCTCTGCCCGAAAGCCTCAGGGAGACCTCCTTAGGTGGGCTGGCAGCCACTCCAACGGGAAAAAGAATCGCCCGGGAAATGCGGGAGAAATACCGGCTATAAAGGAAAAACGATTCAGCACAGCTGAATCGTTTCATGAACAAAAATGGCGGAACCGACGAGACTCGAACTCGCGATCTCCGGCGTGACAGGCCGGCGTGTTAACCAACTACACCACGGCTCCAGCACTTGTATTATACCTAGTCTTTGAGGTTTTAGCAAGCCCCTTTTATTTGTTTACAGGAAGGAAGATGAAGGTGCGTCATAAAGGTGTTATCATCGGCAGAGATTCTGGCAAGGTGATGGTGCAGATTGAAGACCCCGCCAGAACCTGCGGGAAATGCAGGGGTTGTGTGCCACTACTTGGCAATAGGACTTCGCCAGAGGACTATGTGGTGCGCTCCCAGGACCCTGGAGATAAGTACCAAGTAGGTGACCAAGTAATTGTAGACAGCGAAATGCGGCCGGTGATGAAGGCCATAGGGTTCCTGTACGGCCTGCCCTTTACCTGCCTGTTCATCGGTTACGCTATCGGCCGCCTACTGTCGGGCAATGATTCCGTGGGAGGCCTGGCTGGGGTGGTAGGCCTGCTCGTTGGGGCTGCTGTGGCCAGACCCATAACCCGCCGTTACTTCGTGCAGGAACCAGAGTATAAAGTTGTATCGCGAGCCTGTTCCTAAATAAGGGGGTAAAGGCATGTCACTGGTAGTTTCTGATCTCACCAAGCGCTTCCGCGACGTTACTGCTGTGGACGGCCTCAGTTTTACCGTGCGGGAAGGTGTGCTCTTTGGCTTCTTGGGCCCCAATGGGGCGGGCAAGACCACCACTATGCGCACTATTTTGGGCATTCTCAGGCCAGATGCAGGTACCGTTACCTGGAAAGGCGGCCCCATCCACCGCCTGGGCTCTCGTTTTTACGGCTACCTTCCTGAGGAGAGGGGGCTCTACCCCAAGATGCGCGTCGCCGAGCATCTTGAGTTTCTAGGGCGCATCCACGGCCTGGACCGGCCCACGGCCCGCAGGGAGACCGCCCGCTGGCTGCAGCGTTTTGCCTTGGAAGAGGTAAGAAACAAGCGCATTGAAGAGCTCTCCAAGGGTAATCAGCAGAAGGTGCAGACCATCGGCACCATGCTCCACGATCCTGAACTCCTAATTCTGGATGAGCCCTTTGCCGGCCTGGATCCCGTGAATGCCTCCCTGCTCAAGGAAGTGCTTCTAGAAGCCCAGCAGCAGGGCAAGACCATCATCTTTTCCAGCCACCGTATGGACCAGGTGGAGGAAATCTGCCAAGATATCGCTTTGATCAACCGCGGGCGCCTGCTTCTCCACGGCAATCTCAGGCAGATCAAGAAGTCCATGGGGCGACAGATTCTCAGATTGAGTCTGGAAGGGAATTGGGAGTTTTGGGCTAAGATTCCCGGCCTGCAGCTTCTAGAGGAGCGCACTGATTACCGGGAATTCCTCTTAGGTGAGGGAGTGGATCCCAACCATGTATTGGCTGAGGCTATGGAGGCGGGACAGGTGATCCGCTTTGAACTGGTGGAGCCATCCCTGGATCAGATCTTTGTGGAGAAAGTGGGTGAGGGGGCATGAGTGTAATCCCTGTACTGGTGAAACGGGAATTCACTTCCAGGGTGAAGGGAACCGCTTATATTCTCACCACAGTAATTGGCGTGCTGGTCTTTGTGGGCCTGTCCTTCCTTCCCCCAATTATGGAGAGGATTTCCAGCAGCTTCACCCCGAAAACCATTGAGCTAGTGGTACTGGACAGCCAGGCAGAGTCCAGCCTGCTGCCCTTTTTCAAAGCTCTCAGTGCTGATCGAGAGGGACTCACCATTCGCGATGCCAGTGGGCTGGATGAGCGGGAGGCGTACCGGATGGTACTGGAGGAAGGCCTGGCTGGCCTGCTCCTGATTGACGGCCCCTTATGCACTCTGGTAACGCCTGATAGCAAGAATATGGTGTTAAACGATGAAATTCGCAGTTTAGTGAACCAGGCTGCCACCAGGTGGAAGGCTGCTGAACTGGGGCTCACCCAGGAAGAGATGAACAGTCTGTTCCAGGCCGTTGACTTCCGCATTCGGGAAGTTGCCCCCGAGCAGGATGGCGCCACTGAGGTAGACGGAATTGCCCAAACCCAATCCATGGTGTTGGCTTATTTTCTGCTGTTTATGATCTATATGGCCCTAATCCTCTACGGCAATATGGTGGCCTCAGGTGTAGCAGAAGAAAAGAGTTCCCGCATCATGGAGGTTATGGTGTCCACCGTCAAGCCCTTGGAGCTGATGTTTGGGAAGATCATTGGAGTGGGAGCCCTTGGCCTGGTACAGTTCATCATCTGGATTGGAACTGGACTGATTATGGCTGCCATGGGCCGGACCGGTTTTCTCGGGGGCATGCTGGGCGTGGAAGCCTCGCTGAGCACCTTGCCCCTGGAGAGTATCCTCTGGTTTGGGCTCTTTTTCCTCCTAGGGTACTTCTTCTATGCTTCGATTTTCGCTGCTGCCGGCGCCTTAGTCTCCCGGGTGGAAGAAGTGAGCCAGGTGGTCTCCCTGCTGATGATGTTCATCGTTGCCGGCTTCTTAGCCGCCTATATCTCATTTCTCAATCCCAACAGCAGCTTTGCCGTGGCCGCGTCGCTAATCCCCTTTACCGCGCCCATGGTTATGTTCGCCCGCATCATGCTCGCGGATCCGCCCATCATTGAGGCGGCGGCGTCAGTGGTAATTATGCTGCTGTCCATCGTTCTGGGTACCTGGATCTCTTCTAAAATATACAGCATCGGCATTCTGCTTTATGGAAAACGGCCAAGCATCCGGCAAGTTGCACGGCTGCTGAAAGGCTAGGAGATAGCCATGAGGATTTACCCTGACTTACCCATGATCAGACTGGACGGACTGACACAGCCCCTCCTGCAGCTTTTCCAAGGATTCTCCAAGCTGGAGGGCGTTATCAAGGAGATCACTCCTGCTTCGATCCTGCTCCAGTTGGGGCAGGCAGAGCTGGAACTGCCCCTGGAAAGCTCAAGGCCAGATGTGAGAGCATGGCTCAGGGAAGGGCTGAAAGTGGAACTCCACAGGCAGCAGGGAGTTTTTATCCTCAAAGCACAGCCAGCGGCGTCTCAGCCAGAACCGGCTGCCCTTGCGGTGCGGCCCCTGGATGAGGCCCTCCTGGCTCTGGATATCCCTCCTACCCCAGAGGCGCTCCTCACAGCCAAGACCCTTTTAGAGCAGGGTTTTCCCCTGCAGAAGGAACATCTTTGGGTGCTGCTGCCCTGGGCAGAGCAGGGTAGATTGGAGGAAGCCCTCCAGCTGCTGCAGGCTGGGTTGCGCGCAACACCCGCACTTGTGGAGTTGGTCAGTGAGCTTCGGGAAAAACCGCCGGGGCAGGCCGTGCAGGAACAGGTTCGCCAGGAGCTTCCGCTGGAGCTGCAGGAAAGCCTCACCCACCCCAGTGTCAAGGGGCGCACTGCCTGGAGCGGCAGGGTAGCCCAAACTGAGGTGGGCCACGCTGTGATCCGTTTGCTCGCGGCAGAACAGATGCTGAACTCCCTTCTTGCTGCCCAGAGCAGCAATACCGATTTGGTCTTCTTCCTTCCTTTTTTGCAGGGAGAAGACCTCTTTGCCTCCTGGGTCAAAATCAGCAGAGACAGCCCAGAGCGAGAAGCTGAACTGCAGGGCTTCCGGCTGCAGGTGGTGCTTCCCACAGAATCCTTTGGGCTGGTTACGGCTGATCTTTTTGTTCAGGGAAAAACGGTGCGCCTGCACCTGGGGGCTGAAGAAAACGATCAGCTTTTAGCAGATGGTGCAGGGAGGCTCACAGCAGAGCTGGGAGCCTCTGGTTGGCAGCTCACGGAAGTAAAAGTGGGGGGGTTGGTAGAGTGCGCAAGGCAGTCGCTTTACGCTATGATCGGGCGCTGAACCAAGCCCCGGAAGTTGTGGCCTCCGGGCAGGGATGGCTGGCGGAGAAGATCTTGGAGTTAGCCAGAACCCATGAGGTACCAACGCATGAAGACCGCGAACTGGTGGAGGCGCTGCTGAGGATTCCTGTGGGAGCTGAGATTCCTCCAGAACTCTATCAGCTAGTTGCCGAGGTTCTTGCTTTTGTGCTCCGATTGGACGAAGAGGGCAGCGGAGACAAAGGCGGTAATGGGAATGGCCAGAGTTAGGCCGATGGTGCCCGCCATGGCCCGTACCACTTCCGACGCCACTAGATCCAGGTTCAAAACCTGCCTCCAGCTGGTATGACTGGCTTGGAACAGCAGAAGGAGGGGCAGTGAGGAACCTACATAAGCGAGAATCAGTGTATTGGACATGGTGGCGATCATATCCCGACCCACCAGGATCCCTCTGGTGAACAGGGTTTTTAGGTCCGTGGTTGGATCCGCTTCTCTGATCTGTTCCATAGCAGAGGCAATGCTGATGCCTACGTCCAGGATAGCCCCGAGGGCTCCAATGATCATTCCCGAGAAGAGCAGGCCTTTGAAATCTATGGAAGAATCCATGAACTGCAGCATCTGAGCCTCTTCTGAAGAAAGGCCCGTGAGGAAACTGGCTCTTCCCGCAGCAAAGGCTAAAACGCCTGCTGCCACCAGCCCTCCTACGGTGCCGGCTACCGCTGCAGCGGTCTTTTTGGTGGGACCTGTAACAAAGAGGATGAACAGTCCCGTCAAAAGTGAACAGAGGCCCACCGTGACCACAATCGGGTTGTAGCCCCGCAGAATGAGGGGCAGGATCATGGTAAGGATCACAATTCCCATGCCAACCAGGGATAGCACGGCTTTCACGCCCTGTGCCCCGCCGATTGCAACCACCACTAGGATGAAGAGGGCGGTTATGGCAAACAGAGGCCTGGTGCGGGAAAAGTCGGATAAGTAATACTCTACGCCTCCCCCAGATTCGTCTGCCTGCAGGATAACCCGGTTGCCTGGGTGCACCTGGAGATCGTAGTAGGGATGGCCCGTGAGGGTATGGACAATCTGCACCGTCTGGCCTTTGTGGGGTCCAGACAGGATTTCCACCGTGACCAGCTGGTTTTCCCAGCCTTCTTCCTCAAAGGGTTCGGGTTCCAAAACCTGGACGCTGAGCACGCGGCCTTGGTAGCTTGTGTAGCCTTCAGTTCCCTGGGCGGAAGCAGATGCGGCTAACAAGAGCAGGAGCAGGAGCATAAGCGGGGCTGATAAGCGTTTCTTCATGGGATGACCCTCCCTGGACAAGGTTTCATTATATTATAGCACGGGTACAGGGCCAGAGGCTTCACTGTTTTCCACTATGGTAATTACGGAAAGAGTGCGAAAGCGACTTGACATCTCTCCTGGTCGTTTGTATAATGTACATTGTCTGGGCGGCGTAGCTCAGTTGGTCAGAGCATACGGTTCATACCCGTAGTGTCGCTGGTTCAAATCCAGCCGCCGCTACCATAGGAAAATCACAAAACCCTACAAATTCCTGTAGGGTTTTTAGCTTTTCGTAGAATTCCTTTGATAAGTTGCGTTTCCAATCCACAATATTCGACGGATGCACCGTTTTCGTCCTGTTATATTTGAGGAAGTAACGGGATGGAGATGATGGTGTGGTCAGAACTGTATCTGCTTCTCTTCGCAGTAGAGATGGGCTGATCCTCGAACGACTCTTTGGCCGCTGGGTGTATTCTCCCATTGTCTGGTGTTTCATGGGATATTTGCTGGGGAAGAGTGCGATCTTTGGCGAGGTTTGGCCCTTCGGAATAGCGTATGCAGCAGTGTGGAAATCTCAGAAGCGCAGCCAGGCGGCTCTGCCAGTTCTAGGCGCCGCCTTAGGGATTACGGCTGCCGTTGGCGCGCGCCTGGCAGTTCCTTATTATCTGGCCCTGGCCTTGATCAGCTTCGCCCCGGGCAGGGGCGGAAAATCAAGCGGTGCCTTTTTGCTTTGCTCAGCCCTGGCTCTCAAGGCGGCGGTGCACTACCTTCTGCACCCCATTCCCATGGTGTTTATCGTGGCCATTACAGAATGCGCCTTTGCAGTTTTCAGTCTGCGGCTGATCAGGCCCGTGGTAGAACGCTGTTTAGACAGACAGTTGGCTCACCACGAGCTGTACGCCTTTTTTGCTGCCATCACCTTCATTATTTCCTTGGACTGGTCTTGGGAAGGGTTTTCCCTCCGCCTCTTCCTCAGCTGTCTGCTCCTCATCTTGGGGGCGCGCTTGGGCGGGCTGGGGATTTCCTGTGTGCTTG
The DNA here is from genome assembly GCA_012837385.1 of Bacillota bacterium. Classification (GTDB taxonomy): domain Bacteria; phylum Bacillota; class Limnochordia; order Darwinibacteriales; family Darwinibacteriaceae; genus DTU010. Next base: position 10,983 of record DURH01000034.1, read on the forward strand.
GCCCTTCCCTAGCCCTGTTGGTGCTTCTTCTTGGGGAACCTACCTCTATGGTGCTGCTCATCGTCATTGCCAGCCTGCTCACCGGTTTTCTCCATGAGTTTCCCTGGGGTTCCTATGTGGGAGCCATCCTTGCCCTAATCTTTTCCGTCCCTGCACCTGCCCAAGAGGTGGCCGTGCAGTGGTTCTTGGTCGTGTTGGCCGCCGCTTGGCTGGCCAACCGGGTTCCCCAGGACAGGCTGGATCTTTTGGCGCGCTTGGTACCTGGCACGGATCCCTTTGTGCAGCAGGACAAAGGATATGATGAACACCTGAAAAAAGTGCTGGATCAGAAGATCGATAGTTACCTTACTGTGTTTGAGGAGCTGGAAAACACTCTGCAGGAGACAGAGAACCCCCTCTTTCAAAAGCAGATGCAGGGTATGGCCGAGCTCCTCAAAACTATGAAAACTTCCTTCTCTCCAGAGGCCCGCTTCATGCGGGAACTGGAGGAGAGGATCCTGCGCCAGTTTGCCAGCGCTGACCTGGCTTATGTGACGGCACTGGAGTGTCTAGACGGCTATGATATCTACGGAGCCAGGCGCACTCCCTGCGCGAGCAGGTGCTTCTGCCAGCAGGTGGCGGATTTCTGCAGTGGGACGGTGGCTTCCCAGCGCTATACGGTAGTGCACACCAGCTGCTCCACTGGAACCTGCGGCTTTCAGATTTCGCCCAGCCCCTCCTACATGGTGGAGATCGGGAAGGCCACCGTGGCCAGCAGCGGTATTTCAGGCGACAGCCAGATCAGTTTTGAGGTTTCCTTCAGCAAAGTGGCCATCGTGTTAAGCGACGGCATGGGAGTGGGGCTCAAGGCGCACACCGAGAGCAATATAACTCTGCGACTCTTGGAGCGCATGATCAAAGCCGGTTACGATTTGGCCACCGCCGTTTCCTTTATCAATCGGCTGCTGCTGCTGCGCAACCAGGAGGAAATGTTTGTCACTATAGATATGGTAGTGGTGGATCTATTTTCTGGCCAGCTGGAGTTTGTGAAAGTGGGCGCTGCCCCAAGCTTTATAAAAAGAGGCAGGGAAGTGGAGATTATCCACAACCACACCCTACCCGTTGGTGTGCTGTCCCAGGTGGAAGTGGAATCCGATAGGAGAACGCTGAAGGAAGGCGAATTGTTGATTATGGCCACCGACGGGGTGCTGGACGCCCAACGCAGCTTGGCTCGGAAGGACGAGTGGATGTGCTGGAATCTCAGGCGCCTGCAGAACAATGCCGACCCCGCGACCCTGGCGGAGAACATCCTCCAAGACAGCATTGCCATGGCGGACGGCAGGGTGGATGACGATATGATGGTTGTAGTGGCACGTTTGGTGCCTGTGGAATGGGAGATTGAAACCTACAGGAGGGTGCAGTCAAGTGGGTTATGATATCTTTCCGGCATTTGCCAGAAACTTGGCTTCCATGTCAGTCTCTAAGCAGGAACGGATTCTGATTGCGGTGAGCGGCGGCCCTGATTCCATGGCGCTTCTTCACCTTTTTTTACGCTGGAATAAGAGGAACGTAGGCGTATTCCATTTAAACCACGGCTTTCGTGAGGCTGCTTCCCAGGATGCAGCCTTTGTGCGCGACTACTGCCGGAACCTCAACATCCCTGTAGAGATCCAGGAGTACGACATCAACCGCTATCTGGCTGTGAGCGGAGAGTCTAAGCAGCAGGGTGCTCGCAAAATCCGCTATCAGCTTCTGCGCAATTTTGCTGAAGCAGGCGGCTATCACAGGGTGGCCCTAGGCCACCATGGAGACGATCAGGCGGAAACTGTCTTGATGCGCATTCTGCGGGGAGCGGGCCTCCACGGCCTGGGGGGCATTCCCCTGCAGCGGGGCATTTTTATCAGGCCCCTGCTGACCGTTTACAGAGAGGAAATTGTCCGTTACTGCCAGGAGTTTGAGGTTCCCCATATTTTCGATGAAACGAATTTCGAACCCATTTATCTGCGGAATAAAGTACGGAAAGAGCTCCTCCCCTATCTGGCGCAGGAGTATAACCCAGAAATTGTGCCCAACTTGATGCAGCTCTCGGAGCTGGCTAGGGCAGATGAACTGGAGCTGCAGTCTCGGGCCGAGGAAATCTGCAAAGGGAGCATGCGCTGGAAAAGGGGCCAGCTTGTCTTCCCCCGGGACCGCTTCCTGGAGCTATCCACGTCCATGCAGCGCCGGGTGTTGAGAAGGATGCTCCAGGCCTACCAGGGGCACCTGCTGCGCATCGATTTTGGGCATATTGAGGAGTGGCGCCAGCACATTCTGGAGAACACTAGTTATCGGCTCTCCCTCCCTCAGATTTGGGTTTCAGGAACCGTAGACTATATCTTCGTAGGGGAAGTTTCAGGGGAGAAATGGGAACCTGTGGAATTGACCATACCTGGACAGGTAAGAGTGGGTGGGTTCACCATCCAGGCAGAACTTGGTGACCGGGACAGCCTGCCGCCTAGGACTGAGGATAGCGAGGATTTCGATCTGGAGGAGCTCCAGCTGCCCCTAGTGGCTAGGACCAGGCAGGATGGGGACCGCATGCGCCCCTTTGGGGTAGAAGGAACGAAAAAGGTGAAGGATCTGCTCATTGATGCCCGCATTCCCCTGCAGGCCAGGGATTTCCTACCCCTGATCTGCGATCAAGAGGGCATTCTCTGGATTCCAACTGTGCGCCGCAGCCAGCGGGCACCCATCACCGCCTCCACCACCAAAGTCCTGCGTCTGACCCAGATTAGGCCCTAATGTGAGTCATTCTTAAGTTTGTTGTCACGCCCCTGCCCTTATGGTATAATTGGTTGACACATCGCTATTGCCTCGGTATTTGGAAAAGGGAGGGCAAGATTTGAACAGACTACTCCGTGGAATCGGTTTATATCTTCTCATCGCCATCATAGCTATTTCTATCGTCAGCAATCTTTATTCACCCGGAAGTGTGTCTAAGGAACTCTATTACTCAGAGTTGTTGCGATACATCGATGAAAATAAGGTTGCAGCGGCTAGGCTGGTGGGAGATCAGCATGTGGAGGGAACTCTCAAGGATGGTACCAGCTTTGTGGCAACCATTCCTGTGGGCAAAATGCCTGATATTGCTGACCGCTTAGAAGCCAAGAACGTCCTTTTGGAAGCAGACCTGCCTCCGCAGACCCCTTGGTGGATGGCTTTGCTGCCGAACCTGCTCTTCGTGGTCATGCTGGCCTTAGTCTGGTTGTTTATCATGAATCAGATGCAGGGAGGGAACAACAGGGCTCTGTCCTTTGGCAAGAGCCGTGCCCGGCTGCACCATGAGGACAAACCGAAGGTTACCTTCGATCATGTGGCCGGTGTAGATGAGGCCAAACAGGAACTGGCTGAGATTGTGGAATTCCTCAAACATCCTAAGAAGTTCAATGAACTGGGTGCCAAGATCCCCAAGGGAGTCCTCTTAGTGGGGCCTCCGGGAACTGGCAAGACGCTTCTGGCCAGAGCAGTTGCTGGCGAAGCTGGGGTACCGTTTTTCAGCATTTCCGGTTCTGAATTTGTGGAAATGTTCGTTGGTGTAGGTGCCTCCAGGGTGCGTGACCTGTTTGAAAACGCTAAGAAAAATGCCCCCTGCTTGATCTTCATTGACGAGTTGGACGCCGTGGGAAGGCAGAGGGGAGCTGGCCTTGGCGGAGGCCATGATGAAAGGGAACAGACTCTGAACCAGCTCTTAGTGGAAATGGATGGGTTTGAAACCAATACAGGGATAATTGTCATGGCAGCCACCAACCGTTCGGACATTTTGGACCCCGCGCTGCTCCGTCCTGGCCGTTTTGACCGTAAGGTGGTTGTGGATCGGCCGGACCTGCAGGGACGGTTGGCCATTTTGAGAATCCATGCCCGCAATAAGCCGCTGGCACCTGACGTGGACCTGGAAGTATTAGCCCGCCGGACGCCTGGGTTTGCCGGGGCAGATCTGGAAAGCCTGCTCAATGAGGCGGCCATATTAGCCGCCCGCTTTAACCGCAAGCTGATCACCATGTCTGACTGCGAAGAAGCTATTGATCGTGTGCTCATGGGCCCGGAGAAAAAGAACCGGGTGATGAGTGAAATGGACCGCAAGGTGTTCGCTTACCATGAGGCTGGGCATGCTGTGGTAGCCCACTTCTCAGAGCATGGGGATCCTGTGCACAAGGTCACCATCGTAGGTAGGGGCGGCGCTGGTGGCTATACCATGATGCTCCCCGAAGAGGAACGCTATGTTTCCACCCGCTCCAAGCTCTTAGACGATCTGGTGAACCTTTTAGGCGGCAGGGCTGCAGAAGAACTGGCCTTGGATGAGATCAGTACAGGTGCCCACAATGACCTGGAACGGGTTACGCGCATAGCCAGGAAGATGGTTATGGAGTGGGGCATGAGCTCGAAACTGGGCCCCTTGACCTTCGGCCGGCCCAATGGGGAAGACCTGGTCTTTCTAGGCCGTGACATTTCCCGGGAACGCAATTACAGTGAGGAAGTTGCGGCTCTTATCGATGAGGAAGTGCATCAACTGGTTGATTCCAGTTACGATAAAGCTAAGGCTCTCCTGTCGGAGCATCGGGATAAGCTCGATTTGGTGGCTGAAGCGCTTCTGGAGAGGGAAACTCTTACTCGGGAGGAGTTCTTGGCGCTCATGGCCGGCCAGGAACTCGGCGAACCTGAACAGGCGGAAGTGCCAGAACAGCCCGCAGCGGACTATCTGGAAGAGCGCAAAAAGGATGCCGTTAAAGTTAGGGGAGACCTCAGGCGCACCGGCCCCGATCCAGTGATCGGTGAAGCCTAGGAATATTAAGCAATAACAAGCAAAAACGAAGCCACCCTTTTGGTGAAGGGTGGCTTCTGTGATCAGGCGCTCAGCTTAACGCATAGACTCAGGCTTGTTGCCCAAGGTAACGCTGAACATCTCCATCTGCCCGCCTCTATAGACCGTAATGAGCACTATGTCACCGGTCTGCCGCTTGCTGATTTCATCAGACACATCTTCTAGGGAGAAGATGTCCCGGTCGTCAATGCGGCGGATAACGTCCCATGGTTTGAGGCCAGCTTCTTCTGCTGGGGAGCCCTGCACTACGTCCATAACGACTACGCCTTTTTGGTCAGGCAGCCGCAGCTGGGCAGCCATGCTTTCGGTGATGTTCTGATACCAGATGCCCAGCCAGGGAACGCTCACACCGCCTGTGGTGATCAGCTCATCCAGTACCTCTTTAGCTACATTAATGGGGATGGCAAAGCCGATACCCTGGGCTTGGGCGTGGACGGCAGTGTTGATGCCGATTACTTCGCCCTTGATGTTCAGCAGGGGTCCGCCGGAGTTGCCTCGGTTAATGGCGGCGTCGGTCTGCATCAAGTTCTTGTACACATGGGGCCTTCCCGTCTCTTGGTTGTAGACTGAGATCTCCCGTCCCTTGGCACTGAGCACACCAACTGTTACTGTGTGTTCGAAGTCTTGGCCATAGGGGTTGCCGATGGCTATGGTCCATTCGCCTACCCTAGCGGCATCAGAGTCGCCCAAGGGCAGGGTGGGAAAGACATCGCTGTCTGCATTGATAATCTGCAGCACCGCTAAATCCAGGGAAGAGTCGGAACCGATAATCTCAGCTTCATACTCCCTCTCCAAACCCGGTGCATCCACAACTACTTTGATGGTCTGCCCCTCGCCTTTATTGCCCACCACATGCTGGTTGGTGAGCACAATTCCAGACTCGTCAATGATAAATCCAGAGCCGGCGCTGGTGGGCGTTCTCTGCTGAGGACGATTGAAGAAAGGATCGCTGAACCAGAAGTCGAAGAACGATCCAAAGGGATCCATGGACGAATAGGGTCTATAGGTCTCCACTGTCTCAGTTGGCCAGACTACTGAAATATATACTGTAGCCGGACTTGCTACTTCCGCAATGTCCGCGATAATATAAGGGTTATCAACGAGCATGGGAAGGGCAGTGGCCTGTACAGCATCCACTGGGGGCGCTCCCTGCGCCACCAAGGTTGTGGCAGGCGACAAGTGGGTTAGTATACCACTGAGGCCCAACAGAACACCAAGGACGACCATAACACCAATGACTCTTTTTCGCATAATAATCCTCCTTTTGCGTTCGCTGGTTAAATTATAACCATCATAATTTGGGCTGACAAGGGAGTGGACCTGTGGGAGAGCGTGTCAACTACATCCAATGGGGGAAGGAAATAGTAAGACAGATCGAGATCCACCACACCTTGGGCTCGACAAACGAGTTCGGAAAAACGCGCCTCAAAAGTGGGGGTATGTCAGGAACAGTGTTGTGGGCTTTGGAGCAGAAAAAAGGAAGAGGCCGCCGGGGGCGTGCCTGGGTAAGTGATCAAGGGTCACTCACTTTCAGCCTGATTTGGCGCTGTCCAAACCCTGTTCTGCCTAGTGCCTTAACCCTCACAGTTGGCTTAGGGCTGGTGCTGGAGCTGCAGCAGCTGGTGCCTGAGCTAAAGGTAAAGTGGCCCAACGATCTGTGGATCGGGGAGAAAAAGCTGGGCGGCATCCTCACAGAAACTGTGCGCCAGGCAGGACAGCTCTGGGTGATTCTCGGCGTGGGCCTCAATGTGAACAGCACGCCGCAGGCTGAGGTGAGCCCTAGAACATCCCTGCAGGAAGCCTCAGGCTGCCTGTGGCCGCGACTGGGCATTCTCCACTGTGCCTTAAAAGGGGTGGAACTAGGCTTTGAACTGGCAGATCGGGGTTGCAATCTCTCTGCTCTGTTCCGCAGGCATGGGAACTTCCTCCACCGCCCCCTGCAGGTGTTCAGGGGCCAGGAGAGCTTCGTCGCCAGGGCCAGGGATGTGCTGCCCGACGGACGCCTGCTCCTGGAGAGTGCCAGGGGACTGCAGGCCTTTCTACCAGATGAGATCCAGCTCCTTTTAAGTTGAAAACCGCCTAGGATATGGTAGAATAGACGTGGGAGAATCTGAGTTCCTGGTGGGCTCCGCAGGCTTCAAACCTGTCAGGGGGGTAACAAGGGTTATCCTCGGTGGGTTCGATTCCCATATTCTCCCGCCATCGATTAGTTAGGGACGTCTGCCTAGAGTGCGGACGTCTCCTTTTCTTTTGGTGATTCCTTGGGCGTCGAAGTATTCCAAGAAGGCTAGGGCGAATTTGCGGCTGGTGCCCAGGCGGTCGCGAAACACCCCCAGCTCGAAGCCGTTTTGAAACACTTCCTCTTCGAACAGCATGGAGATCAGCTGCTGCACAATTTCTGGAGTGGTCCAGTGTTCGTTGGCCAGCGCCACTAGGAGGCCTAAGTGGGCTGCTGCATAGATCAGTTCCTTGGAATAGCCCAGTTCTTGCAGCCCGCTTAAGGTAGGGGGTTCATAGGGCTTTTCGGCAATGAGGCTGCGCATGGCAGTCAGCTCCTTCTCTTCCTGCGGGGAAAGAACGAGCTGATGCTGGCTGCTGCTGATAGACCCCTTGACCTCCTGCAGTGAAGGAGTCTCCCTCAAGATCTGGTCAAAGAGCCGGGCAGGCAGCCCCGTGGCGGCACGCAGCGTTTCTTTGCTGGGCCCCGGGCTTAAGGGATTGGCTGTATGATACTCTTCCACAGTGGACACTAGATAGGCCTGCACCTTGCCAAACTGCTGCGGTGCCATGACAAACTCCCCAAATACATGGAGTTGGGGGTGAACGTTGAAGCCCTGCTGTTTGAACTGCTGGATAGGCCAGAAGGTGCGGTCAGCTGCCTTGAGTAGGCTGTATTCCAAGGAATCAGCAGCATACTTGGCTTTGAGAGTGTCAAGATTCAGGTAATCTACTGGTTTCTCAAAGGGGAAGAGGCGGCGCAAACGGTCTGGACCCACTAAGCGCAGGTTGTGCCCCCTGACGGGAATTCCCTCTTCGATATACACTCCGCCTCCCATGTTTTCCTGGAGTTCGCTGTGGCGTAGGATGAAGCGATCCTGGAAGCTGAAATGAGCCGGAGACTCCAGCTCCAACTGTACAAAACCTTCAGTGCCCGGATTCAGCTCGTCGCGACCGAGAACCCTCACCTTGGCAAGTGTTTCCAGGGTGCCCACGTGGAGTTTAACCTGCTGCCCTGTGGCTAGGGCTGCCGGCGCCAAGGGCAGAACGCGCACGAAGGAGTTGATTAAGGAGAAATGGGGACGTCTATGGGGCAGGCATAGATACATACCCCTGGACAGTTCAGTTTTCTGCAGGCCCGTGAGATTGACAGCCAGTCGGGAATGGGGTACGCCCTTTTCCACCGCTTGAGTGTGGGTTTGGAGGCCGCGGATGCGCGCCGATAGGTTCTCCGGCTCCACCACCACATCCATACCAACCTCTAGGCAGCCGCCCACGAGCGTTCCTGTCACCACTGTGCCTGCTCCTTTTATGGTAAACACGCGATCTATCCACAGCAGGGGGTTATCGCCCTCTTCATCCCGTTCCAGGGTGTCCAAAAGGTCATTAAGGGCTGCCTTGAGTACGTCCACGTTGAATCCCGAGACTGCCGACACGGGGATAATAGGAAAACCCTGGAGGGATGTACCAGCCAGCCGCTCCTCCACATCGGCCTGCACCAGTTCCAGCCACTCAGGATCCACTAGGTCCGCTTTGGTGAGGGCTACTACCCCTTTGTCTATTCCGTAGAGGTGGAGAATATCCACATGCTCCTGGGTTTGAGGCATCCAGCCGTCATCGGCGGCAATCACCAAGAGCACAAAGTCGACCAGTCCCACTCCAGCCAGCATGTTCTTGACCAAGCGGTGGTGACCAGGGACATCTACAACGCCCACGCTGCCCCGGGGCAGATCAAACCAGGCAAACCCCAAGTCTACTGTCATCCCCCGAGCTTGCTCCTCCTGGAGGCGGTCAGGGTTGATCCCAGTCAGGGCTGTAACCAGCGTGCTTTTCCCATGATCAATATGACCTGCCGTACCCATTATGAACATGCCTTTACCCCCTTGCGCAGAAACTCTGCCACCGCTGCATCTTGGGAGGGGAGCACTGTCCTGGGATCCAAAAGGACGCGGTCCTGAGCAATTCTAGCCAGCACAGGAGGTTGATTGCGGCGCAGAACTGCCAACAGTTCCTGCGAGGATAGGACGGGGCTGGACAGGGCTAAAGACCAAGAAGGGATGGTTTCGCCAGGAAGCGATCCTCCGCCCATGGTGGATGCGCAGGGAATAACCTCACCTTGCAGCCCCGGCCCTAGATCATGGAGCCAGGCCTCAGCCCGCTCTTTAACTGCTTCCGGGGGCAGGCTGGCCAAGGACCACAGGGGAAGCTGTTTGTATTCCTTATTTAGATACAGCTCCAAAACTGCTTCTAAGGCTAGGAGGGAAAGCTTATCGATGCGCAGGGCCCTGAGCAGAGGGTCTTTTTTGATCACAGCGAGAAGCTCCCTGCGGCCGTTGATAATGCCAGCTTGGGGGCCTCCTAGGAGTTTGTCACCGCTGTAGGTTACCACGTGGCTGTGCCTGAGTGCGGTGGTGACCAAGGGTTCTGGAAAGGGCGCGAAGGCGCCACTCCCTAAATCTTCAATTAAGTACAGCCCATGTTCCTGCGCCAGCTGGGCTAACTCTTCCCTGGGCACAGTCTCTGTAAAACCTAAGATAGTATAATTGCTGGGATGCACCAAGAGAATGGCTTTCGTCTCAGGGGTAATGGCTTGGGCATAGTCGCTGAGGCGCGTGCGGTTGGTGGTTCCCACCTCTTTCAGTCGACAGCCGCTGGCCGCCATAACGTCAGGGACGCGGAAGCCTCCTCCAATTTCCACTAACTGGCCCCGGGATACTATTACTTCGCCTCCTGCGGTGAGTGCCTTGAGAACCAAGAGCACAGCCCCCGCGTTGTTGTTCACCACAACCGTGTCCAGCGTTCCAGCTTCGTCACCCAAAAGGAGGTTGAACAGCCCAGCCACTCCTGCATAGCGGCTGCCCCGCTCCCCACTGGCCAGGTCCAATTCCAGATTGAAATAGCCCTCGCCCAAAGCCTGCAGCCGTTCCAAGGCGCAGCGGGGCAGGGGGGCTCGTCCCACATTGGTATGGATCAAAACCCCTGTGGCGTTAATTACAGGCTGAAATCTGCGCAATTTGCAGTGTCTAAGCTCCTGGGTCACACGGGCGGTTATCGCTTCCTCTGCGAGGTTCTCTTCGTTGTGAGCAATCTCCCTGCGGATCTTCTCCAGCTCCTGCCTGATCACTGCTGTGACTTCCAGGCGGGACAGACCTGCAGCGGCCTGCTTGATCCCTGGATCTGCAAGGAGTCTGTCAACGGCCGGTATCTTCCGGAATAGGTTGTGCATCTGGCTCTCTCCCTTGTCGTCTGCTTAGATCATGTATACGACAAAGGCCTAGGCAACCCTCTTCAAGTGCCAGAATCTGCCTCTTTGGCGTAGGCCTGCTGCAGGATCGCCAGGCCCCGCCGGCGGGCTTCAGGGCTGAGCCCTTTCTGCTCGCTGATGGTCTTCATGGCTGCCGCGATCATCTCCGTCTTTTCCTTCTTGCTCAGTTTGCTCACTACTGGTCCCTCCTTGGGCGTAATTGCTTAATAGTATGTCCAAGAGAACCCAGATTATGCAAAAAAGCGCAGTACTACATAAAGCGAAACCAGAGCCGCGGCTAGGTCAGTGAGGAGTGCCGTGGCTAAGGTATGCCGGGTGCGCCTGAGGCCCACCGAGCCGGCATAAACAGTAAGCACATAGAGGCTGGTTTCCGTACTGCCCATGATTACCGCCGCCAGACGTCCGACCAGGGAATCAGGGCCATAGCTTTCAAAAACTTGGGCCAGCAGCGCCAGCGACCCTGAGCCGGAGATGGGGCGAACCAGCACTAAGGGCAGAACCTCAGGGGGGAAACCGATCTTCCCAGTCAAAGGCGCCAACAGGCGAATGAGGTGCTGCAGTGCCCCGGTATGCTGAAAAACCTGAATGGCTACCAGCATGCCCACTAAGTAGGGGAGCAGGCGCACCGCGGTCTGCCAACCGTCCTTGGCTCCCTCCACAAAGCGTTCGTAAATGGGCACCTTATTGCTCAACCCCCAGGCGGTGATACCCAACAGCATCAGGGGTATGGCCCAGCGCGATAGGGCATGGATAGCCAGGGTCATGGTAGGCGCCTCCTGTGGGTCAGCCTTCTCAGCAGCGAATCTAAAACAATGGTGATCACTGTGGAGCAGCAGGTAGCAGCGGCGATAGGCCCAATGATGTCCGTGGGGTTCAGAGAACCGTGGGTGAGACGTAGGGCGATAATGGTAGTGGGGATTACGGTGAGGCTGGAGGAGGTGACCGCCATGAACGTGCACATGGCATCAGAGGCAGTCTCTTTGTCCCGGTTCAGCTCTTGGAGCTGGCCCATGGCCTTCAAACCCAAGGGGGTGCAGGCATTGCCCAAACCCAAGAGGTTGGCGCTCATGGCTACCAAAAGCGAACCCATGGCGGGATGGTCTGGGGGAACCTCAGGATAGAGGCGGCGTGCTAGGGGGCCCATCAGCCGTGCTAAGGCCCGCATTAATCCTGCGTCCTGGGCAATCTGCATCACTCCCGACCAAAAGGAAACAACGCCAATGAGTCCTGCTGCCACCAAGACAGCTTGTTCACTGCCTTTCAGCACCCCCTCGGTAACGAGGTGGATTTCGCCTTTGCTGGCTGCGGTAATCACTCCTGCCAAAATCATAAAGAACCAGATGTAGTTGATCATGCTACCCCTCCCCAACATCCATATGCGTAAATGGGAGAAAATACGAGCAATGGCAAAGCTTCGCAGCGCCTTTTTCGGTGCAGGGCCCGCAGGCCTTTTTGACGTTTCCTGACCAATATCTTAGGACTTGCATACCGCCTTTAGGTGTGTGCTATAATACAGTTAAGGTCAGTAATAGTCAAAGAAAGTTGGTGAGCAATGGGTACGCTGGCAGATCATATTGAAGCACATATCAAAAAAATGCTGAAAAGCAGCGGAGATAACAGCGTTGAGTTAAGCCGCGCACAGCTGGCCAACGACTTTTCCTGCGTTCCTTCGCAGATCAACTATGTTTTGGCTACCCGTTTTACCCTAGAGCGGGGTTATATCGTGGAAAGCCGCCGCGGGGGCGGCGGATACATCCGCGTTGTCCATGTACAAGTAGAAGATGATCTCACCCATGCTGTGAACCTGTTGAGGAGCATCGGCTCCCAGCTGTCGGAAAGGCAGTTGGAGAACATCCTGGCCAGGCTCAAGGATATAGGTGTTATTTCCCCAAGGGAATGCAGGCTGGTGCGGGGCATTGTGCAGCAGGAAGTGGGTACCATCAATCAAGGAAAAGATGTCCTCAGAGCTAGCCTCCTGCGGGCCCTGTTGTTTTACATCATTGAGTCTGAGTCTTAAGGAGTGGTGAGCATGCTGTGCGATAAATGCGGGAAGCAGGAAGCCACAGTGAAATTCGTGCAGATTGAGAACAATAAAAAGACGGAACTGCACCTGTGCCGAGATTGTGCCCATGGCTATCCTGGCTTTTCTACAGGATTTGATCTTCAGCACCTCTTGTCCAGCCTTTTCCAATCGGTGGGCTTGGGGCAGGCTGTGGCCCCCACTGTAACCATGAAGACGTGCCCTACCTGCGGCAGGAGTATCGCGGACATTCAAAAGACGGGCAGGCTGGGCTGCGGCAGCTGTTACGAGGCTTTTCGGGAAGAGCTTAACCCAGTGCTGCGCAGACTGCACGGGTCAGGGAACCACACAGGAAAAGTCCCGGCCAGGGCCTTTCCCAAGGTGCGTACGGCCCGCCAGATGGAGGAATTGCGCAGGCGTTTAGAGGAATGTGTGCGCCTGGAGAAATACGAAGAAGCAGCCAAGTACCGCGATGAACTGCGGCTGTTGGAAAAGCAGCTGGCTGGAGGTGAAGCCTGATGAGGGAAATTGCGTCCTGGATGAGAAGAACCGGACCCATGGGCGATATCGTGCTGGGCACCCGCTGCCGTTTGGCTAGAAATTTGGCGGGGATTCCCTTCCCAGAGGCGGCCACCCGGGAACAGCTGAGGGAAGTGTTGACCAAGACAGCTGCAGCAGTGGCTGAGCTGGAGGCACTGGGCACTTTCACTTATCGGGAGATGGCCACTATGGATGCCCTGGAAAGGGAAATCCTGGTGGAGGAGCATCTGATCAGCCCCAGCCATATGCAGAATCCAGCGCACAAGGCAGTTATTCTCAATGCTGAGCATAATATCAGCATCATGGTCAATGAAGAGGATCACCTCCGCATCCAGGTGCTCAAACCTGGCCTGCAGTTGAACGAGGCGTGGGAGCGGGCCACTGAAGTGGATGACCTCCTGGAGCAGCACTTGGACTTCGCCTTTGACCTCCAGACAGGGTACCTCACCGCCTGCCCCACCAATGTAGGCACCGCCCTCAGGGCTTCGGTGATGTTCCACCTTCCAGCCTTGCAGAGGGTGAAGAAGGTGCAGGAAGTCTTGGGGGCTGTATCCAAATTCGGCTTAACGGTGCGCGGCCTATACGGTGAAGGCAGTGATGCCTGGGGCAATGTCTATCAGCTCTCCAACCAGATTACCCTGGGTCAGAGTGAGGATGAAACCATTGAGCATTTAGCCCGCTTCACTGCTCAGATCCTCTACAGTGAACAGCAGGCCAGAGAATATCTTTTGGAGCAGGAGCGCCGCCTGACAACTGAGGATTGGCTCTACCGCTCTTACGGAATATTGCAGAACGCCCGTATGATCACCAGTCAGGAGGCCATGGAACTGCTCTCTGACTTGAAATTAGGCGTTGATCTGGGAGTAATCGAGCACGGCGATCCCGATCTGTTGAAACAGCTGATGGTGCAGATTCGCTCGGCTCATCTCCAGAGCATCATGGGTCAGCCCCTGCCTGTGCAGGAGCGGGATCGTCTGCGGGCTAGTTTGATTAGAGAGACACTGCAGAAGCAGATTACTAAGGGAGAGTAGGTGGTAATATGTTTGGACGCTTTACCGAGCGGGCACAGCGCGTCATCGTGCTGTCTCAGGAGGAAGCAAGGAGATTGGGCCATAATGTGGTAGGGACAGAACACATCCTGCTGGGCCTGATCGCTGAAGGGGAAGATGTGGCCGCCCGTTCGCTGTTGTCCTTAGGAATAAGCATTGATCAAGTACGTGGCGAAGTGGAGCGAATTATCGGCCGCGGCGAACAGCCCACCGAAGGGCCCATTGGCTTTACACCGCGCTCCAAGCGCGTGCTGGAGCTGGCTTTTGATGAGGCAAGGCGCCTGGGCCATACCTATATCGGTACTGAACATCTCTTATTGGGCTTGATTCGTGAAGGAGAAGGGGTTGCCGCGCAGGTGCTCCATAACCTGGGAGCAGATTTAGAACGGGTGCGGGCCCAGGTCACCAGCCAGCTAGGCGGTGGCGGACAGGCCAAAGCCCAAGCGGCCAGAGCGGCCAAGAAGACTCCTACCCTGGATCAATTTGGCCGGGATTTGACTGCCTTGGCCAGGGAAGGGAAGCTGGATCCGGTTATTGGCAGGGAGAAGGAAATCCAGAGGGTGATCCAGATTTTAAGCAGGCGCACCAAGAACAACCCCGTGCTCATTGGGGAGCCTGGGGTGGGTAAGACAGCCATTGCAGAGGGCCTAGCGCTGAAGATCATCCACAGTGATGTACCCGAGACTCTAGCCAATAAGCGGGTGGTTTCCCTTGATCTGGGAAGCTTAGTCGCTGGCTCCAAGTTCAGAGGGGAGTTCGAAGAGCGGCTCAAGAAGGTTACAGAGGAGATTCGCAGTGCCGGCGATGTGATCTTGTTTATTGATGAGATGCATACCATGATTGGGGCTGGGGCGGCGGAAGGGGCCATTGATGCGGCCAACATTTTGAAACCCGCCTTGGCCAGGGGTGAACTCCAGGCCATTGGCGCAACCACTTTGGATGAGTACCAGAAATATGTGGAGCGCGATGCAGCCTTAGAACGGCGTTTCCAGCCGGTTATGGTGGACGAACCTACGGTGGAAGAGACTATTGAGATTCTCAAAGGCCTGCGAGACCGTTATGAGGCCCATCACAGGGTCAAGATTAAGGATGAATCCATAGTAGCCGCTGCCCGTTTGAGCGACCGCTACATCAGCGATCGTTTCCTGCCGGATAAAGCCATTGACCTCATGGATGAGGCCGGTTCCCAAGTGCGCCTGCGGGGCTTGGTGCCGCCGCCGGAGCTCAAGGAACTGGAAGCAAAGATTGAAGAGACGATCATTGAGAAAGAAGCCGCCATCAAAAATGAGCAGTTTGAACAGGCGGCAAGCCTCAGGGATCAGGAGCAGAGACTCCAGGCTGAACTGGAGACTAAACGCCAGGAATGGCGGAAGAATCACAGCAGGCAGGAAGCAGTGGTCACGCCGGAAGATATCGCTACTGTGGTGGCCAACTGGACAGGTATCCCCGTAACCGAGATTGCTGAGGAGGATGCGGTGCGGCTGCTCAACCTGGAGCAGATCCTCCATGAGCGGGTAATCGGCCAGGATGAGGCCATCAGTGCCATCTCCCAGGCGGTGCGCAGAGCCCATGCCGGGCTGAAGGATCCCAAGCGGCCGATCGGCTCCTTTATCTTCCTGGGCCCCACTGGCGTAGGCAAGACGGAATTGGCCCGGGCTCTGGCAGAGGCCCTCTTTGGCGAGGAGGATGCCGTGGTGCGCATTGACATGTCTGAGTATATGGAGCGCCACGCGGTAGCCCGCTTGATCGGTTCGCCTCCTGGCTATGTGGGCTATGATGAGGGTGGCCAACTCACCGAACAAGTGCGGAGAAAGCCCTACTCCATCGTGCTGTTTGACGAGATCGAGAAAGCCCATCCTGAGGTTTTCAATATCCTTCTCCAGGTGCTGGAGGACGGCCGGCTCACCGATTCTAAGGGCAGAGTTGTGGATTTCCGCAACACGGTGATAGTGATGACCTCCAATGTGGGAGCGGAGCAGATTAGGCGGGATTCGGGTATCGGCTTCCGTACTGTGGTGGATGAGCGCAGCGACTACTTGGCCATGAAGGATAAGGTTACAGACCAGCTGAAACGCACCTTCCGCCCTGAGTTCCTGAACCGCATTGATGAAATCGTCGTCTTCCATGCCCTCAATAAGGTGCACATCACTCAGATCGCCGATATCATGTTGAAGGAACTCAGGCAGCAGCTTGGTGAAATGGATATCGAGCTGGTGGTTACTGAGCAGGCCAAGGAGCTTCTAGCCAATAAGGGATTTGACCCTGACTTCGGAGCCAGACCCCTGCGCCGGGCGATCCAGCGGTTTATTGAGAACCCACTGGCTGAAGAAATTCTTAAGGGCACCTTCGGCGAAGGAGGCACCATTACCGTGGATACCAAAGAAGGAGAATTTGTGTTCTATTAAGAGTGTAAACAGCAGCATTTGAACAGCTAGAGAGGGAGTGTGCAGTGCCTAGAGGCAGTTGTGCACTCCCTTTTCTGATGGTATAATAAAGATGAAGTAAAATTTTGGGATTTTAGAAAGGGCAATCTGTGGCTAAAAAGACTGTGGTGTTTGTATGTCAATCGTGCGGCGCCGAAAGCCCCCGCTGGATGGGGCGGTGCCCTGTTTGTTCTGAGTGGAACACTCTGGTGGAAGAAACAGTGGGCCCCGCAGCTAAGCAGGCCCGCAGTTGGGTGTCCCGCAGTAAGCCCGTGCCTTTAACTCAAATTGAAGACAGCAGCCATGAGCGTTTCAGCTCCGGCATCGAAGAGCTCGACCGGGTGCTGGGCGGTGGGCTGGTTCCAGGCTGTTTGGGCTTGATTGGCGGCGATCCAGGCATCGGTAAATCAACACTGCTGCTCCAGGTGGCCAGCAGTGTGGCCCAGCGGGAAGGAAAAGTGCTCTACGTTACCGGGGAGGAGTCGCTGGCTCAGCTGAAGATGCGGGCGCTGCGCCTGGGAGCTTTGGAGGAGAGGCTGATTGCTGTCAGTGAGGCTAATACAGAAGCTGTCAGCGAGATTATCCAAGAAGAAAAGCCCCTCTTGGTGATAGTAGACTCCATCCAGACCATGTATGTGGAAGAAGTGTCATCGCCCCCCGGCAGTGTAGGGCAGGTGCGGGAAGCCGCGGGACGCTTTTTACAGATGGCCAAAGGAGGCAATACCGCGATCCTGCTGGTGGGCCATGTCACCAAGGGCGGAAGCCTGGCAGGGCCTAAGGTTTTAGAGCATGCGGTGGATTTCGTCCTTTACTTTGAAGGGGAAGTACATACCTCCTTCCGCATCATCCGCTCTGTGAAAAACAGATTCGGCTCCACCAATGAGGTGGGCATCTTTGAAATGAGTGGGAAGGGCTTGATCCCTGTAGCTAACCCCTCTCAATTCCTGCTTTCTCAGCGGCCGGTGGAGAGTCCCGGTTCTGTGGTAGTCCCTTATATGGAGGGAACCCGCCCTTTACTGGTAGAAGTCCAGGCTCTAGCAACACCCGCCCCCTTTGGAGGCAACCCTCGCAGGCAGACCAGTGGTGTTGATTATCAGCGGTTTTCAATGGTACTGGCGGTGCTGGAAAAGAGGCAGGGCTATCCCCTGCAAACGCAGGATGTGTTTCTTAATGTGGCAGGCGGCCTAAAACTGCAGGAACCTGCCTTAGATTTGGGAATGGCCGTGGCGGTGGCCAGCAGCGTGTCCAATGTGAGTGTGCATCCCCTCTGCGCGGTTTTGGGGGAAGTGGGGCTCGCGGGGGAGATCAGGGCAGTGAGGGGAATAGAACAGCGCCTAAAGGAGCTGCATCGCTTGGGCTTTCAGCACTGCATAGTTCCCAGGAGCAATGTGCAGGGCAATGAGCCCCTTCAGGTTCACGGTGTAAGTACGATTCAAGAGGCTCTAGAAATCGCTCTGAGGAAGAGAAGGTGAGTGCATGCGCGACGATGAACTGATCTACAAACATCTGCAGATTATGGCACCAGGTACCCAGCTCTACGAGGGGCTGGACAGCATTTTGAAGGCCAAAACCGGCGCGCTTATAGTGCTTGGCGATACCCCTGAAGTGTTGGCCTTAGTCAATGGAGGGTTTCATATTGATGCGGAAATGCATCCCGCTGCCCTTTATGAACTGGCCAAGATGGACGGCGCCATCGTCCTGTCCAGCGATGCCAAGCGCATTCTCTATGCCAACACCCACTTAACTCCTGATCCCATGATTCCCACTCAGGAAACGGGGACGCGACACAAAACCGCGGAACGTGTGGCTAAGCAGACGGGGCAAATAGTCATCTCCATTTCACAGCGGCGCAATGTGATTACGATCTACAAAGAAAACTGGAAGCACGTTGTCAGGGAAGTGAGCGTGGTTCTGTCCAAGGCCAACCAGGCCCTCTCCACGCTGGAAAAGTACCGCAGCGTGTTCCGACAGTCCCTGGTCAATCTCAGCGCGTTAGAATTTGAAGATCTGGTTACCCTAACAGATGTGATCACTGTGCTCCAACGCAGTCAAATGGTGAACAGGATTGCCGGGGAAATCGAGAGATATGTAATCCAGTTGGGTTCTGAGGGGCGTTTGGTGAGGATGCAGCTGGAAGAGTTGATGGCGGACATCAAAGACGAAGGGTTATTGGTGTTTAAGGATTATTTCGTGGGCGAGGATGCCCTTGAGGCTTGGAACCAGATGGAGGATTGGGATTCAGATGACTTCCTGAATCTAGGTATGGTTTCTAAAGCTCTGGGTTATGGCAGCAGCGTGAGCAACCTGGAGCAGCCCACTGCGCCCCGGGGTTATCGGATCCTAGCCAAGATACCCCGTCTGCCCATGCCTGTTGTGGAGAATCTAGTGAACTCATTCGGAAATCTTTCCGCTATAATGGACGCCACCATCGAAGAACTAGACGATGTTGAAGGAATCGGAGAAGTTCGGGCGAAAGCCATAAGAGAGGGTTTACGACGATTACGTGAGCAAATGCTTGTAGACAGCCATATTTAACGCAACGAAACTCAGCGCAGGTGGAAGATTCCCAAGGTGGCGACTCGCTGGTTTTCTTTGGCAATGATCTCTTCGAGATCGAGTTTCAGTGCATTGCACATCCCGGCGAGGTAAAACAGGTTTTGACCCACTTCAGCTTCCAGCACTTCCCGGCAGTTTTCGCACAGCTGCCCCTCTAAGTGCGATTGGATGTGATTCCTGATATCTTCGAAGGAACAGTCATCGGGCAGCACCTGTTTTGAGGCATCAACGGAGATACATCCGCAGTCGGTTACCGCTCGAAAGAGCGCCCTATTTACCCGCGCATTGGTTTCTTGAAACTTAGAAACGATGTCCAAAATGCTGTAGTGCCTTACCAGATTCTCTTCTACGTTTTTCTGGAAATGATGGCAGGTACTTGCTGGCTTCGTCATTTCGGTCACGTCCTCTCAGCGCCTTTGGGGTCAACTCTTTGGGAGCGACTCTGGTTCAATTATAAGGCTTTTGAAAATCGCTTGTCAAGTTTAGGCAAAACCCAGGCTGGGGGCCCATGAATTATGACCTGGTTTGACTTTACGAGCCGAGAATGGTAAATTTATTGTAAGGACCTAGTTTTTTTGTAAAGGGGGGATCAGGTTGTATAACGTAGGTGATAACGTCGTTTATCCCATGCATGGTGCCGGCGTTATCGTTGCCATAGAGGAACGAGAAGTGCTCGGTGAGAAGCAGAAGTACTATATCATGCAGCTGCCCATCGGGGACATGAAGGTAATGATTCCCATGAACGCAGTGGGCGACCTGGGTTTGCGCCAGGTGATCAGTGCCGATGAGGCCCGCCGCGTCTATCAAGTTCTCCAAGGTGAAGAAACGGCCATGTCGTCGAATTGGAACCGTCGTTACCGCGCCAATATGGAGAAAATCAAAAGCGGAGACGTTTTCGAAGTAGCAGAAGTGGTGCGCAATCTTACCATCCGTGATGCTGAGAAGGGGCTGTCTACTGGTGAGAGGAAGATGCTGGACACAGCCAGGCAGATTCTCATAAGTGAGTTAGTGATTGCGCAGAAGTCCACCAAGGAGGAGGTGGAGGAGAAAATACAAGATATCTTCAGCCAGTAAGGGGTGAGTCGGGCATTTTCGGCCAGCGAAGAATACCCAGGACAAAACAGGAAATACTATATCGTGAAATGAGCAAACTGTCGCGGGCATTTTGACGAAGCGGGAGGTGAAGCGAAGTTTGGTCATACTTGCTAGGGTTGTTTTTGCATTCATAGGCGCGCTCTTAGGTTATTCTGGGTCGTTATTGGTGTTAGATACAGGCGCTTTGAATGGCATTATCGATGGGAGTTACTTAGTTGGTCTGCTCGTGCTTGGCGGTGTCTTGGTCGGATTGGCCGTGGGCCCATCCCTAGTTCATGGGCTGATGATCGGCACAAAGAAAGCGACCCAAATTGTACTCAAGACTCCTACCCACGAATTGGTGGGGGGGATCATTGGTTTGGTAAGTGGTTGGATTATTGCTCTAGTTATCTCCATTCCCCTGCTGCGCATTCCGGTGCTGGGGGATTATGCACCCATTGTACTTGGTATCTTGCTTGGTTATCTAGGAGCAGTGGTCGGCGTGCGGAAGACAGAGGATTTGACTGGTGTCTTTTCCCGTTCAGACCGGGCCCGCCGCGGCCCAAGGGCTAACTCGGAGGCGACCCCGAAGATCCTGGATACTAGCGTGATTATTGACGGTAGAATTGCTGACATCACTAAATCGGGTTTCTTGGAAGGAGATTTAATTGTTCCAGCCTTCGTCCTGGAAGAGCTGCAGCACATTGCCGATTCATCGGATGTCTTAAAACGCAACCGCGGCCGGCGGGGTTTGGACATTCTCAACAAAATCCAGAAAGAGCCCTACTGCCATGTGCGCATTATCGAAGACGGATACAACGATTTTGGCGAGGTAGACTCGAAGCTGGTCAAACTGGCTAAAGACATCAATGGTAAAGTGGTTACCAATGACTATAATCTCAACAAAGTATGCGAACTGCATGGAGTTCAGGTGCTGAACATAAATGAGCTGGCGAACTCCGTAAAGCCCGTGGTGCTGCCAGGGGAAGAACTGAAGGTACATGTGATCAAGGACGGCAAGGAGCAGGGCCAGGGTGTGGGCTATTTGGACGATGGTACCATGATTGTGGTCGATGGTGGACGCCGTTACATCGGGCAGACGGTTGCTGTACTAGTTACCAGTGTTCTTCAGACGGCGGCAGGACGCATGATTTTTGCCAAACCCAAGTCTATGGAACGGGCATTATAAGTTCATAGGTTCGGCAAGGCCTGGTGCAGGGCATCAGGCCTTTTTTGTTCAGGAAGCAGGAGGCAAGAAGCAGGAGGCAAGAAGCAGGAGGCAGGAGGCATGAAAATAGGAGTGATTGTGGCTGCTGCTGGGTCAGGGCAGCGTATGGGCGCAGAAGGTAACAAGGTTCTGCTGCCTCTACACGGCAAGCCGATGCTGCAGTACAGTTTGGAGTGTTTCCACAGCCTGGAAGAAATTGTAGATTTGGTCGTTGTTTCCAGGGAAGCTGATTTGGAGCTGGTTAAGGACCTGGCGGAAAAGGCCTGCCCAGGCCGGGTTGTCCAGGTGGTGCCAGGCGGAGCTGAAAGGCAGGAAAGTGTGTATAAGGGGCTGAAAGCCCTGCCCCCTGATACGGATTGGGCCATCATCCATGATGGAGCCCGGCCCTTTCTCACCCAGGACATGGTGCGTCGAGGGCTTGCTGCCGCCAGGGAATATGGGGCTGTGGCGCTAGCCGTGCCCGTCAAGGATACCATAAAGCAGGTGCGGGAGGGTGTGATTGTTGACACTCCGCCCCGCCAAGAGCTCTGGGCTGCCCAGACTCCCCAGATCTTCAGATATGAGCTGATCCTCAGGGCTCATGAACAGGCCAGAGAGCAGGGTACTTCTGCCACTGACGACTGTGCACTGGTGGAAGCGTTGGGGCACCCTGTGTATGTTGCCCAGGGCGATTACGGAAATGTGAAGATCACCACTCCTGACGATCTTCCCGGCAGCGCAGTGGGGGCAGTGGGCTTTGGCTATGATGTGCACCGCTTAGTCCCAGGCAGAAAGTTGATCCTGGGCGGTGTGGAGATTCCTTTTGACAGGGGACTCTTGGGGCACTCCGATGCCGATGTGCTAACCCATGCGGTTATGGATGCCCTGCTGGGGGCCATGGGCGAGGGGGATATTGGCGAACTCTTCCCCGATACAGATCCCCGTTATGCAGGCATTTCCAGCCTGGTGCTGCTCAGCCAGGTGCGGGGGCTGATGCAGAAAAGGAGTTTTGCCGTGGCCAATTTGGACGCTGTGATCTTGGCACAGCAGCCCAAGCTCAGCCCCTGGAAAGAGGCTATCAGGGCGAGGTTGGCCTCGGAACTCGGCGTTTCTGAAAGTCGGATCAATATCAAGGCTTCCACCACGGAAGGCCTGGGGTTTGTGGGACGGGAAGAGGGAATAGCTGTGCAGGCTGTGGTTATGCTCCGCTCGGGGCAGTGTTGACTTGGGATCAGAGCTTGCATATAATATGGGTATTATCGGGAAACGGATATGATGGGGAGAGTAGTTAAGCGGGCTGCTCAGAGAGGGATAGGCGTGGTGGAAATATCCTGCAGCTGACTTAGTGAAGTGCACCCCTGATCCTCCAACCGAAAGCGACTTTGCCAGTAGGCTTGGACGGCTGCACCCGTTATCGTGCTTCGAGTGCTGACATGCAGACGCTCAGTTTCTGCATGTCGGAAACAGAGTGGAACCGCGGCCCTCGTCTCTGTCAGGAGAAGAGGGCTTTATTATTCCAAGGAGGAAGGGAAATGGCAGAAATCCGCGTGTACAATACCCTCAGCCAGGAGAAGGAAGTGTTTGTCCCCCGCAAACCGGGGCAGGTGAGTATCTATGTATGCGGCGTGACGCCCTATTCCGATACCCACTTGGGCCACGCTAGGCCCAGCGTGGTGTGGGACGTGATTATTCGCTTTTTTAGATGGCTGGGTTATGAAACTCTTCATGTGCAAAATTTCACCGATGTTGATGATAAGATTATCAAGAAGGCTCAGGAGGAAGGGGTTTCGGCCCTGGAGATTTCCAAACGCTATATTGCTGAATACCTAGCCAGTATGGACGCCCTGGGAGTGCTGCGGGCGGATCAGTACCCTAAGGTTAGTGAGCACATTGACGATATTATCAAGCTCGTGGATCAGCTGGTGCGCAAAGAGCATGCCTACAGCGCCAATGGGGATGTGTTCTTCAGGGTGGCCTCCTTCCCAGAGTATGGCAAGCTGAGCAAGCAGAAATTAGAGGAGCTGCGGCAGGGCACCCGCTTTGAGGTGGATCCTAAGAAAAAGGATGCCGCGGACTTTGCTTTGTGGAAGTCTGCCAAGCCTGGCGAGCCTGCCTGGGAAAGCCCGTGGGGAGAGGGCAGGCCGGGCTGGCACATTGAGTGCTCGGCCATGAGCCTGAAATACCTAGGGGAAGCCTTTGACTTCCACGGCGGGGGCAATGACTTGATCTTCCCCCACCACGAAAACGAAATCGCCCAGTCTGAGGCGGCAACAGGTGAACCTTTAGCACGCTATTGGGTGCACAGCGGCATGATCACCTTGAAAGAGGAGAAGATGTCCAAATCCCTGGGCAACTTCATCTCCCTGAAGCAGCTGCTGGAGAAATACCCCCGGGGATTGCTGCGTTTTTACCTCTTGTCTACCCATTACCGCTCTGGTTTGGAATACTATGAGGGGAAACTGGAGGAGATGGGCAAGGGCTGGTCGCGCCTCAATGAAGCAGCCCTCAAATTGCAGGAGGATCTAGCCCAGGCTCAAGGCGGTGAGCTGAGCAGCCTCGATCAAGAGGCCTTGGAAAAACTGGATACCTTGGAAAAGGGCATTATTGACGCCTTGAGCGATGATTTCAATACTGCCATGGCCCTGGGAGTACTCTTTGAAGCGGTGCGGGACATCAACAGCTACAAGCATCAGGGAGGGTATCACAGCCAAGTGCTGCAGAAAGGCTGGGATGTGCTGAGGCTCTGGGCTGGAGATATCCTAGGAGTGCTGCAGCTGGAAAAACAGCAGCAGGAAGGCCTCACCGACTCCTTAATGCAGATCCTGCTTTCCCTCAGGGAAGAACTGCGCAAGCAGAAGAACTTTGCCTTGGCAGACCAGATTCGTGATCAGCTGGCAGAACTGGGAGTGGTAGTGGAAGACACGCCCCAAGGGCCGAGATGGAAGGTGTAAGCATTGTTTGTAGACCCTAATCTGGACTTAAAGGCGCTCTCGCCCTTGGCCTTGGCCTATGTGGGGGATGCCGTCTTTGAGCTCTTTATCCGCACCAAGCTGGTGGGCTATCCTGCCAAGATGCACGAGCTGCACCGCAGTGCTGTGAAGTATGTGCAGGCATCGCGGCAGGCAGAGATCATCCATGCTTGGGAACCGGAATTAACTGAAGAAGAAAAGGAAGTAGTCCGCCGGGGCAGAAATGCTAAGGGTGGGGTACCGCGCCACAGCGATGTGGTGGAATACCGCTACAGCACCGGCATGGAGGCCCTAGTGGGATACTTGTACTTAAGCGGCCGCCAAGAGCGCCTTTTAGAGCTCTTAAGCAGGGTGGCCCCCACCGTGGGTTCCTGACGAAGGAGGATGGTTATGGAGGTATTGAACAGCGGATTTGTGCGTTTAGTGGAGTACATGGGTGGAGATGCAGCGGTGATCCGCAATGCCAGGCGCTGCTGGCGCAGTGAAGCCAAGACAGAAGACGCCGACCGCCAGCTGCTGAGGCACTTGATTAAGAAAGGGCATAAAACCCCCTTTGAGGCCATGGTCTTCACTTTTGATGTGAAGGCACCCCTCTTTGTAGCTAGGCAGTGGTTTAGGCACCGGATTGGATCGTATAACGAAGAGTCCCTGCGCTACTGCGTGGCTCAGCGGGAATACTACGTACCTGAGCAGCTGGAGGGAGAGCTCCTGGAAGCCTGGGTGCGCCAGAACGAAGGGGCCTTTGACTTCTATGATGAGCTGGTGAATACCCACAAATTGCCTAAGGAACAGGCTAGAAGTGTTCTGCCCGTGGGGATCTATACCAATTTCTTCTGGACAGTGAACGGGAGCGCGCTCATGAATTTCCTCTATCTGCGCTTGGACAAGCAGGCCCAGTATGAAATCCGCATGTACGCGCAGGCTATCCTGGAACTAGTCAAGGAAGCAGCCCCCATTTCCTTTGCAGAATTTGAACGGGAGGTCTTGAGCAAACGTGGTTGATGTGGCCGGGCGCCAGCCTGTACTAGAAGCCCTACGCTCAGGGCAGGAGATCAACCGGTTGTTGGTGGCCAAGGGGCAGAGGCAGGGATCCATCCGGGAAATTACTGCCTTGGCCAAAAAGCGCGGTGTTGTGGTGCAGGAAGTGGAGCGCAGCGTCCTGGACAAGCTGAGCGATTCCGTAAACCATCAAGGCGTGATCGCGCAGATCGCAGAGGTGGGCTATTGGGAGCTGTCCGACCTGTTGGCGCAGCCCCGTGATCCCCAGTGGCCGCTCTTTTTGATCCTGCTCGATGGCATTCAAGATCCCCATAATCTGGGAGCCATAATCCGCAGCGCTGAGGCCTTAGGCGCGCATGGGGTGATCATCCCCAAGAGACGGGGGGTGGGGGTTACTCCTGCAGCCATGAAGTCTTCTGCTGGTGCCGCCAATTACCTGCCTGTGTGCCGGGTGACCAACCTAGCTTCCACCATTGACACCTTGAAAGAGGCAGGCTGTTGGGTGGTGGGGGCCGATGCTGAGGGCGGGCCATGCTTTGAGCAGAACCTCACTGGGCCCATCGTCCTGGTGATCGGAAGCGAAGGGTTTGGCTTGAGCCGCTTGGTCCGGGAAAAATGTGACTTTCTTTCCTCTATTCCCATGCGCGGGCAGGTGAGTTCACTCAATGCGTCTGTAGCCGCGTCTTTGCTCATGCTCGAGGTGGTAAGGCAGCGGGGGTGGGGCCAATCTTGACCCCCGCTGGGCCTTAGTGTATAATAAACCTGTGCTTATTGGACAAACTGTGTGCTATGACACGTTGGGTGGAGGCGATGTATGGTGAGTGCTAATGCACCGAGAAAGTGTTACGACATGTACGAGAGTCTCAGCGATGAGGAAATTGTGCAACTCGCACGGGACACCAACGATCAGGCACTGGAACATTTGATCAACAAGTACAAGAACTTTGTCAGGGCCAAGGCTCGCTCCTACTTCCTGATTGGAGCAGACCGGGAAGACATCATCCAAGAGGGCATGATAGGCTTGTACAAGGCCATTCGGGATTTTCGCCCTGACAAACTGGCTTCCTTCCGTGCCTTCGCAGAATTGTGCATCACTCGCCAAATCATCACTGCCATCAAGACTGCGACCCGCCAGAAACACATTCCCCTGAATTCCTACGTATCCTTGAACAAACCCATCTATGATGAAGAATCTGACCGCACCCTGCTCGATGTGATCTCTGGTTCCAAAGTGACTGACCCAGAGGAGTTGGTGATCAGCAGGGAAGAGTTCTCAGATATTGAAACCAAGATGGTGGAGTTCTTAAGCGAGCTGGAATGGCAGGTTCTCATGTTCTACCTGGAGGGAAAGAGTTACCAGGAGATCGCAGATGAGCTGGGGCGGCATGTGAAGTCCATTGACAACGCTCTGCAGAGGGTGAAGCGTAAGCTCGAGCGCTATCTGGAAAAAAGAGAGAGCATTCACTGATTTTGGCCCGAGCATTATCTGATGAAATAGCTGTTGACAGAACCAAATTTGGTTGCTATACTCTTAAGTGCTGAGCCGGTGTAGCTCAATTGGCAGAGCACTCGACTTGTAATCGAGAGGTTGTGGATTCGACTTCCCCCACCGGCTCCAGATTACAAGATAACGTGGAGGGATACCCAAGCTGGCCAAAGGGGGCAGACTGTAAATCTGTTGGCAACGCCTTCACAGGTTCGAATCCTGTTCCCTCCACCATTTTTCTCAAATATCGCGGGGTGGAGCAGTCTGGTAGCTCGTCGGGCTCATAACCCGAAGGTTGTCGGTTCAAATCCGGCCCCCGCAACCAGAATTTCAAACCGTCAGAGAGAATCTGGTGGTTTTTTGTTGCCGCTACAGAGAACTCCCATACTATGTTCTAGACGCAGTCAGCGGGAGGCTCTGGGGCATGTGGGCATTCATAATTGCTTTGGCAACTACATATACTTTTCTGTGGCTAGTCCCATTATGGCTGGTATGGCCAGCGGGAGTTCTGCTCTCTTTGTACCTGGTCATTGTGGGTCGCAGACGCAGGCGTCAGGAACTCACTGACGGGCAGATTTTGGCGGTTTTGATAGGATCTTGGTTAGCTGTATGCTGGGGACTTGCCCTTTTCCTTGTACACTAGGAGGACTTTTTTGGGGCTTGGCGAATGTAACCGTGATCCTTAATTTAGTAATGTTTTCCGGGAGGAGTGGAAAGACAAAATGGCTAAGCAAAAGTTTGAAAGGACCAAACCGCACGTAAACGTGGGTACAATTGGTCACGTGGACCATGGTAAGACCACGACTACAGCTGCGATTACCATGCTTCTGGCACAGAGGGGCCAGACCC
>DURH01000035.1 GCA_012837385.1 Bacillota bacterium
CCAAGTCATCAGCCAGGTTGGATCTGCTTCATGGGCTGCTCCCGTCTGTTTCCAGAGGAATTTCCTAGCGTATTTCAACACTATCCTGCCCAGGCGAGTGGCGCCCAGATCCTCCAGGGTGGAGTTCTCGTGGAAGCGTTCCAGCGGCTCGGTTTGGGGAAAAGGCCTGCCGTACACCGCCTGAAAATCGTCACGGGAAATCCGCGTACCCGGTTTGTGCAGCCTGTAATAGGAGGAGGCGGACTGCCGATAATCGTGAACGGGCACTTGGGGGCTGGTGCTTTCCACATAGACAGCCTCTGCCAAGCGGATATCTCTGGAAGAGGCACCGATCCTGATTTCGTAGGTGCCGCTTTCCACATGCCAATCCTGGAGCTGAACATTGTAGTAGGAAAAGGAGCGCTGCCCCAGCTTAAACTCCACTTCCCGCTCCTCTCCAGGGGCGAGGTGCACCTTGGCAAACCCTTTCAACTCCTGCGGAGCCCTAAAGAGGGGAGACCCCTGTTTGGCCACATAGAGCTGCACGATCTCCGCGCCACCTCTGGTACCTGTATTCTTGATGCGGCAGCGTACCGTCAAGGGATCTGTGTCCTTGATGGCAGTGCTGGACAGTTCCAGATGATCATAGTCATACTTGGTGTAGCTGAGCCCATAGCCAAAGGGGAACAACACTTCCTTCTGGGCCGCGTCATAGTAGCGGTAACCCACAAAGATGCTCTCCCGATACTCGGTCTGATCCCGCTGGTAGGCGAAGAATTCCGAGGCTGGGCAATCCTCGAGCTTCAGGGGGTAGCTTTCCGCCAGCTTACCTCCGGGATTCGCCCTGCCCAGGAGCAGATCCACTGCTGCCCCTGCCCCGCCCTGCCCACCAAGATAGGTATGCAGCACCGCGGCAGCCTGGTCCAGCCAGGGCATGGACACAGGTGCCCCAGCAGATAATACCACCACGACGTTGGGGTTCACTTCAGCCACCCGCTGGACTAAGGCAGTGTGATTGGCCGGCAATTCCAAGTGACTGCGGTCATAGCCCTCCGATTCATACTGGGGCGTGAGGCCAACGAAGACTACTGCCACATCGGCTTTCTGCGCCAGTCGACACGCTGCTTCCAGCAGCTGTTCATCCACTTGATCGGTTTCGATCTGGTAGCCTGGAGCATAACTGAACTCCACACCAACCTCTGTCAACTGCTCCACAACCGTATCCAGCCTAGTGGGATTGATCAGCGAGCTGCCTGCACCCTGATAGCGCGGTTCTTGGGCAAACCTGCCCAGTACCGCAATTTGCTGCCCTTCCTGCAGGGGCAGGATTCCCCCTTGGTTCTTGAGCAGCACAGCAGATTCCGCAGCAATCCGCCGCGCCAGGGCGTGGTGCTCCTCGTAGCTGCACTCCCCTTTCCCTGGGGCAGCCTGCGCTTTGTTCACCAGCTCCAGAACGCGCCGCACCGCCTTGTTCAGCTCAGGCACTGTAAGGCGCCCCGTCTCCAAATCCGCCCTGATTTTAGCCGCACTGACGCCGTGTGAGGCAGGCATTTCCAGATCCAAACCAGCTTTGACACTTAAGCCCGGATCATTCACTGCACCCCAATCGGAGATCACTGCACCCTGAAAGCCCCATTCTTTGCGCAAAATACTGTGCAGCAGCGTCTTGTTTTCGCAGGCATAGGTACCATTCACCTTGTTATAGGCGCCCATAATGGTCCAGGGCTGGGCCTCCTGCACAACGGTTTCAAACGCAGCCAAGTAGATCTCCCTGAGTGCCCTTTCATCCACCAGAGAATCGTTGAGCATTCTCCACTTCTCCTGGTTGTTGGCGGCGAAGTGCTTGACGCTGGTGCCCACACCCTGCGACTGCACGCCCTGAACCCACGCCGCAGCCAGCCTGCCCGTGAGGTAGGGGTCTTCCGAAAAGTACTCGAAGTTGCGCCCGCAGAGGGGTGAGCGCTTGATATTCACACCTGGCCCCAAGACCACCGCCACACCCTGATCCCGCGCCTCTTCCCCAATGGCCTGACCCATGGCATAAAGCAGCTCTGGATCCCAGGAATTCGCACTGGTGGCCGCGGGTGGAAAACAGGTGGCCGGTTCACTCTGGCCGATCCCTAGATGATCCCCCTCCATCTTCTGCTTGCGCAGGCCATGGGGACCGTCAGACATCATTATGGCTGGAATACTTAAGCGGGGAACATCCTTGGTATGCCATTGATCAGAGCCCGACACCAAGGCGATTTTCTCTTCCAGAGTCAAACTGTCAACGAGCTTGTGGATCTCCATATTGCCCTCCTACTCACTGCCTGAACCCAACCTGCTGCGACGTGCCCCCTGTTGCACATAAAGACACCGTACGCTTCATTTTTCGAGATGTTCTCTCCTATACCTTCCCACAGTTGGCAAAATAAGGAAAGCCCAGCACCAAAGTGCTGGGCTGCGGGGCGGAAGAGCTGTGCTTAGTGTCTCACCAGCTCGTAGCTTCCCGTTCGCGCTGCTGCCTCGTCCAAGTCTTCCTGGTAATCCACGGGATGGAACTCACTCACCGTAGGCCACCAACTCCAACCTTGGCCGTACTCGAACTCGAGAACAGGTGTTTCAGAATAGTAATCACCAACATCCAGGATATTGTTGCCGTTCACATCAATCCAAGCGATGAGCTGGTACTCGCCGGCCTCCAGGTACATCAAGGTCTGATCGCCGGAAAGATTTGTTCTTCCCTCACTCACTATGGTGATCTCGGTGCCATTGCGCAGACCCTGAATGAGCCTGATCTCTTCCACTGCATTCACTGCCCAGTAAGCATTGATCAACCCATGTCCATAGTGGTAGGTGTCGCGGTCGTAGATCTTCATGGCAGTCCGCTCCAGCACTTCTCTTACCTGGCTCTTGGGAATGCCGTTAGCCAGCATTAAGCCAATCACACCGGACACATGGGGTGTGGCCATGGAGGTGCCAGACGATCCGTAGTAAGAGCCAGCATCTCCAGTGCTCACCACAAAGTCCATAATCCCCAGGCCAAAAGCGTATCCGCCGCCGCCAGGAGCCATCACGAAGTCGCCGCTGCTGCCGTGGTTGGAATAGGGAGCAATGGGCGGTTCATAGGGGCCAGGCAGCAGATGCAAGCCGCTAGCTGTTGCCCCCACTGCAATTACCTCTGGATGGGCAGCAGGGTAAGAAATGACAGGCCGGGCGTCGTTACCGGTGGCCGCAACTAGAATCACTCCACGGGCATAGGCTTCCTGGACCGAGTGCTCTTCAAACTGGGTATAGGGTCCGCCTAGGGACATATTAACGATATCGGCAGGCCGAGGGTTGGTGGGTTTGTCTTCCTGGTCATTGAGCAGACCCGCGGCGTAGAGGATGCCTTGGACCACTGTCCAGTTGGAACCCCTTCCAGAAGCATCGAACACTTTTACAGGAAGGAGCTCTACTTCCCACATCACGCCTGCGACCCCAATCTCGTTGTTAGTAGAAGCTCCAATGGTACCTGCCACATGGGTACCGTGGCCGTGGAAGTCCTCGATATCGTTATCGTCAGTAAAGTCCCAGGCATTCTCCAGATCGATTTTGCCCTCCAAATCGGGATGATCTGGGTCGATGCCTGTGTCGATCACCGCTACACGGATATTGGAGTCTCCTGTAGTCACTGACCAAGCCTGAGGCAGCCGGATTTGGTCATAGTTCCACCACTGATACGACTCGTAGAAACGATCATTGGGCAGCTTGATCGCCTGCACCGAGATAGCGTAGTTAGGATCAACGGAGAGTGCTCCACTGAGCCCAGCGAGAATCTGCATATGATCCTCATGGCCCAGGGCACTGATCCCTGCTTCTCGCGGAGTGACCAGATGGGCTCCTAAGATCTCGATGGTGTCTAGAACCCTGTAGCCAGCCTCCTCCAGAATGCGCACCTGCTCCTCCCTGGAAAGCGATTTATCCAGCCGGACAATGAACTCGTTTTCTGCATATTCCTCTTCAAGTTCAGAAGCGGGTTCCAGGCGCAAACCGCGGGATGAGGCAGAAGCCGCTAGAGCTTCAGGCCCCAGTTCTGCCACCTGCTCGTAAGCCTGCGGGAAGAGATGCTCGATTTCCACAGCGACGTTCACGGTGGTGGTAGGCACAAACACCGCGGTGATTTCCTTGGGCTCATCCATGACGATAATGATGGGATTATCCTCTTCTTTGCCCTCTGGCACATCTCCCTCCCAGCGCACAAAGCGCCAGTCAAAATCAGGGACAGCTGTGAGCTTTACTTGAGTATCCCGCTCATAATAGTCAGAGCTCAGTGGTGTTACCACCACTTCCTGCTCCACTTGGCCCTCACCTTCGATGTTGATGGTTAGGCTTTCGCCCCTCACTGCGGTAATGACCACTCCCTCAGCAGCTTTGGTGAATTCCTGCACCTTAGGGCTGAAAAACCAGCCTTCCTTGGCGGCTTCCACCGTCACCCTGCCCGTGAGGCCATCTACGCTCCACTTGCCATCCGCGCCGGTGGGTCCAACCACCCGAGGAGTTATCTCAGACCCTTCTACACTCAGCTCCACACCAGCGAGGGGAATGCCCAGAGCATCTTGGACGACCCCTGAAATACTGTACTCCTTGCTGCCTCCGCCTCCGAGACAGCCTGCCAACAGCAGGATAGCTGCTAGCAGTAAAACACCCAGACCATGCAATTTCTTCAAAGTAAATCACCCCTTGTTCTATTGGTCTGTGCCGAAGTGTGATGATTATAGCCAAGGGGTGACGTCTCTCCTTCCTTAATCGCGAAAAAAACGCCTCGCCAAGCGAAGCGTTTTCTCACCGTGCAACTCAGAACTTGTCCCAGAGGGGACGCAGCACTCGGTGTACTGTCAGGGATGCCACAGCAATGATCACGCCTTTGATCAAGTTAAAGGGTACTATGGCGAAGATGACCATGGTGCGCAGATCCACCACGGCAGAGTTCACCAGGGCTGCGGTATCCACAAAGACTTCCACGGGAAAGCCCAAGACCACTGCGTAGGCAGGGATGAAGATGAAGTAGTTCAACACCCCAGCAAAGACGGCTGCCCCCACCGTGGCTGTAATTGAGCCCCACAGCACACCCTGCCGGTTGGGCCACCTTTGGTAGACCAGGGCCAAAGGGAGGACATACCCTGCCCCCACCAGGAAGTTGGCCAGTTCGCCTACACCTCCTGTGTTGCTGCCCACGATGATTTTCAGTAGATTCTTCAGCAGCTCGATCATCACTCCTGCTGCGGGCCCCATGCTGAAAGCGCCGATTACAGCAGGAACATCGCTGAGATCAATCTGCAGGAAACTTGGGAAAAGCGGCAGCGGGAAGTCTAGCAGCATCAGCACCATGCCGATGCCGGCTAACATGCCGATTTTCACCATGGAACTGGTGGCAAACATAGCGCCCTTGGACTGACTGGGATTTCGGATCATTACTATCCCTCTCTTCGTGAATTTTTCCACGAAAAAAGCAACCCGAAATTCCTCAGGTTGCAGATAAGCCCGTAGGTAACAAGATGTTACCAGCGATTCTTCTCTCATCCAGACTATACTGTCGGTTTTGGAATCTCACCAAATCAACGATCAAAGGCTGATCGCTCGCGGACTATACCGCCGGTAGGGACTTTCACCCTGCCCCGAAGAATTTCTTATGCAATTTTCACTTCTAGTATAGCGCACTAGGTTCACATCGTCAAGGTGCGAGAACCAAGCAGAAGGGGTGCCCAGCCGGATCGATCATCACAGTCCAATGATCAGCATACTGCACTGGAGCAACCTCTGCTCCCAAGGACACGGCGTACTCCACGGCAGCCTTAAGATCTGGCACCAAAAAGTCCAGATGAATCTGCTGATCTGCCTCTTTTGGCCAGACTGGAGGCTTGTAGTTGGGTTCTTCCTGGAAAAGCAGAAAAGGAGTCTGCCCCTTGATGCCCACCGAGATCCATTCTGGATTATCGGTGTACTTCTTCCACCCTAACAGAGCCGCGTAGAAATCAGCCAGTGCTTTGGCGTCGGAGCAGTCTAAGACTATGGAATACAGGCTGATTTCAGGCCGATTACTCTCAGGCATACTTGTTCTTCCTTTCTAGTTAAGGTCGATATTCCTTCCAGCCAATACCTCCCGCGCCGGAGTCCGATCGCCTGTACAGGAAATGCGGCGCGGCGCTTCCAGAATCACGAGCTCAAAACCTAGATCGCCGTACAACTCCACAACTCTTTCCGTGGCCTGGTTGGACGCCACCACCGGCCCCTGGTGCTCCGCCAGCCAGTGAGCCAAGCGCACTTGGTCCTCCCAGGCAAAACCATCTTGGGCATACTCAGTAAACTCCACATCATAAGGGGGATCCGCGTAGATAAAATCATCTGCCCTGGTCTGTAGATCAGCAAAGTCACCGGCTGTGAAGCTCCAATTCTCCAAAACGAGCCGGTAGTCCAGGAAGTCCTGGGCATAGTTGATGCGTTTGTACCTTCCAAAGGGTACGTTGAACTCACCTTTCTTGTTGAATCGGCAAAGGCCGTTGTAGCCGGTGCGGTTTAGGTAGTAGAAGAGCTCAGCGGCTTCTGAGCTTTCAGCTGTCTTCCGTTCTCTGATAAGCTGGTTAAAGCGAGTACGGTGCCTGTAGTAAAGCTCCTTGTCATTGGCCAATTCTATGCTGATCACCAGACCCCTCTGCAGCCAGCGGTAGAAATTGATCAGGTGAGCGTTGGCATCGTTGAGCAGCGCTGTTTTAGGGTTCAGCCCCAGAGCCACTGCCAGCCCACCACAAAACGGTTCCACCAGGCGTGAGCTTGCCGCCCGCTCCCAGATAGTGAGGAGCCGAGGTACAAGCCACCTTTTTCCACCCGCCCACTTCAAGGGGGGATTTAGCTTCCATTCTAAGTTCAATGCAGTGCTGTTCCTCCTTGTCACAGTCCACCTTACTTCCTATTAAAAAGGGTGCTGGTCAAATAGTCCCCCACCCGGGGAAAGAAGGCATAGAAGCGGCCAGCCACCTCCATGGCCCAGGGCAGGTTGATCTCCCGGCGCTTGGTAAGCATGCTGTCTGCCACCTTTTCCGCGACTTGAACGGGGTCGAGAACCCAGTGCCCTAGTTTCGACAAATAGGTACCTCCCCCGTCTGCCTTGGTGAAGAAATCTGTCCTGATGGGCCCAGGGTTCACAGTGGTCACGCTAACCCCGTGTTTTTTAAGTTCCAAGCGAAGTGCGTTGGAGTATCCCCGCACCGCGAACTTGGTGGCTGCATAGACAGCAGATTTCGGCGTGGCAATCTTGCCCGCTTGGGAGGCAATGTTGATGATATGCCCCCTTCCTGCTCTTTGCATATCCCTAGCCACTTCCTGGGTAACCTGGATCAACCCCAGCACATTAACCCTAAACATCTCTTCAGTAACCTGCTGGTCCGTATCTACGGCCTCAACGAACAGGCCGAAGCCCGCGTTATTCACCAAGACATGAGGGGGCCCAAGTTCTGCCCTGATACGGCCCAGCACTTCTTTGATCTGCTCACTATCGGCCACATCCAAGGTATAGGCATAACTGGGCCCGCGGGAAAGCTCCTGGCAGCGCCGCTGCACTTCCTGCAGCTTGTGGTCCCTTCTGCCGGTCACAACCACCACGGCACCCCTCTTGGCTGCGGCGTAGGCTATCTGCTCGCCCAATCCTCCTGATGCTCCTGTGATCAGTACGGTCTTGCCCTGCAGTCTTAGTCCCTTGTCCACCTTACTTCCTACTCCCCTGCCACTGGCCATACTTCTCGGCAATCTTCACCAGCACCGCGGCACAGCTGTCCATATCCTGCACGCAGGCGAACTCCAGCTTGGAATGGTGATTATGGCTGCCAGTACCCAAGTTGGGACAGGGCAGGCCCATAAACGACAGGCGGGCGCCATCAGTTCCTCCCCGCACAGGCTTGCTGTAGGGCTCACCGCCCACTTCCCGAACCGCTGCATAGGCGGTTTCGATCAGGTGCCAATGGGGCCTAATCTGCTCATCCATATTGGCATAACTGTCCTCCAGCTCCACACTTACTGTACCCTCGCCATAGCTCTCATTGAGCCATTGGGCGATTCGCTCCATGCGCTCTTTCTTGGCCTGGAACATTTTGGAATCGTGATCCCTGATAATATACGTCAAACTGGCCTGCTCCACGCTGCCTTCCATGGCTATGAGATGGTAAAACCCCTCATACCCTTCGGTGTGCTCCGGCCTCTGTACGCTGGGCAGCAGGCTGTTGAACTCCATGGCCAGGAGCGAGGCATTTTTCATCTTGTTCTTGGCGGTTCCCGGGTGGATGTTCCGGCCCTTGATGCTCACCCTTGCAGTAGCAGCGTTGAAGGTTTCATATTCCACCTCGCCAAAGGCGCCGCCGTCCACTGTATAGGCAAAATCCGCACCAAAGCGCCGTACATCAAAGCGATCGGCTCCTCGCCCAATTTCCTCATCGGGGGTGAAGCCGATTTTTATGGTACCGTGTTTTATGCTGTCATCGGTGAGCAAAATTTCTGCCATGGTAAGAATTTCGGCGATGCCTGCCCTGTTATCTGCTCCCAGCAGGGTGGTGCCGTCGGTCACCACCAGATCTTTCCCGGTATAGTCTCTAAGGAAGGGGAACTCCTCAGGGCTGAGCACAATGCTCTCCTCGCTGTTCAGCAGGAGATCGCCACCTTGGTAGTTCTCCACCACCCGGGCTTTGGTGTTCTGGAAAGGCACATCCCGCACCACATCCATATGGGCGATAAAGCCAATCACTGGGCCGTCCCAGTTATCAATATTGGATTCAATGGTTCCGAACACATAGCCGTTTTCGTCCATCTGGGCATCCTTAATGCCCAAGCTGCGCATTTCCTCAACCAGGGCACGGCCAAACTCCAGCTGCTCCGCTGTGCTGGGACAGCTGGGGCTGGAACTATCCGAAGCTGCTGCAAATGCTGTGTACTTCAACAATCTCTCATAAGCCCTCATTGGCCTTCCTCCTCTTGGTTCTCCATGGTGCTCAGTTTATGTTTCGAGGTAGGCAGCCATTTACCTCCCCAAAGCCGGCGGTCCTATGGTTTACTACCCTGCCAAATCTGCAGAGCAGCCCTGACGGAACGGCTCATTTCCCTGGCGAAATCGCTGCCCGTTTTGCGAGCATACACAAATTGCCCCATATTCTCCGCCCCAAATCTGTTGGTAGGCGCAAACTCCGCTTCCAACTCGGCAAACATGGACTGAAGTTCCGCCTCTCCTAAACGGCGATACTTCTCACTGTGTACAATGAACTCCTGGTCGAAGCGGCTGCGGAACTTGGGCTGATAGCCCTCGGGATAGTACCCTAAACAGAGCATGGCCGCGGGGAACACGTAGTCCGGCAGAGCCAACAGTTCCCTGTGGGTTTCATAATTTTCCATGATATCCCCTATATAGCAGCTCCCAATGCCCAGGCTCTCCGCGGCCAGTACAGCGGTCTGAGCAGCGATTAGGGCATCGTCCAGCGCCAAAAAGAGGTCACCCACATCGGGACCCTGCCAAGTGCGCTCCGTCGATGCACAGAAGGTTGGCACTTGGGACAGCTCAAAATAGTCAAACCAGCGCTGGTAGTCAGCTAAGAAGATGAGGACCAGCGGTGCCCTGGCGATAAAGGGCTGGTTATCACAGGTTTTGCTGAGTACATTCTTAGTTTCCTGGTCGGTCACTACCAAGACCGAGTAAAGCATCATATTTCCAGCGGTGGGCGCCCGCAACACCGCGTCCAGCACCGCCTGCAGATGCTCAGGGCGAATTGGTTCATCTTTATACACCCTCAGCGAAGTGCGCTGGTGAATAGTATCCAAGACTGGGTTCACAGCAAACAGCTCCTTCCTCAATAGGTTGATCACAGGATTTAGACACTTTTTCTCCAATACCTTTTGCATACAGTCACAGCAAAGAAGCGAAAAGACCGGGTTTTCGAGCAGGGTATAGCACTTTTTGGCAGAATGAAAAAAATAGGGATAGTGCGGCGTTTAGCCGAGTACCCAGCATTTCATCTCTAAAGGGGATGACGCATAGTCATGAAAACATAAGCACAATGCAGCATAAAACCGTCTCTATAAAACCTGACTTGCGTATCTAATGGAGGGATGGAAGTGAACTGGTTTGTAGTATCGGTAGTTGTATCCTTGCTCTCTTTTGCAACAGCTGCCTGGCTTTACTCATGGGTAAACAAGCAGCCTTCTGGCACCAAGAGGACGCAGGAGCTCGGAACCCTGATCCGGCAGGGAGCCAGTGTCTTCTTGGCACGTGAATACCGCTTACTTGCCGTCTTCGTGCTAATTGTCTCAGGAGCAATCATCCTCTTCCTGCCTGAACCCATTTGGCATGGCGATCCCATGCGGAATGTAATGATGGCTATCGCCTATATCGCTGGTTCTGTCTTCTCGGCCTTGGCTGGGAAAGTCGGTATGGCCATTGCCACTATTGCTAACACCAAGACTGCCACCGCAGCAGTGGAGAACATGGAGAAATCATTTATGATTGGTTTCCGCGGCGGTGCAGTGATGGGTATGGCGGTTGTGGGCGCCAGCCTTTTAGGCGTAACTGGTATCGTGATGTTGACAGGAGATGTGGCGCTGACCTTAGGATTCAGCTTCGGCGCATCTTCTCTAGCCCTGTTCGCCAAAGCGGGAGGCGGGATCTTCACCAAGACAGCTGATATAGCCGCCGACCTAGTGGGCAAGGTGGAACTGGGAATCCCTGAAGACGATCCCCGTAACCCTGCCGTTATCGCCGACAATGTAGGTGACAACGTAGGTGACGTCGCCGGTATGGGTGCCGACCTCTTTGACTCCCATGTGGCCTCCCTCTCAGCGGCGGTAGTGCTGGCTGTGGCGCTGGACGGCGGAATTGGCAAATTCACCCAAATGGTGTTCTGCTACGCCGCAGCGGGATTATTCTCCTCCATTGTAGGTGTCCTGCTGGCCAATATTGATAAGGGGGCTGACCCCACCAAGGCTCTGAATAAACTTACTAATGTTACCACCGCAGTTTTTGTGGGCTTAACAGCTCTAGCCACCGTCATCTTCGACTTCAACTGGCGCTATTGGGCCGCATCCATACTGGGCTTGGGTGTAGGAGTTATCATTGGTATTGCCACTGACTACTTTACCAACGACACCCGCAAACCTGTACAGGACGTGGCATCAGCCTCCGCATCAGGTCCTGCCTTTACCATGATTTCCGGGATGAGCTACGGATTCCTCAGCGTGTTCCCCGCTCTGATCGGTATTGCAGTCTCTGCCCTGGGTGCATTCTTGCTCACCAACGGAATTGACCCCACAACGGTCACCGATGCCCTCTTTGGCATTTCCATGGCAGCCGTTGGTATGCTTTCCATTGTAGGCATGATTATCTCCAACGACGCCTACGGCCCCATCGTGGATAACGCCCGCGGGCTCGTGGAAATGGCGGATTTGGGTGAAGAAGCTCTGCGCATCACCGACGAACTGGACAGCGCCGGTAATACTGTGAAAGCTATTACCAAGGGCTTTGCCATCAGCGCCGCCGGACTCACTGTGATTGCCCTTCTCGGTGCTTTCCTGTCCGAGGTCAATGCGGTCCTTCAGGCTAGGGGCATGGATCTCATTGCTGGCTTCGACATTATGAACCCCTTAGTGTTCTTCGGGCTCATCGTCGGTTCCGCTGTACCCGCGGTATTCTCCGCCATGCTCATGCTTGGTGTAAACCGCAATGCGGAGCGGATGGTTGCTGAAATCCACCGGCAGTTTGACGAGATTCCCGGCCTCAAAGAAGGGAATCCCAAGGCCAAACCTGACTACGCCCGCTGCATTGATATTGCCACCACCGGTGCTCTGAAAGAGCTGATTCCAGCCGGCCTTATGGCTATCCTCGTTACCTTGGCGGTTGGACTGATCGGCGGCATCATCGCCATTGGCGGTTTCTTAGCTGGTAACATCGTAAGCGGACTGCTGCTGGCTCTATTTATGAGCAACTCCGGCGGACTGTGGGACAATGCCAAGAAGTACGTTGAAGCAGGCAACTGCGGCGGCAAGGGTTCCGAAGCCCATAAAGCTGCCGTTGTTGGCGACACTGTGGGAGACCCCTTCAAGGATACTGCTGGCCCATCTATCAACACCCAGATTACCGTAGTATCCCTGGTATCCTCCCTAGCAGCTGGCCTGTTTATCCTCTTCTCCATTTTCTAAGAGGAGCTGTGAAATAACTAGGAGGCTGGAGTTTTGAACTCCAGCCTCCTTTTCCATGCTGCCTAAGGCCCGCACCCCTATACTCGGCCAAAGGCCCTCAAGGTCTTATAGCGTTCCACCGCCCTAATGCCCTGCCAATACCTGCTGGCAATGGCAAACTCGCTGGGGTAATCGGCCCAGCCCCAGGTAATACCCCAGATGCCCCACTTATCTCTGCTGCTTAAGAAAAAGCGCAGGTTTTCTTCTACTAAGGGCTTTAGCTCTGAATACAGGGGATCTGAGGCGTCCTTGACGAACTCCAGGGGAAGGGGCTTATAGGCACCAGCCCAACCAGCCGGTTCCCCATCGACGGTCTCCAGGATCAGCCCTTTCAGCCTGCTTTCTACCTCGCTAAAGGTATAGCCAAACTGTGCAGTAAACCGGCCCTCGTGGTGGCGGAGCAGTTTCAGGCACTGCCAGAAATTCCTGAGCTCGTGCCAGTCCACACCATCCACCTGCATTATGTATTTCACCGCAGGTACCAGAGACTGCCAGCCCAAAGCCGCTTCCCTACTATAAGGTGGAGACCAATAAACGAGGAAGGCGGCCAGCTCCACACTGGGATTGAACATCCAGGTTGTCTGGGCCTCTTCCGACCAGTGCCACCACGGTGCATGGGGATAGTCGTTGTTCTCAGGCAGAACCGTGGGCCACATCCCAGGCAGTACCTGCTCACACGTCATCAGGTACTGAATCAGTCTTTCCACAATCTTATCGCTCAGATCGGCCTTGATCTCCACGAGGATCTGACCCGCCATCCAACTCGCCATAGGTGACGATTTGGGAAGCCAGAAATCCGGTTCCAGCCCATGGCCGAAACCCCCGTCTTCATTCTGAAAAGCAGATAGGTAACGAATAACGTTTTCCTTGGAACCTCCGGCAAAGTGGAAGTCCCACAGCGCCATTTCCAGCGGCCTCCCGTAACGCTTCAGCCAAGCCTGTGCCCGTTCCATCTAACCTTCCTCCTCCTTTCCATTCCAAGCCCGGGCCACCACCCGCACAGGGCAGCCCTCCGCTGCAATCTTCACTGGAAAAGCCATCACCTCGAAGCTCTGCAGGTGCTGCAGCTGTTCCAAATTAGTCAGATTCTCCACCAAGGGGATCCCAGCTCCCAGAAGGCGCTTGTGCATGGCAAAGGGCGGTCCATCTGGCGAGGGCAGATCCATGCCCAGCAGCCTGATCCTCCTCTGGATCAAGAATTCAACCAGCTCTTCCCCTAGGACAGGATGCTGAGCGTAATAGCAATCAGTGCCCCAGTTGACGCTGTGGCCCGTCCACAAAAGGACGATGTCGCCTGCGCGGATAAGGGTGTCATACTCTTCCTTATAGCCCACCGGATTCTGGCCCCGCCCATCCAAGAGGAACCCCCTCCCTAAAAAGCGTTCCAGGGGTAAATCCCTCACCATCTGCCCGTCCGCGACAAAATGAAGGGGGGCGTCTAGATGAGTGCCTGCGTGCAGCCCAGTCTGAAGGCTGTAGGCGGTGTAACCGTCTGTGTGGGCACTGCGGCGGCGCTCCAGAAGAACTGGCTCATCACCAGGATAGACAGGCATGCCGCTTGAAAAGGGATGGCTGAGATCGTAGAGCTTGTCCACTAGATCACTTCCTATCCGGCAGTTTAGCAAGGTAAGCAGCCAAGTCCTCCCTAGACCCGTGGAGGAACTCAGAATAGTCGGCTCCTTGGGGATTGATCAGATTATCGGTAACCAGGAATACTTCCAAGCCCAGCTGCGCTGCGGCCAAATCCTCCACCATGTCATTGCCTACCATCAGGCATTCGGAGGCCGCTGCCCCAATAACCTCCAGGATTTGGCGGTAGTAGCCGGGATGGGGTTTGGCAAAATGGCAGTTCTCAAAGGTAGTGATCAGGGCGAAATCCTCAGGCTCTACACCAGCCCAGCGCATCCGCTCCAGAGTGGCTAGGCGGGGAAAAATGGGATTGGTGGCCAACACCAGCCGGTACCCCTTGTCCTTCAGGATCTCGACAGCTTGCCTTGACAGAGGGCTGGGCTGAACCGTTTTTTCCAACCTGGGAAAGTCATGGAGGTAAAACTCTTCAAAGACCTG
Organism: Bacillota bacterium; assembly: GCA_012837385.1. GTDB lineage: Bacteria > Bacillota > Limnochordia > Darwinibacteriales > Darwinibacteriaceae > DTU010. The sequence goes on from DURH01000035.1 coordinate 14,272, forward strand.
CTGGTGCACATCCCGCGAGCCGCCTATCCTGGAGATAAACAGCTCCCAGAAACGCTCTTCATTGGTCATGGTTCCATCGTTGCGCACCATGGCGTCCACTCCATCCATCACTACCTCCACGAGCTCCACAGGATTGTAACCTGCAGCGGCGCCCTTTTTGGAAAGCTCTTGGAGATAGGCCCGGAGAAAGGCCTCCATATCCATGGGCAGCAAGGTCCCATCTAGATCGAATAATACTGTGTGCAATCTACTCCTCCTCAAACCGTCCTGGAAATACTGGCAAAATTCGCCATAACATCTTCATAAACCTGCTCCACTTTCCAGCCTTCCCTACAGGCTGTGGAAAAAAAGCCCTCCTGGAACAGGCGGGTGCCCAATGCCACTCCTTCTGGACAGTCCGCACGCAGGCAGCTCAAGATCACTTCCTGCCTGGGATGCTGGCGCCGCAGTTCAAAGGCAGTGGTTAAGGCGATTTGAAACACCTCCAAACTGGAACCCTCCAAAGCGACTGAAATCTGCTTGCTGGCGATATAGGGGGTAGCCCCGGTAAGCACTGCGGATCCTGCCAGACCGTCCCGCGCGGCATAGCGCACTTTCCTAATCCCAGTCATCACAATTGCCCCAAAACACATGGGGCAGGGCTCCAAGGTGGTATACAGGGTGTACTCCCCGGTCTCATGCTCGCCTCGTTTCAGCTGGCTCAAGGCAACAATCTCCGCATGGGCCAGATTTGTTCCAGCCAGGGGAGTGATGGATTCATCATCGTAAATGGCATTGCGGCCCTTGGCTGCAATCCTCCCTTGCCCGTCTGCGATCACGCAGCCCACCGGCACATTTCCCCGGCAGAACGCTTCCCAGGCCAAGGCGAAGGCTTCCTGCCACACGGCTGACGTGGCTGCAATATTCTCGTTCAACCAGATTCCCCCTTGTCGCAGTTATTGCAGAGTACTTCGACCCCTGGAAGCAACTTCCTTTAGGCTCCTCTATGTACGATTTTCGAAAGACGACTTCCCACTATTGTTACAATAGGATATAATAAAGTTAACAGGATGTTGTACGGAGGGGAAATAATGACAAAAGAATATGAGATGAAGGGCTTTTCCACCAAGGCTATCCACGGAGGACAGGAAAAAAACGCAGCTGGTGCCTTGGTCACCCCCATTTACCAGGCTTCCACCTTTGTTTTTGAATCTGCCCAACAGGGAGCGAAGCGCTTTGCCCTGGAGGAAGAGGGTTATATCTACACCCGCCTAGGCAATCCCAATACAAACGAACTGGAAAAAAAGATGGCGCTGCTGGAAGGTGCCGAGGCGGCCCTGGCCACAGGGTCAGGTATGGGAGCCATCACTTCCGCTTTATGGACTGTGCTGGAGCCAGGAGATCATGTCGTTGCCGGCCAGGCCCTGTACGGCTGCACTTTCGCCTTTCTAAGCCACGGGGCCAGCAAGTACGGCGTGGAAACCACCTTTGTGGATGCATCCGATCTTGACGCTGTAAAGGGCGCCCTCAGGCCTAATACTAAGGTAATATATTTGGAAAGCCCAGCCAACCCCACCATGGCCATTGCCGATCTTGAGGGCATCAGCGCCCTGGCCCATGAAATCCCCGGCTGTCTGGTCTTTGTGGACAACACCTACTGTACACCCTATCTGCAAAGGCCTCTGGAGTTGGGGGCAGATGTGGTGCTGCACTCCGCCACCAAGTACCTGAACGGCCACGGAGACGTCATTGCAGGACTGGTCTTAGGCAAAAAAGAGTTCATTGATCAGGTCCGCTACTATGGGGTGAAGGACATTACAGGGTCCGTGTTGAGCCCCTTTGATGCCTATTTAATCTGCCGCGGCCTGAAAACCCTCTCCCTGCGCATGGAAAAGCACTGCGCCAATGCGCAGCAGGTGGCTGAGTTCCTGAATTCCCACCCCGCCGTTGACGTAGTCTACTACCCAGGTTTAGACTGTTTCCCCCAGAAAGAACTGGCCCAAAAGCAGATGCGCCTGCCTGGCGGGATGATCTCCTTCGAACTGAAGGGCGGTGTGGAAGCAGGCGTAACCCTGATGAACAGTGTACAGCTCTGTACCCTGGCGGTCAGCCTAGGCGATACTGAAACCCTGATTCAGCATCCAGCCTCCATGACTCATTCCACCTACTCCCCTGAGGAGCGGGCCAAATGCCGTATCACAGACGGCTTGGTGCGCCTGTCAGTGGGCTTGGAAGACGCGGAAGATATCATCAGAGACCTGCAAATGGTCTTAGACAGGCTCTAGGCAGGGAAAAACCACCAGCTCAGCACTGGTGGTTTTTTTGCCTGTTATGTGATATTCTTGGGTAGCGTGTATGCTGGCCGCTTCAGCAGACTGGGATCGCATTCGTCTTTGAGCAGCGCCATCACTAGACAGTCTTCCCAAGCATCACGGTGTTTAATGTAAGTATACTGGCGCAGCAGCCCTTCCCGCTTAAACCCAAACTTCTCTAGGAGTTTAATGGAAGCCTCATTCTGGGGAAAGACCGAAGCCTGAATGCGGTGCATCTCAATCTCGTTGAAGCCGAAAGGGATAACCGCACGGAGAGCTTCACACATGATGCCCTGGTGCTGATAGTCCAAGGACAGCTCGTAGCCCAGCTCAGCCCTGGAAAAGTGGTCAAAATCGCTGAAACCGACAGTACCGATCACTTTATCGTTGGGTTTCAGGGTTATGCCCCAGCGAATAGACTGCTCTTCCTGGTAGCCCGTTTTGAAGAAGCGGACAAACCCCCGCCCTTCTGCCACAGTTCTAGGCCACCAATCGTAATACTTGGCCAGCTCGGCAGTGAAATAGCGTTGAATATCGGGCCCGTCTTCGTATCTAAGCTGGCGCAGTACCAGCCGTTCTGTTTCCAATACAGGAAACTCTGTGAAAAACGACATACATCTACCAATCCACCTTATGCGCTTTCTTAACTGCTTCAGCCTTATTCTACCACACCAACGGCGAAAAAGAATCCACCCTGCACGGATGGATTCGCGAAATATCTGTCTAGCCCATGGGTGGAAGTGGCGGCGGTGGAGCTTGCAGCAGAGCGGCAATATGCTGGCAGGGGACGATCACTCTCTGCCACCCATCCAGATCAGCCACAGGCCTCCTCAAGACGAGATAGGTCAGCTGTACCTCTCTGAGCTGCCACTCAGCATTCAACAGAGGCTGATTGTCATTGGTCAAGATCACGTATACCCACTGGTTGATGAAGTTGGCCCACGCTTCCGGGCATCGGCAGCACAAATTCCTTAGGCCCATCTTAATCCCTCCTTTGCCTCACTATATGAGGGCGTAGGGACGGGCGGCATGGTAGTACAGCACTAAATGTGCGGAGAGAAATCGGGAGCACAAACCTGTCGCACTGCACCATTTGGGCAGTACTATGCAGTACCCAACTAAATGGAGGTACTGCCATGACAGAACAAAAGCTTATCGGGCTCCTCACTCCCTTCTTTCAGCCCATCCCCGCCTATGAGCGGGCTGCCGCTGCACTCGGTGTAGAACTGGCCATTGTCACGCCCAGCCGCGTTGATTGGCAGAGCGAGGAGGTTCAAGCCCTAGCCTTTGACGGCAGCAAGTGGGAGGAAAAACTGGTGCCCCTGCCAGGGGCGTACTACAACCGTTTTTATGGACCAAAGCCAAAGGTGGTCAATCGCCTGGAGCTGCTGGTGGGTAAGGGCAGGGTGTTTAACCATATCACCCTCTTTGACAAACTGGATGTGCACAGCATACTCTCGCAAACCCCACTGGAGAAGCACCTTCCAGCCACCTACATCCTCCAGCCGGAGAACGTAGTGGAGCTCTTGAAGGGTGATGGACAGGCGATCATCAAACCCAGAACTGGACAGTTGGGCGTGGGAATATACTTGGTGCGCAAAAAGGGGAAGAAGTTCCAACTGCACCTTGGCACCAAATCGCCCATCGCCTCGTTCCCTTCAACAGAGGAACTCTTGGACTGGCTGGAAGCTAACTTAGGCAGAGGGTACATCGTACAGCAGTATATTCCACTGGCCACATTAAATGGAAGGGTTTTTGACGTTCGCTTCCTGGTGCAGAAAGATGGCGGCGGGATGTGGAAGGCCTCAGGCGTCCTCAGTCGCCTGTCCTTGACCTATTCCTACATCACCAATGTGAGCCACTCCCTGCTTCCTGGGGGGAAGGCACTCCAGCAGGCGTTTCCAGGCCAGGGCTACCTGCCTAAACTGGAAAAACTCAGCCTTCAGGCTGCCAGCGCAGTGGAGCAGGCTTTAGGCTCCTTGGGGGAGCTCAGCGTGGACTTCGGACTGGATGAACAGGGCAGAATTTGGATCATCGAACTCAATGGAAAACCAATGAAAAGCATGTTTAGTGCCCTCGGGGATGCTAGATTGATGAAAACCGTCTACGAACGGCCCCTATGCTACGCTTTACATTTATGTTCCCCCAGCTTATAAAGGGTTTCCGGTTTGTCTAAACAACCTTAATTGAGTGTAAATCAACATTTCCTTAGCAGGATTTTAGCGTTTGCTCTCTAAATTATAACCATGTAGTCAATCCCATTACCTCCTGACCGCACTTTTAAGGAGGATATTGGCGCTTTGCGTGGAATTACATTCGCAAGCTTTACCGGGACTAAATCACAGAATCGTAAAGCATTTCTTGGACCAAGGGGGTGATCGCTGATATTAAGTGTCGGCGACTGAGGGAATCGTGTTGTATTTCTAATTTCAAATAAGGAAGGTGACCTGTATTGTTCAATCGTAAGACACGCATCGCCTTATTGGCGGCAGTGTTCGTGCTTGTTTTGTCTTTCGGTGCTTTTGCTGAGCAAAGAATGGCAACTTGGGTCGACGAAGTCATTATCGTGGAAGAGCCCACCGTAACGACTGCTGTCTCAAGGCTGCAAGCTGGCGACATTGATGTATACGCAACAACATCGTCCGAACCCGTACCTTTCCAAACTATTCTCAACGATCCAAACCTCGACTATTATCAGACCTTTGGATCCTACAGCGAACTCACCTTTAACCCTGTGGGTCCTGAGTTCAATGATGGCCGGTTCAACCCATTTGGCGTCCGCAGAGTTCGCGAAGCCATGAACCTGCTCATCGACAGGGACTACATTGCTCAAGAATTATACGGCGGCTTGGCTCTGCCCAAGTACAACATGCTCAACAACGCTTACGTTGACTACTCCCGCGTTGTAGAGACCGCCCGTGCCTTGGAATTCAAGTACGCCTATGACTTCGAGACTGCCAAGCATATCATTTCCGAAGAAATGATGAACGCTGGCTGCAAACTCGAAAATGGCGTATGGACTTACAATGGCCAGCCTCTGGAAATCCTCATCCTGGCCCGCAGCGAAGACCAGCGCAGCTTGGTCGGTGACTATGTTGCCGAACAGCTGGAGAAGATCGGTTTTGTCGTTACAGTGGACTACCGTACCGGCGCTGAAGCTTCTCCAATTTGGATGATGGGCGATCCTTGGCTTGGTGAGTGGCACATTTACACCGGCGGATGGGGCGCAGGCGCTGTATACCGCGACCAAGGCCACATCTTTGACCAGATGTACACTCGCAGGACCATGAGCCAGCCTCTGTGGCAGGCACTGGAACCCATTCCCGAGCTGGATCAGATCTCTGAGAGACTCTACTACAAGAGATTCACCACCATGGAAGAGCGGAAAGAGCTCTACTCCCGTGCTTTGGAGCTTGCATTCCAAGACTCTCCACGTATCTACACTGTAGACCAAATCTCTTATGTAGCACGCCGTGCTGAAGTCTCCGTAGCTTCTGACCTGGCCCAAGGTATGTCCAGTACCGCTCTGTGGCCAAGCACACTGCGCCGCGGCGACGAAATTGGCGGTACCATCACCATTGGTTCCCAACAAGTACTGGTTGAGCCTTGGAACCCCGTTGGCGGCTCCAACTGGACCTTTGACCAACTGCCAATGAGAGCTACCTTTGACCGTGGGTTCATCAGCAACCCCTACACTGGCAACTACATGCCTCACAGAATTGAGCGCATCGAAGTTACCGTGGAAGAAGGACTGCCCGTCAGCAAGTCCCCAGACTCCGATTGGGTAACCCTTGAGTTTGCCGAAGTAATCGAAGTACCTGGCGATGCTTGGTTGTACTGGCAGCCATCACTGCAGCGCTTCCTCACCGTTGAAGAGAGATATCCAGAAGGCCTGACCGCTAAGCGGAAGACCATCGTTCACTATCGTGAGGATCTCTTTGACACAGTTGTATGGCATGACGGAAGCCCCTACACCATCGGTGACATGCTTATCCCAACCATCCTTGACTGGGATCGCGGCTTTGAAGAGAGCGAAATCTATGACGCTTCTGCTGCAGCCAGCTTGAAGTCGGCTATGGAGAACGCTCGCGGCTGGAGAATCCTCTCCTACGATCCATTCGTATACGAGGTTTACTCCGACTCCTGGTACATCGATGCTGAGCAGAACATCGGTGACATCTTTGCCGTTTACTACAACTACGGTGCTGCTCCATGGCACACCTTGGCCCTGGGTATCCTGGCCGAGATGAATGGCGAACTGGCCTTCACCGCATCCAAGGCTAATGAACTGGATGTAGAGTGGCTCGGCTACAACTCCGGACCAAGCTTGCCAATTCTTGACAAGTGGCTGGATTACGCGATTGAGAACAACTACCTCCCATGGGAAGGCTTCCTGAAAGACTTCATCTCCGAGGAAGAAGTAGCTCAGCGCTATGCCAACGCCAAGGCTTGGTACCAAGAGAAGGGTCACTTCTGGATCGGCAACGGACCTATGTACCTCGAGAAAGCCTATCCAGTTGAGAGAATGGTCCACCTCAAGAGGTTCGAGCAGTACTCTGAGCCTGCTGACAAGTGGTCCATGTTCGACGAGCCTCGCATTGCCGAAGCTGAACTGAGTGGAGCAAGCCGTGTCAAGTCCGGCGACGAAATCAGATTCGAAGTAGCAATCTCCTTCAAGGGCGAGCCCTATGCACTGGAGTTCATCCAAGAAGTTAAGTACATCGTTCTGGATGCCACCGGCGCAGTTGCTTACAGCGGCTACGCTGAACCAGTTGCTGATGGTCTCTTCGAAATCGTCCTGACCGGCGAAGACACAGCACAACTGCCTGTAGGTTCGAACACCATTGAAGCTATCGTGCTGCCAACCCTCGTTGCCAGCGCCACCTTCGATGCGCACACCTTCGTAACTCTACCATAAGGCAGGAGACCCAGATAACAACTCTGGATTCTAGCGGAGGGCGCGGAGTCCGCGCCCTCCCTTTTCTAGTCCAGACGATACCGGGAGGTATATTACATGCTGAATTTGGAAACTACACAAGCACCAAATGCCCAGCGCAATCGTGCCAGTAGCAGCCTAAACCGCATATTGAAGTATACTCTGGTGCGGGGGGTAACCTTGATCATTACTGTGGTGATCGGAGTATACCTTACCATCCTGATTGCCAATGGCGGTGGCTATGTGGACGAGATGCGCAAGGGCCAAATCAGAGAACAGATATCCATGGAAATGGCTGCTGACCCAGAAATGGCCTTTCTAACACTGCAGCAGAGGAAAGAGTTGGAAGAAGAGAGAGTACGAATCCGTATTGAACAAGTAGGACTGGACCGCCCGTTCTTAGTGAGAAGTTTTGAGTATTTGTGGAATGGGCTTACCTTAAATCTTGGATCGGCGCAGTATTTACTCAGTGACAGCGGTTCCCGACAAGTTCGCAATATTCTTGGAGAACGCTTGGCGCCCACTCTGCTCCTGATGGCCTCTGGCCAACTTTTGCTTTTCTTTAGCGGGGTATCAGTGGCGCTCTTTCTTTCCCGCCGCTATGGCTCTGCCCTCGATAAATTCATAATTGCCATGGCGCCCACGAGTTCTGCACCCGCTTGGTTTTACGGCATCTTTTTGATTCTTATTTTCGCTGCCGTCCTGGGCTGGCTCCCCTTTGGCGGCATGGTGGATGCACCGCCTCCACAGACCACACTGCTGCGCGCCCTCAGTATAGGTAAACACATGATCCTTCCAGTGTTGGCTCTGCTGATCAGCTCGATCTTCTCCACCTCCTACTCTTGGCGGACGTTTTTCTTGATTTATTCCAGTGAGGACTATGTGGAAATGGCCAAAGCCAAGGGCCTATCCGATCGAGCCATTGAACGCCGTTATGTGCTGCGTCCAACACTCCCCACCATTGTTACCAGCTTTGCCCTTACCCTGATTACGCTCTGGGTTGGAGCTATCGTACTAGAGACTGTGTTTGCCTGGCCAGGCATCGGACGCTTAACACAGCAGGCCATTAACCTCTTCGACACACCCGTCATCGTAGCAAATGCTGTTATTTACGCCTATCTGTTAGGAGTCACTGTCTTTTTACTCGATATTATCTACTCCTTGGTAGACCCACGGGTGAAATTAGGTGGAGGTGGAACTAGATCATGAAGAACCTTTGGTCGCAGTTAAAGAGCTATCCTTCTGCAGTTGCAGGACTGATTCTAATATCTGTGCTGGTGGGCATCGCCGTCTACGCTTTGGCGGCCATACCATACAGCGAAGCCGTGAGATTGTGGCGCGGAGGCGACAACGTCTGGTTGGAAACGCCTAGAAACGCTCGCCCAGCCTGGCTGAACTTCTTCTACAAGGAAAAACAGCCAGTAACCACCGTTGTCAGGTCTACAGACGATCCTGCCAATAAGACGGTGCTGGATTTGGGCGGCGGAGTCGCCATCAACGATATGGTACTTGAATTTGAATTCAACTACGATGGCTTCCCCACGGAGCTGGCAGTCTTCTTCGAGTCTGTCTATGAAGCAGCCAGGCCCAATGTGAATATGACCTGGGTCACCCCAGACGGCCGGGAGATCCCCCTGTCTGAACTGTCAGTTCGACCCAGCGAAGCCTATCGTATTTCCCAAGATACAAGACTGCTGCGCAGGCTGAACGGAAAACAACCTGAAATCGCCCTCTTTGAAGACCCCAACAACCCCGGCAAGCCCCTCAAGGGAACCTATAAGCTGGTGGCCGAAGGTCTGGTCTTTGAAGAAGGTTCAACAGTGGATGCATCGTTGGTGGTTTACGGCAAGCTCCACGGCTTAGCTGGAACCGACCACAGACGCCGTGATATCACAGTAGCCCTGCTCTGGGGTGCCCCTGTTGCCCTGGCCTTTGGTTTAGTTGCCGCGGTGGGCTCTTCTCTGACCACCATGATGCTGGCAGCAGCCTCAGTTTGGTTTGGCGGCTGGGTGGATTGGGTCATCAGGCGGGTTAACGAAATTGTCATGATTCTACCCCTCCTGCCCATTCTGATTATGGTAGGACTGTTCTATTCACGAAGTATTTGGGCCATTCTAGGCGTGGTCATTGCCCTGGGAATCTTTGGCTCTGGAATCCTCAGCTACCGTTCCATGTTTATTCAAGTCAAAGAGTCTGGCTACATTGAAGCTGCCAGAGCCTACGGAGCTGGGAATGGCCGGATTATTTTCCGCTACATGATTCCTAAGATTATCCCGGTTCTCATTCCAGGCTTTGTAACACAGGTACCGGCTTATGTTTTCTTGGAGGCCACCCTGTCCGTCCTGGGCCTAGGTGACCCCGTACTGCCCACATGGGGCAAACTGTTAAACGACGCCCATAGCAACGGTGCGCTGTTCAACGGATATTTCTATTGGGTATTGGAGCCAGCGGCTTTGCTGATCCTGGCTGGTCTGGGATTCGCCATGCTCGGTTTTGCGCTGGACCGCATCTTCAACCCACGTCTAAGGGGGTTATAGCATATGAGCAACGTATTACTTGATGTCCGCAATCTCAGACTGTACTTCCGCACCAAAGCCGGTTCAGTTCAGGCCGTTGACGACGTGAGCTTCCAGCTCAGAGAAGGCCACACCTTGGCTGTGGTAGGTGAATCTGGTTGCGGCAAGACATCCCTGGCTAAGGCCATTCTGCGCCTCCTGCCTCGGAATATTGAGCGATACACTGGTTCCGTCATTTTCGACGGCCAGGATATTATGAAACTAGATGATGAGCGGTTCCGTAAGGAGATTCGCTGGAGCAAGATCGCCATGGTGCCTCAGGCCTCCATGAACTCCTTGAACCCTGTAATCCGCATTGAGGATCAGCTGGCGGAGCCACTGCTCATCCACGAAAAGATGACCAAGCAGCAGGCCGCTGCAAGAGTGGCAGAAGTCTTTAAGATTGTGGGCCTCCCCACCGACTTTCTGCAGCGCTATCCCTTTGAGTTAAGTGGCGGCATGAGGCAGAGAGCCACCATTGCCATGGCGCTCGCTGCCAATCCCAAACTGGTTGTGTTAGACGAGCCGTCCTCGGCCCTGGACCTGTTGACCCAGGCCAACCTGATGAATGTGCTCAAGAAGATTAAACACGAGTTCAACACGACGTTCATCCTCATCACCCACGACATCGGTACAGCTAGTGAGCTCGCTGATGAAGTGGCGGTTATGTACGCTGGAGAAATGATTGAGTACAACTCTGCCGAGTACTTCTACACCGATGCTCATCATCCGTACTCTCAGAAGCTGATGGCGAGTGTACCGACTCTGCGGGAAGACAAGGATTTAGCATTTATTCCAGGCCAGCCGCCTTCACTGATTAACCCGCCCACGGGCTGCCGCTTTGCAGCACGCTGCGAGCGGAGATTTGAGAAGTGCTCCCAGCACCCCAATGTTACCAAACTAGGCGGCGGAGCAACTGTACAGTGCTGGCTGCATGATGAGACGGGAGAGGTGAAGCATGCCTAGTCTAGCTGCAAAACAAACACAGGAACAACCAAGAGAGCAGAAACCTGTTCTCCGAGTAGAAAACCTGCACACCTGGTTTGAGGTGCGCCGCATGGGCTTTTTTAAAGCCGGCGACGTCCGGGCCCTGGATGGCGTATCCTTTGAACTGTATGCAGGAGAGACCATTTCCATCGTAGGCGAAAGCGGCTGCGGTAAAAGTACCCTGGCCAAAACCATCTTAGGGATTCATCACCCCACCAGCGGTAAGATCTACTTTGAGGATGAGGATATCAGCACTTTTGATAAGGAAGGTTGGAAGAAATACCGCTCCAACATCGGGTATATCATGCAGGACCCATATGGCGCACTCCCTCCCTTCATGTCTGTGAAGCGGATTCTGGAAGAGCCCATGAAGATCAACGGCATCAAGGATAAAAAGGAACAGGCCAGGCGCATTAGGCAGGTCCTGGAGGAAGTTAAGCTCGCTCCCATCGAGGACTTCCTGCCCAAGTTCCCCCACATGCTCAGCGGCGGACAGCAGCAGCGCTTGGTTATCGCCAGGGCCATGATCCTTGACCCAAAGATGCTGGTAGCCGACGAGCCCGTATCCATGCTGGACGCGTCTGTGCGTGTGGAAATCCTCCAGCTCCTCCAAGGGCTGCAGAGGAAACACAATCTGGCGATTATCTATATCACCCACGACTTGTCCACCGTGCGCTACTTCTCAGAACGCATCTTCTCCATGTACGGAGCCAAGATTATTGAGAAGTCGGGAACAGCCGCCCTGCTCAAGGAGCCGCTGCATCCCTACACCAAGGCCCTGTTTGAGGCCACATCTGACCCTGATGCGGAGAACCTGAAGACATTTAAGGATGTACCTGCCGGTGAACCGCCCAGTTTGATGAATCCGCCCACGGGCTGCCGCTTCAATCCCCGCTGCCGGAACATGATCAAGGGGCTCTGCGACAAGGAGATTCCCCCTGAGTTCCAAGTGCGGGAAGACCACTCCGTAGCCTGCTGGCTGTATAAGGATCAGGAAATAAAATGATGCGTACCAAGCGCCACATGCTGATTGGCGGCACCATGCTGGTAGTAGGCTGGGTTGTGATCTTCGCCATGGTACTGGAAGTGATTCCTTCCCCCATCTGGCTGAACATGGTGGCCTACGCCGTTACCATCTTCGGCTTCATGCTGGGCATGGTGGGTGTGATGACCCACATCCGGGTAAACCTACAGAAGCATCGTGATAATGACGAGGATAGATACTAAGAGCCGTGTCTGCGCAGACACGGCTCTGCCATTTTCTTTTCGCCTAAAAACCTCTGAACCTAGAAATCTGCCTTTGGAGCTCCCCTGCCATGTGAGCAAGCTTCTCTGACTCTTCAGCAATGGAGTTGGCCACCGCGGACTGTTCCTCGGTGGAAGCGGCAATCTCCTCACTGCCTGCCCCCACATCTTCCGCAGCCTTGGCAATCTCCGCCACCTGCTGAGCGACTTCCTGGAACACTCTGCTGATAGCTGCAAAGGTGTTCCCAGTGAGATCAATCTGCTCATCCACCTTTTCCACGCTGCTGTCCGCCTTGTTCATGCGCTGGATGGTCTCTGCAGTACCCCTGAGAATCTCCTGGATGAGCTCGGCGATTTCCCCTGTGGCACTCTTAGACTGTTCTGCCAGGCGGCGTACTTCCTCGGCAACCACAGCAAAGCCCCGTCCATTCTCTCCTGCTCGAGCAGCCTCAATGGCCGCATTGAGGGCCAGCAGATTGGTCTGTTCGCTGATCTCGCTGATCAGCTCCACAATATCGTCAATCTGCCGAGAACGCTCTGCCAAGCTGTCCACCGCCTCGGTGAGGTCCTGCACATCCTGCCTGGCACTGGCCACATCTCCCACCGCGGTTCTGAGCATCTCTAGGCCTCGCTCCAATTCGCCCATGGCGTGCTCTGTATTCCCCCTCATAGCATCGGCATTTTCTGCCATGGCCACCGATGTGCTGGAGAACTCATTGGACGTGCTGGCCACCTCGGTGATGGCTGCACCGGTTTGCACAGCCATGGAAGAGAGGCTCTGAGAAAGAGAATTGACCATTTCACTGTTTTCCTGAATCCCCTTAACCAACTGGCGCAGGCTCACCACCATGTCCTGCAGGGACTGGGACAAATCACCGATCTCGTCTCCGGATTTTATGGTCCAGCTCGCCGCTAAATCACCATCGCCCACCCGATGGGCCGCCTCGCGCAGCACCTTTAGGGGCTTGGTGATCCTTCTGGTGACAATAACTGCGCTGACCACACTGAGCACGATGCCAACCGTAGCAATGATCAGGATCTGCTGGACTATGGAGGACATTAAGCCGCGCATCTGCACACTTAAGTCATGAACATCTTGATCCAGCTCGCTGCGGACCTCCCCGAGGATGCCCCGGGTTTGGGTCAGGCTGGGTATAGTAACACTGTGGTAGATCTCCTGCGCTCCTGCTGTATCCCCCGCTTCCAGAAGCGATTTAATGGTCTGGGCTGAGGTATGCAGCTGGACATGGGGGCCGTAGAGCTGCTCAAACGTCGCGGCAAAGGAGGGATAGCGCTCCAAGAGGTGCTGGAAATCTTCACTGCCCAGCCACTGGCCCAAATTGCATTTAGTGGGGTCCAGCTGCAGCGAGAAGCCCTCCGCCGACTCTGAGATGAGATGCTCCTGCAGCACCATCACCCACTGCAGGTGTTCAATTTCCCTCTGCATAAGGGAAGTATGTAGATCCTCAGAATCCTCCGTCAGCTCCCACTTTTCCCGAATGGTTAACAGGCCAAAAGTGCTGACCAGATTAGTGAAGATCACTACTAACACTAAGATTAGAAACCCCAATCCTAGCTTTTTACCAATGGACAACCTGGTAAAACTCATTCTGAACCCCCTTATTAGAAATTGTAGGTATTCTCAATAATGAATTCGCCCAGGATCAGGATAACTCCTTCACCTGGGCGTCTTTATTCGCTAAGTTATTTTACTGCGTACCCCTTATGGGAACAGATCAAAGCCGATATTCACACCCAACCTAAAGCTGGGCTTGAACACACTGGTGGTGGGAAAAATGGCGTCAACCACCGCTTCCACAGGCAGAGCCAGGCGGGAACTGACCCGGTACTGGGTGCCAATGGTAAAGCGCAGGATAAAGCCTTTCTGGGAGTCCACATCATCCAAGGGGGTGACATACCCTACACCGGTGCCCAAGTACCCCCCTGTGGAGCGTTGAACGCCGCTGAAAGACACCAGAAGCTCCCTGGTGGGGTCGAAGTCCAGATCAATGGTCATGAGCCCATTTGTGAGCATAGAGCCAAAGAAGGACGAAACCAAGCCCAAAGGATTGGAGCTATCCTTAGAGAGTGATTCTGGTGCTTTCAATTCCGGGGCACTGCTTTGGCTGCCTTTCTGGTCCACAGTAGGGGTAAACCTCAGCCCAATACGCACAGGGAAGCGGGTCTCACCCCTGGGAGTGAGCAGGCTGCCTACCCGAACTCCAAAGGTGGGCGGCAGGACAGTAACGTTCATAGTTGCTGGGGAGCCTGATCTAGTACCCTTACTGATAGCCCGCACGGTAATGGTGGAAGTACCTGGCTGCAGACCAGTAACCACACCCTGCTCATCCACGGACACCTTAGATTCATCACTGGAGAAGAACAGAAACTCAGGGTTAGCCACGGGCCGCCCTAAGGCATCTAGGGCATAGACAGTGAGCTGCTTGGACTGTCCCAGACTGAGGCGAACCTGCCCAGGCACGACAAAGACCTGGTCAATGGCACGTTCAATCACCTGCACATCAGAGGGGAACAGATCGGTGAGCAGATTGTCCACCAAGTTTGGCGCATCCTGGATCCGGGGCGAGCTGGCCATGGAAGCACCAATTAAGGCAGGGCTGCTTCCCTGTAGGGCAAAGCGCTGCACACCCACCACTGCTGTATTCTGCAGCAGAGTGAGGGAGCCGGTAATCACCTGGTCAGCTAGACCAGCTTCCAAAATGGCTTGGGCCCGATCCCAAGCCGATGTCTCCGGAGCGAAGGACAAAGCCTCCAACTCATCCCGGAGGGTAACACTGTCCTGTACCTGGAACTCGCCAAACTGCACCAGTCTGGCGGCAATGCCTTGGGACATGATGCGGGACAAGCTGAGCAGATCGCTCTGGGTAACGCTGCGGGGATCAATGTAGTTACCTTCCCCATCCAAAGCCAAAAAGTCCAGTACAATTACCCGCTCCGCGGCCTGCACGGCTGTGCCTACCAGCAGCACCACCAGCAGCGCAGCGTAAACAAGTCTCCTTTTATCCTTAGTCATAGTCCTCTCCTTCCTTTGGCGTATCGCTCTAGCGTATCGCTTTAGCGTATCGCCTTAGCGAACACCGCCTCCGCCTCCGCCAAAACCTCCTCCCCCGCCTGAGGAGAATCCTCCACCAGTGCTGCTGCTCTGGGGTACAGTCACCCTGGTGATGGATCTTTCCACGGAGCGGGTCATGCGGCTGATCCGGTTCAGTCCAGCGGTATGGTGGTAGTAGAACCAACCACCAGCGAAGTAGTATTCCCCTTCCTGGAGGTTCGGAAATCTCATCTCCAGCTGTTTCAGCATCTGGTCAGCTACTCCCAAAGTGACGGCATAGGGCAGATACTCTTCCCAGATACCTAGGGCACCTACTCGAGCCTGGTCCACCCTTGAGAAGTCCTTCAAATACCGGCGGAATGCCAGCCACTTAGTGTACTGCAGGCGTCCTTCTGGGGAGCGGCGGGCGGAAGCTGCCGCTGCCAGGATGATCACTGCCATGCCCATCAATACCCCTACGAAGGTGGTGATCAACATCTCCAAGACGGCAGCCACTATGCCTAGGGCGATCAGGCCAAAGCCAGGCAGCAGGAAGAGCAGCGCCTTTTTACCTTGCTCTTCATCGAAGAACTTGTGCTCCTTGGCGGCCTCCTGCACTTTCTTACCCCACTCCTTCCAAAAGGCAGCAAATGACTTTTGGTTCTGCTTGGAGTACTCTTGGAGGTCTTCCAGGGTGACTTCACCATCACTAACCTCTTCAAAGAGGAGCCTCAAGGCCTCAGCTTCATAGGGGCGCAGTCTCTCCGCATCCCTACTGGAGACTTCCTTCCTCCTAAATCTATAATTCGCCTCGTCTCCGCTTCTTCTGCCCCCTGCACCAGTGATTTCTTCAATGCTGAGATAGCTGCGCCGCGCTAGATCCAGAAGAGTTGCTGTGAAGTCGCTGCCCTGGACAGTGCGGCGGTATAGAATGGCCAGCTCAGCAGGGGGATATTCTGCGGGTAGTTCTTTATAGTAACGATCCTGATACCCAGGTCCAGGCTTGCCGTAGTTGTTCCACACATAGACGGCCAAAAGCCCACTCAGCAGTAGGAGCAGTGCCGCAGCATAGGGATCAAACTCCCGGCGCTGCTGCGTCCTGGCCCGCCTTTCTTCCCGAGCTTGCTCTTCGCCTAAGATGCGGTCCAAGCCGTTTTCATTGGTATACCTGGTACCTAAGGGTACTAGGTCATTGGGAAAAACGGCACGCCCCTCCACAAAGGTGTTGGCGGGAAGGTTCTCCACTTCCCATACAATACGCTGGGGAGATTCCACGGTTACCTGGCCGTGCCTAGGCCCATAGCCCCAAGCACCTACCTGATCTGCCTCGGCACCATAGGGCAGGGAAAGCACGATCCGCACCCGATCCCGGGGTTGATCCCATTCCTTCCCCACAAACTGATAGTAAAACTCCGCCACATCATTGTGCTTCAAGATGGCGTTATGGAGAGTGTAACTCACCTGAAACTTCTTGATCTCATCGGTGGCGCTGTAGCTCCAATCCACCAAGAGTTCATCGCCCTTCTGGCGCACGAAATAGGTACCTGGAACCCCAGATGCGTTTTCGTCTACCAGCTGATAGGGAGTCCCCTCTTCTGACACTACCACATCTCTGATCTCAATACCCCTGGAAATATTAAACGTCTGAAACATCCCCGAAAAAGTACCATCAAACTGCACGGTATGGGTTTCGGTAATGCGTACCACTGCATCGGCGCCCACCTGGGCCTCAATATCCAAACTTAAAAACCGATGACTGCGGGCTTCGCTGCCGGCGGGAACAATGGCCAGGATCAACAGAACTGTCAACCAGATCCAACGTCTCACGAGCAGCCCCCCTCTCCATAAATTTAAACTTGCTTACTTTTTTTCAGGTTTCGCTAACGGCACTTTGAATCCTCCTGTTAGAAACATTACCCTACACTTATTCCTGAGCACAGCCTACTGCATAAGATAGCTTGACCGAGAAGGGAGGTGATGAGTTGTACAGTGAATATGAAGGGAATGCAGCCCCTGGCCTGCACAGTTTTGCAGTAGCCCGCATCATTGGCGGCCCCCTCTACCCAGAGATTCGGGGCACAGTGTGGTTTCAAGACGTCCCCGGCGGGACATTCGTATCAGTAAAGGTGACCGGACTCCCCACCTACCAGCCTGCCCCTCCCGGCGGAGATCCAATCGGCCCCCATGGCTTTCATGTGCATATGTATGGAGACTGCCGCATTGGCGATCCAGACAACCCCTTCCTCTCCGCAGGAGGACACTGGAACCCCGATGAGCAGCCCCACGGCAACCACGCCGGCGATTTCCCCGTCCTCTTTTCCAATCACGGCCTGGGCGAAATGTGCTTTTTCACAGACCGCTTTAGGGTGTGGCAGGTAATCGGCCGTTCCGTACTGATCCATGAGAATCCCGATGATTTCCGCAGCCAGCCTGGGGGAGATTCAGGGCGGAGGATGGCCTGCGGGGTGATCAAAGCCTGGCCCTAAATGCGGCGAAAAAAAGGGCGTGGAGAGCTTCTCCACGCCACTTTCCTATCAATGATCCTAGCCCTTGACAGCGCCGCCCAAGAGACCGCGGACGAAGTACTGCTGTAAGGAGAAAAAGACAACTAGGGGGACCACCATGGACACAAAGGCTGCCGCCGTCAAGAGGTGCCAATCCTGCCCGAAGGAACCAACCAAGCTGGACAGGCGCATAGTAAGCGGTGCCACCGACTCATGCCCGCCTAGGTAAATAAGGGCTACCAGTAGATCGTTCCAGACAAAGAGGCACTGGAAGATCACCAGAGAAGCCAGGGCCGGCACCGACAGGGGTATAGCCAGGCGGATAAAGGTGGTCCAGATGGAAGCCCCATCGATATGCGCGGCTTCAAAGAGATCCTTAGGCAGGCCCTGGAAGAAACTGTGCAGCATAAAGATGGAAAAGGGTAAACCGTACCCGGTATGCACCAACCACAGTCCCGCAAAGGTTCCCGACAGGCTGAGTTTATTGTACAGCCTGAGCACTGGAATAAAGGTCATCTGGGTGGGCACCACCAGCATGAGCACAATCAGGGCATAAAAGAATCCCCGGCCCCGGAAGTGGAGCTGTGAGAGGCCGAAGGCCGCGAGGGCCGCCAAAAACACTGGGATTACTGTACCCCCAATGGTGATGATAAAGCTGTTGCGGAAGGCGGTGAGCATGCCCCCTGAAGAAAGCACAGCTTGATAGTTCTCCGCGGTGTACTGGGTGAACTTCAGAGGGCTGGTCAGCACAGTCCACCAACCAGAGTAAACCACGTCACTCGCGGGGCGGAAGGAAGTGATAAGCAGGCCCATGGTGGGCACGATCCAGAGCAGCATGGACAACAACACCACAATATTGATCACAATCTTCGGCATTCTGGATTTCAGTCTCTGCCAGTTCACTTCTATCCCTCCCCTTTCAGCTTCTGCCGGATATTGGCAAACATAATCGGGATAATCATCAAGAAGAGCACCACCGCGATGGCGCTGGCCCTTCCAGTGTTGGCATACTGGAACATCTCTTTGAACATGCGGTTGGCAATAACCTCTGTACCAAAGTTCCCATTGGTCATCACATAGATAATGTCAAAGATCTTCAGCACATTAACCAGCATAGTGGTGGTAACCATGGTTAAAGCAGGCCGCATTTCCGGGATGATGATATGGCGGAACACCTGCCAATCATTGGCTCCATCCACCTGGCCTGCCTCCAAGAGCTCCTTGGGAATCCCTTTATAGGCGGCGGATAATATAACCATACAATACCCAGTCCAAATCCACAAACCCACCACAATTAAGGCCAGGTTGTTCACGGGATTCTCCAACAGCCAGCCCTTGGGCTCAAAACCCAGGATCACCATAATCTGATTTAAAAGCCCAATCTGCTCAGCACCAGCAGGCTTGTAGCTGTACATAAACTTCCAGACCACACCGGCACCAACAAAGGAAATGGCCATGGGCATAAAGATAATGGATTTCGCCAGGCGCTCATATTTCACCCTGTCCACTAAAATGGCAAAGAGCAGGCCGAGGCCCACTGTTCCCGCGGTAAATAGAACGAGCCACAACAGGTTGTTCTTAAACGCCCGCAGCATCACCTGGGAGGTAAACACATACTTATAGTTGTCTAAACCCACAAAGGACTCCGAGCGCCTGTCCAAAAAGCTCAGGTAGATGGTCTGCAAAGCCGGATAAACCTGGTACACCAGGAGAAACAGCACTGCCGGGCCCACATAGAAAAGCGGAGTCAAGGCACTGGTCTTCCGCTTCACCCAAATCACCCCTTCCCTGTTGGGAAAAGCGGCACGCCCTTAGGCCAGGGCGCGCCGCAGCAAATCACTTAATACTTCCACCCTTTAGTAGCTCTCTTGGGCTACAGACTCAATGTATTCAAGTACGCTCTCCAAATCCTCGCCGCCAACATACTGGAGCATGCCTTCCCAGAAAGCTCCGGAGCCAACAGCGGCTGGCATGGAGTCGGAACCGTCAAAGCGGAACACATCGGCGCTGTTCAGCAGGGCAGCCATTTCACGGGTCAGATCATCTGGATAAACAGCAGGATTGATCTTGTTGTTGGTGCCCAATTTACCCAATCTGTTAGCCCAGATCTCCTGTGCTTCGGCGCTGGCCAGGAAGTTCATGAACTCAGCTGCCTCAGGAGTATCCCTAAACTGGGCAATCATGTCACCAGCACCCAGCATGGGGTTGCCGTACTCAGGCTTAATCATGGGGAATCCGAAGAACGCCACATCTTCACCGATTACCACATCAGGGTTAGCATCAGTGATAAAGCTGGTGATAAA
This sequence comes from Bacillota bacterium, assembly GCA_012837385.1. Lineage (GTDB taxonomy): Bacteria > Bacillota > Limnochordia > Darwinibacteriales > Darwinibacteriaceae > DTU010. The sequence goes on from DURH01000035.1 coordinate 34,145, forward strand.
GCTAGCCTGCCTGTGCATCATAGCACGGGGCGGATCGGTGAACAGTTCGCTTACGGAATCACCGAAGTTGGTTGCCAGTACTGTGGTTGGACCGCCATAGACATAATCCTTGTTTCTGGCGATCTTGCCGAAAATCTCAAAGGCTTCCTGTACCCTAGCATCGGTCCAAGGAATCTCATGGTTTACCCATTGGTCATAGACATCTGGACCAGCTGTGCGCAGCATAATGTCTTCAATCCAGTCTGTTGCCGGCCAACCGCTGGCTGCACCAGACTCCAACCCGATGGCCCAAGGAGTATCGCCATTGGCCACCATTTTGTCCATCAGGGCTTCCATTTCTGCCCAAGTGGTGGGAACTTCATAGCCCTTAGCTGCGAATTCAGCTGGGCGGTACCACACTAGGCTCTTAATGTCAGCAGCAAAGGTAAGGGCATAGAGGCCGCCCTTGTAGGTTCCCAGCTCGATCCAGGCATCGTTAATATCTTCTTCCAGAAGCTTGGCGTCAAGGGACTTGTTCAGGTCAATCAAGGCACCCTGTTCCACATACTCCTTCATGGCTCCGGGCCCAGGAATGGCCGCAACATCAGGAGGATTACCTGCGGCAATACGGGTTTGGAGCAGAGTGGGAAGATCCCTGGTTCCTTCAAACTGAACTTTGATACCGGTTTTTTCCGTAAAGGCAGCCATCACTTCTTGGAAGGCTTCCAGTTCCTGGCCGCCCCACACACCCATCATAGTGACAACCCTGTCTTGGGCTAGCGCCCCGAAGGAAAGAGAGAACACCAGCAAGAAACTAAATACTACGAATAAACTCTTCTTCACTTCTGAAACCTCCTTGGTAATTTCATGTAACCGGTTGCATTTTGTGATACATTAACAACCTCACTGCCTATTATTTGATGAACGGGGAACCAAATCCTCCTTTTTCCCCGCGCTTTTTTCACAAAATCTGTCAGAACAGCAACAATCCCACGGGAACTAGCACAAAACTTAATAACGTGGGCAATACCACCCCAGCCGCGGCTAAATCCTCGTCCCCACCAAAGCTGGCAGCAACCAGTGCTGTGGTGGCCAAGGGAGGCATGGCCAGCATGATAAAGAGAATGGTGCGCAGCTGCTCAGGCAGGTTCAACAGGGGCAGCAACACCACCCCCACGGCTGGACTGAGTACGAAGCGGTGGATCAACACGCCCCACACTTCCCGCCTGAAGGGAATCCGCCTCTCCAGCAAATTGGCCACTAAGGAACCGATTATGAGCATGGCAGAACCCACGGTGATGTTACCCAGAATCTCCAGCCCCCCCACCATAAAGCCAGGCAGGTTGATGCCCAACCAGCCAAAGAGCAGGCCTGAAACCAGCCCCACCATATTGGGGTTAAGCAGCCGCCTCAAGTTAAAGCGAGGACCAGAGCGGAAATGGGAAACGCCATAGCTCCAGTAGAAGAAGCCGGCGCCTAGTTCAAACAAAACAGCGTAAACCACATATTCTGCCCCAAAGAGGGCGGAAATAATGGGCACGGGCAGAAAGACATTGTTCCCATTGGTGCAGAGAATCTGGTAGGTACCAAAAACCCTGCCCTTAAGGTCCAGTTTCTTTCCGCTGTAATGGGCAGTTACTGCCAGAAACACCGAGGTACCTAGACCCAAGGCGGTAAAAATCCAGCCTCGCCGCAGAGTGTCAGCATCAACATTCTTGTACATAGACACAAAGAGCATGATGGGAAAAGTGACCTTCACCACCACACTGCTCAGCCGGCGGCAGAAATCCAAATCCAGGATTTTCAAGCGGTAAAACAGAGCTCCTGCTGCAATAAGAAAACCAAGCATTAGAAAGGGTTCTAGAATCTTAATGGCCATCTTCCTCCGCTTCTGTAGTTCCCTGTTTATTCCCGATAGACCGGCTCTACTCCTCCCCTTCTGGCACTAGATAACAATTTCCTGCTGCTTTTATTCAATCTGAAACAAACATAGGAGGAAGCCCCTGGGCTGTGGAGAAGTATTCGGCCACAGAATTAAAAGGAGGCAGCCGAGATGCTCATCGTATCCTATCTCCGCACTTGGCCCCTGGGCAGCACCGAGGAGGAGATGGCCCAGGGAAAACGCTGGACTGCTCAGCAGATCCAGGGCGATCTGCTTTCCACCATTAATATCGCCTTCGGGCTTTTGGATGGCAATCGCATCTATCTCAAAGAGCTGGAAGATCAGCCCGGGCGCCCTGGGTTCAGCAGCCTGTTCACTGAACTGGCGGCGGTGAAGGCCAAGTACCCCCATCTCAAGGTCAATCTTTCCGTGGGGGGATGGGGCGCGGAAGGCTTTTCTGATCTAGCCTCCACTGCGGAAAACCGAGCTGAATTTGTGAGGGACGCTGCCGAATGGATGGAAAGACATGGCCTAGACGGCATCGATATCGACTGGGAGTATCCAGTGGGCCCTGAGGGCGGGCAAGAGATCAAATCCAGGCCTGAAGATGCAGAGAACTATCTGTACCTGCTCACTGACCTCAGGAAATCCTTGGATGCCTTAAGCGCTGAGCTGGGCAGGCCCCTCACCGTCACCACGGCCGTACCCGCCACCACCTGGTTTCCCCAGGTGATCGATGTGGGTAAGGTGCAGGAGCAGGTGGATTACCTCAAGCTGATGGCCTATGACCTATACGGAGGCTGGAGTGCCACTACTGGGCATGCTGCCAATCTGTACAACAATCCCCAGGATCCCAACGGAGGCGGCTGGAGTGTGGATCAAACCGTTAAGTTGTATCTGAGTGCAGGGGTTAGGCCGGAGAAGCTGCTTCTGGGAGTGCCCTTTTATGCCAGGGCTTGGCGTGGGGTGAGCCCCGTAAACAACGGTCTCTTTCAGTCCTTTGCCAGCGAAGCCTATTACCACGGGCTGAGCTATACTGATCTAAAGAAAGATTTCCTGAGCAATCCAAGCTACACCCGCTATTGGGACGACACAGCTAAAGCCGCCTACCTGTACAACGGCGATGAGTTCATCTCCTACGAGGATCCCGAATCACTAGCTCACAAGGCGTCTTATGTAAAGAAGAAGGGCTTGGCTGGTATTATGATCTGGGAATACGGCCATGACCTCAGCGGGGAACTCCTGGAGGCTCTTTATCAAGCCATGGGGAAATAATGTAAAGGTAGGGATTGGCAGGTATTTGGCTTCAGGCACCGAATAATTGTAGCACTATCCCTTTCTGCAAAGGAGCGATTCTATGTCTAAGTACGAGCGCCTGATCATCTATCCTCTGCTGTTTATCGCACTGTTCTATGCAGTCACAGGTGTGAGTGTGGTTAAGGCCACGCAGCAGATGTTTGATCGCATTGTGGCTCGCGAAATTGTAGTGGTGAACAATGAGGGCCAGGAAGTGGCTGTGCTGAAATACGATGAGCAGAAGGACAATACCAGTTTCGAACTCTTCAACAATGAAGGTCATAGGGTGGTTTCGCTCCTATCCTACGAAGATGGAGGAGCAGTGGGCATCTTCAATAAAGAAGGCCATCTCACCGCAGCCATCCAGAACGAAGCTAACGCCGGCGCCATCCTAGTCTATAACGGAACACGGGATATGACCAAGCTGGTAGCCCTGCGCTCTGGACTCTATGGAGGGGTACTGGAAATCAACAACGCCGAAGGGCTGCCCACTGGAATCATGGGCAACAACGCCTCCAGCAACGGTTATCTAGGTTTGTTCAAGGGTGAGCTCTTAGGATTCTTGAGCCCCCAAATCATGCTCAATGTCTCAGCAGAAGGCCCCACCATCGAGACGGCTAAAACAAAATAAGGCTGAGGTAGAAACCGCAAAGATAAAAAAGAAAGGTGCCCCAAGGCACCTTTTCTGTTTAATGTCTGTCAATATACTTCTGGCCAGCAGTGGTAATGGTTAGAGTCCTAATTGGGTCTTGGCCGCACAGGGACGCATAAGGACATTTACCGCACTTAACAGCACAGCTTGACGAACCGCTGCCCTCAGCCAAATACCCCAGGCGGACCAGCTGAGCCAGGCCATCTTCAATCAGGCCCTCTGGCCTGCCCAGCTTAGCCGCGAGCAGAGTCTTCGAAATGTATTCAGAGGCGCTGATTTCCAAAAGCAGCTCCTTTAACATACTACCGCCTCCCTTGGGTTTAACCCAATCCTAGGATCCTCCCCACTTGGAACACCAACACTGCCCCAACCCAGCCAATGGCAAAGGAATAGAACGCCGAGAAAACAGCCCATTTCGCGGAGCCGGTTTCTTTTCTGATAGTGGCCAGGGTGGCCACACAAGGCGTGTAAAGCAGAGTCATCACCAAGAAGGAAAGCGCAGTCAGGGGAGTAAAGGCGCCCTGCAGGGCAGAGACTAACTCTATCCCTTCTTCCACCCCTGCATAAACCATCCCTAAAGTTGCCACCACAGCCTCCTTAGCGGCAATCCCTGAGAAGAGGCCCACCGCTGCCTGCCAGTTGCCGAAGCCCGCTGGGGCAAAGATGGGAGCGATCAAGGACCCGATCCTGCCTAAAATGCTTTCTGGACCATAAGGTTCAACTCCAGCAGGCAGAGCGGACAGCACCCAGAGCAAGCTTACTACCACAAAGATGACTGTACCGGCCCGGGCTAAGAAGCCAGAGACATTGTCCCACATATTTCTGAGCACATTGCGCAGGGTGGGTGTACGGTATGGGGGAAGCTCCAACAGAAAGTGGGAGACATCCCCTTTGAACAGAGTACTGCTCAGCACCTTCCCCATAAGCAGCGCCACAAGAATTCCCAGAACATAAAGGGAGAACATTACCAAGGCGCCCTGTTCCGGGAAAAAGGCCGCGATGAACGCCAAATAAATGGGGATTTTTGCTCCACAGGACATGAAGGGGTTAATTAGGATGGCAATCATACGATCCTTTTTGTTCTCTAAAGTACGGGCAGCCATCACCCCTGGAACATTACAGCCAAACCCCACAATCAGTGGGATAAAGGTTTTGCCCTGCAGCCCCACAGCCCGCATGGTGTTGTCCATCACATAGGCTGCCCGGGCCATGTAGCCGCTGTCTTCCAGAAGGCCCATGAGCATGTACAAGATCACGATCAGAGGGATAAACTCCAGAACAACTCCCACACCGCCTATCAGCCCTTCCGCAGCATAGGAACGGAGCCAATCAGGTGCGCTCACCCTAAGCAGCAGCCCATCCAAAGCCTCACCGACAAACTCCACTCCCCCGGCTACCAATCCGCCCAGGAGATCTTGACCCAAGGCAAAGGTAAGCTGAAAAACGGCAAACATAATCAGGGCAAAAAGAGGCAGTCCCCAGTATCTATGGGTGAGCACCCTATCCAATCGGTCAGTAAGGGTAAGTACTCCCTCCGAAGGCCTGCGCACCGCGCTGCTGGTCACCGCATGCACAAATCTGTAGCGGCCATCCACAATCTCCAGCGGCAGGTCACTGCTGTGGGCAGCCACTTCCTCGTACACCCGCCGGAAGTTCTCCAGCTCCTGGCTTGACAGGCTTCCCTCAACCATCCTGAGGACATGTTCGTCGCCTTCCAAAAGCTTAACAGCCACCCACCTGGGCGGATAGACCAAGCCCTCCACGTGGACCACTTTCTCCAGCTCTGCCACCTTGGCATCAATGGACTCCCCATAACTTAGATGGTATCTACTCCTTTTGGGAGCTAAGCCCATTAAGCTAACCGCGGCTTCTGCCAGTTCCTCCAAGCCCTTCCGCTTGGAAGCAACTGTTGGTACCACAGGAACACCCAAGCGCCGAGACAGGGCTCCAGTGTTTAGGGAAATCTTCCTGCTGTTGGCCTCGTCCACCATGTTCAAAGCCACTACAACCTTAGCCCCCATTTCCAGGAGCTGTGTTGTGAGGTATAAATTGCGCTCAATGTTGGTGGCATCAACTACGTTGATTACCACATCAGGTTCGCCACTTAAAATGAAATCCCGAGCAACCATCTCGTCTTCCGAAAAGGCACCCAGGCTGTATATACCAGGCAAGTCCACTATGGTAAGAACCTCATTACCGTGTCTGAACTGGCCTTCTTTGCGCTCCACAGTCACGCCTGGCCAATTACCTACATGGTGATTGGCTCCTGTGAGGGCATTAAATAAAGTGGTTTTCCCGCAGTTGGGGTTCCCCACCAAGGCAATGATTTTGGACATCGATTACTTCACTCCCACAGCGCGATCTACTGCTCGGTATTGATCAGCATCTTTTCTGCTAAACCGCGTCCCAGCGCCACCTTATGGCCCCTCAGCCCAACGATGACAGGACCCCGATCATTTTTCACTACTACAACATCCGCGCCTGTGTTAAAGCCCATTTCATAGAGTCTCCTCGTGGCCGAATGCCCTGCGGCGATCCTAGCTACCCTTCCATGCATACCCGTTTCTAAACTGGTTAACGGCAGACAGGCCATGTGTTCTCCTCCCTCACAAGCCGACATTGAAAATCATTCTCACCCTAATAATATAGGTGGTTACTATGCCTGTCAATAGTGTTTTGCTGGAGTTTGTTCTTTTTTTCTCATAGTGTCTTAGGGCCCATGTACGAAATTCGTGGGAGGGCTCGCGGATAAGGCAGGAATAGAGATGTGTTAACAGAATATGTACATTGTGAAAAGCCCTCTGAGGGTTCTTCACGTATTCTGGAGGTGCGCACATGAGAATCACACAACATCCCGTTTTAGATCAAAAACAAGGGAAGGAAGTATCTTTCACCTTTGACGGCAGGCCCATGGTGGGGCGGGAAGGAGAAATGGTGTCATCGGCCTTGTTCGCCAACGGCATCCGCACCTTTTCCCGGCACAAAGTGGGCGATGCTCCTCAAGGGATTTTTTGTGCCAACGGCCAGTGTGCCCAGTGCACAGTGCTCATAGACGGGCTGCCCCTGAAGAGCTGCATCACCCCCCTGCAGGAAGGGATGGAGATCAGAACCCTGATCCACTACCCTGAGCTGCCTGAAGACGATCAGCTTCGCCCTTCCCACCCACCCTTGGAGCTTTCCTGCCAGGTGTTAGTTGTGGGGGCAGGGCCCTCTGGCATCACCGCAGCCATTGAGCTGGCCGATGCAGGTTATTCAGTCATCCTAGTGGACGATAAGGACCATCTCGGCGGCAAGCTGGTGCTGCAGACCCACAAGTTCTTCGGTTCTATGGCGGACTGCTACGCGGGCACCAGGGGCACCGAGATCGCCAAGATCTTGGAAGCAGAAGCCCGCCAGCGGGAGAACATCACCATAATGACCGATGCAGTTGTTGCTGGGCTGTACAGCGATGGCCGAGCAGGTATTTACCAAGCAAACCAGGAAAGATACCTCTTGGTTTCTTTTGATGGAGTAATCGTAGCTGCTGGAGCTAGGGAGCGCTCCCTGGTCTTCCCCGGCAACGACCTGCCTGGAGTGTTTGGCGCAGGAGCTTTTCAGACACTTGTAAACCGGGACTTGGTGAAGTCCTCGGAACGGGTTTTGATTGTGGGCTGCGGCAACGTTGGCTTAATCGGCGCTTACCATGCCCTGCAGGCAGGCATCAATGTTGTTGGCCTGATCGATATTGCCCCCCAAGTGTCTGGCTACAAAGTCCACGCTGATAAGATCAAACGCATGGGTGTACCCATTTACCTGAGCCACACCCTCCTAGGAGTTCAGGGAGATGGCAGGGTGGAGAAAGCCACTATCGCCCAGGTGGACGAAGACTGGAACCCCATTGTGGAAACGGCCAAGACCTTTGCCGTGGACACCGTACTGATTGCCGTGGGCTTAAGCTCGGCAGACGAATTCTACAATGCTGGCTTAGAGGGAGGTTTTCCTGTCCTGAAGACTGGCGATGCCAATGAGATTGCTGAAGCGTCTTCCGCCATGATGGGTGGACGAATCACAGGGAGGGAAATGGCCCGGCTTCTAGGAAGCGACGTGGACATACCCCAGGAGTGGTTTGAGAAAGCGGAAATCCTCAAAAGCCATCCAGGTGAAACAGTTAACCGCACCCATACCTGGCCCAAGGAAGACGGCTGGCAGCCTGTCCTCCACTGCTATCAGGAGATACCCTGCAACCCCTGCACCACCGTATGCCCCCATGATTCCATTCAGCTCTCTGGAAATACTGGAACGATCATGGATATACCAGAGTTTGGCGGTAAATGCATCGGCTGTGGGCTCTGCGTGCTGATCTGCCCAGGGCTGGCCATTACCCTGGTCCGCAGGTCCAAACAGGAAGGCCGCGCCGAAGTGGTGCTGCCCTACGAGTTTGACCACAGCTTCCAGACTGGCTCCACAGTCAACCTTAGGGCCCCTGAAGGCGAAGACTTGGGGAACGGCACAGTACTGGCGACTCGCTACAATAAAAAACACCGCACCCACCTCCTCACCTTGGAAGTGGATGCAGACATTGCCCACCAAGTGGCAGGCATAGTTGTGCAGGATGCGGCGGTGACAGCTCCGCTAGAGGAAACAGACTTCACTTATCTGCCTGATAACGCCATCGTCTGCCGCTGTGAGCGGGTGAGTGTGGGTCAGATCAAGGAGTTTGTCCAGGAGAATGAAGTAACTGATCTTAACCAACTGAAGTTAATCCGGGCCGCCATGGGCGCTTGCGGCGGCAAAACCTGTTTGGATCTGCTGCCCCGGGTGCTGATGCAGGCGGGCGTTGCTAAGGAAAACATCCGCCCCGCCACTTACCGGCCCTTAACTGTGGAAATTCCCATGAAAGCCCTGGCTAACCAAGGAGGTGGAGAACAATGAAAAACTATGATGTGGTGATCATTGGTGCAGGAAGTGTCGGCCTGCCCCTAGCCCACAGCCTGGCAGCTAAAGGCGTGAGCGTGGGCGTAGTAGAACAGCTCTCCTCCCCTGGCCAGGGGCAGAATAAGGCGGCCATCGGTGGGATCAGGGCCACCCACTCAGATCGGGCTAAGATCCATATTGGCAAGGAGTCTCTTGACTTTATCCGGCGGTTGGAGCCTGAGTTTGGGCAGGATGTGGACTATGTGGAAGGGGGCTACCTCTTCCCCGCCTATGATGAGAAGATCGCTCAGGGCCTCAAGGCGCTCCTCCCCATCCAAAAAAGTTACGGTCTGAACATCGATTGGATTGGGCCAGAGGAAGTCCAAGACATAGTCCCTGGTATCCGCTGCGAAGGACTATTAGGAGGAACCTTTTCCCCAGAGGACGGGCACCTGTCCTCCCTGAAACTGGCTGGCGCCTTCTACCGCTTAGCCCGCCAGGCAGGAGCGGAATTCCACTTTGAGACCACAGTAACTGGCTTTGAAATGGAAGGCGGTAAGGTGCAGGCGGTGCTCACCGACAAAGGCAGAATCGGCTGCGCTGCGGTGGTCAACGCTGCAGGGGGCTATGGCCGGGAGATCGGCCTGATGGTGGGCGCAGATCTTCCCGTCTACCCCGATTCCCATGAGGCGGGAGTAACCGAGCCCATCCAGCCCCTGTTCAATCCCATGCTGGTGGATATTGCCCCTGATGCGCACTCTGACAACTACTATTTTTACCAGGCTAAAGAAGGGGCGGTCGTGTTCTGCATTACACCGCGGCCCAAGCGCATGGGCACCGATCGGCGCTCCACTTCGGAGTTTCTGCCCATGGTGATCCCCCGCATGCTCAACCTCTACCCCCGCCTGCGCAACATCAGGGTGCGTAGAGTATGGAGAGGCCTCTACCCCATGACCCCAGACGGCAAACCCATTGTGGGCTTTGATCGGGGAGTGGAAGGAGTGTTCCACGCCGTGGGTATGTGCGGTCAGGGTCTGATGCTTGGCCCCGGCCTGGCTGAAATCATTGCCGCCGCCCTGGTGGATGGAGAACAGGCAGCTGATGTTTTTGAAGATCTATCTCCTTACCGCGATTTCAGCGGCGAGGAGCTCTTGAAGTAATACCAACAAGTTAAGGAGATGATCCCATGTCCAACGCCATTTTCAAAATGCCCTGCCCGCAGAATGAGCCTGTGCTAAACTACGGGCCAGGCAGTCCAGAGAAAGCCAAGCTCAAGGCAGCCCTGGAGGAACTGAAGGGTAAGGAACTGGATATCCCGCTGATTATCAACGGGCAGGAAGTTAGAACTGGGGTAACAGGCGACTGCGTTATGCCCCACAACCACGGCCACCGCTTAGCGAAGTTCCACCAGGCAGGTGCCGCAGAAGTGGAAGCCGCCATTGAGGCTGCACTGAAGGCCCGTAAAGCCTGGGCAAACATGCCCTGGGAACAGCGCGCCGGCATCTTTATGAAAGCTGCGGAGATCTTAGCCCATGAAAAGCGCTACCTGTTAAATGCCGCAACCATGCTGGGTGTCAGCAAGACACCTATCCAGGCTGAGATTGACTCCGCCTGCGAGCTTATTGACTTCTGGCGCTTCAATGTCCACTATATGGAAGAGATCTACCGCCAGCAGCCCCGCTCCACTCCCCTCAGCTGGAACAGGGTGGAACACCGGGGCTTGGAGGGTTTCATCTTTGCTGTAACACCTTTTAACTTCACGGCCATTGCCGGCAACCTCCCCACCGCTCCTGCCATGATGGGCAACACGGTGGTGTGGAAACCAGCGTCCTCAGCAGTCTACCCAGCCTACTTCGTAATGAAGGTTTTAGAAGAAGCAGGACTGCCGCCAGGCGTAATCAACTTCGTCCCCGGACCTGGCAGTACCGTAGGCGATTTGGTGCTTAAGCACCCAGATCTGGCCGGCATTCACTTTACCGGCAGCACAGAAGTGTTCCAGAATATGTGGAAGACAGTGGGCAGCAATATCCACAACTACCGCAGCTATCCCAGGATTGTGGGGGAAACCGGTGGTAAGGACTTTGTCTTCGCCCATCCCAGCGCCGATTTGGAAACGCTCTGCGTAGCCTTGGTGCGGGGTGCCTTTGAGTTTCAGGGCCAGAAATGCTCCGCCGCTTCCCGGGCCTATATCCCCAGGAGCATCTGGCCAGAGCTGAAAGAACGCCTTGTGGCCATGACCAAGGAGCTCACAGTGGGCGATGTAACTGATTTCACCAACTTTATGGGTGCGGTAATCGACGCCAAAGCCTTTAAGAATATCACATCCTATATCGAGTACGCCAAGAACTCCCCTGAGGCGGAGATTATCGTGGGCGGCACCTACGATGACAGCGTGGGTTACTTTATCAACCCCACCATTGTAGTCACCACCAATCCGAGGTTCAAGCTGATGGAAGAAGAGATCTTCGGCCCCGTACTCACCGTGTACGTCTACGAAGATGAAAACTTGGAAGAGACCTTGGAGCTCTGCAACACCACTTCTCCTTACGGCCTTACCGGTTCAATCTTTGCCACGGACCGCACAGCCATTGTGGCCATGTCTAAAGCCCTCGATGAAGCTGCAGGAAACTTCTATGTGAATGACAAGCCCACGGGGGCAGTGGTGAGCCAGCAGCCCTTCGGCGGAGCCAGGGCCTCTGGCACCAATGATAAGGCAGGCAGCATGCTCAACTTGCAGAGATGGGTCTCCCAGCGGGCGATTAAAGAAAACCTGCTGCCACCCCGCTGCTACCGCTACCCACACTTGGACGAAGAATAAAGCGCATACTAACTCAAAAAGCGCCCCGCGGGGCGCTTTTCCTATCTTTCTAGTCTATGCTTTCACCAATCCAAGCTGATGAGCCTCATTAAAGCGATCCAAAATTCGCTGTGCCTTGTTGATCGAAGTGACCAGAGGGTTAGTGGTCAGGGCGAGAAGGGCCGTTCCGTAATCCTTAGTCACAGCCGCTTCCACCGTAAGCTCCTCATAGGCCTTAACATGCTGGATTAAGCCCCTAATCTGCGGCTCCAGCCGGCCGATGGCCAGGGGTACAGCTCCCTTGGCATCCACCACTGCAGGAACTTCAATAACCGCTTCTGGAGGCAGTTCCGGGAGTGCGCCGCTATTGCGCACATTGACAATGTGCTTTCTGCCGCTGTTAAGACAGATATCGCGGATCAGGGAGACCGCCACTGTGGAATAGTGGGCCCCACCCCGCTTCTCCAGTTCCTTAGGCTTGCTGCGCAGCTCAGGGTTCTTATACTGTTCCAAAAGGGCAGTCTCGATCTCCATCACCACTTCAGCCCTGGTCTTGGGCTGAGCCTGGAGGCGCGCCAGCATCTCATCCTGCAGGTAGAAGTAATCCAAGTAGCTGTTGGCCTTCATGGCTAGCGCCCTTTGGAAATCAGAGTTCCAGGCTAATTCAGGGATGTTTGCTGGCTTGCCCCAGCCTTTGGCCAAAAGTTCCTCAGTGCGGTCTTGGCCCTTTACATAGATGCGCCGCACCCAGGCCAAGTGGTTCAGGCCTACATAATCAAGTTCCACCTCTTCAGGAACGGTACCACATTCCTCAGCCACAGCCGCCTGCATACCAAAGGGCACATTGCAGAGGCCAATGGCCTTGACCCCGCCGTGCTTCAATACCGCTTCGGTGATAATACCCGCGGGATTGGTGAAATTGATCAGAAAGGCGCCTGGAGCATGGGTCCTAAGATCGCGGCAGATCTCCAGCATAACTGGAATGGTGCGCATAGCCTTGGCAAAGCCCACAGGACCTGTAGTCTCCTGGCCAATCAGCCCTTCCGCCAGGCAGATCTTTGTATCCACAGCCCGAGCTTCCTGGCCGCCTACCCTGATTTGGGTGAGCACAAAATCTGCACCGGCAACAGCCTCCACACGATCTAAGGTACGCTTCACCTGAAAGGGGCTGCCTTGAGCTTTGACCATGCGTTCCACCAAGCCCCCGACAATTTCCAAGCGCTCCCCATTGATGTCGTGCAAACAGACTTCCTGCAGGGCTAACACTTCCGCTTCCTGAAGTAAGCCTTCCAGCAGCTCTGGGGTATAGGTGCTCCCTGCACCGATTACGGCGATCTTCATAATACCACTCCTAGCCAAATAGGCGGAGGGAATGCTCCATCCGCTTAGTGAACTCCTCGGTAACTGCTAGATCGATCTGGGCCGCGGCTCCGTACAAAGCGCCAGCCACAGGTTCCAGCTTGAGAATCTGCGGTTCCACTTGATACACACAGCTCTCCAGGGTCTGGACAAAGGCCTGGTACATAAAGGGATAACGGGACTTCTGAAAGACGCTGCCCATGGCCACCACAGATACACTCTCGTCGGGGTGGAACAAGCGCCGCACAGCGGTGAGGGCAGAATTGCCAAGTTCCTGTCCGACCTCAGTGAGGATTTCCCTGGCCACCCCATCGCCCTGTCCTGCAGCCTCTACCACTAAGGGTGTAAGCTCAGCTAAACGCAGATCCCGGCCTTCATAGATCCAATCCACCAGATCCAAAAGGTTATTGATACCGTAGTGGTTTAGGATCAGGGTGTAGAGGATGGTGGGGGTTCCCCGCCCCTCAAATCCCCTTTGACTGCGGGCCACTGCCAGCTCGCCTATGTAAGCTCCACCTGCGTAGTCGCCGAAGAGGGTGCCAAGTCCGCCGATCTGGAGCCTTCTGCCCTGGGCGTTCACACCCACCACATTGGTGCCAGTGCCGCAGATCACACCCACCCCCACACC
>DURH01000002.1 GCA_012837385.1 Bacillota bacterium
GTGCTGCAAAAACTCCCCTACGCGGTAGAAGATCATCACCGAGGCGGCTTCGGGGTATTCGCCAATGGCCAACGCTCCTGCCGTGGCCAGGGTCATGAGGAAATTCTCGTCAAAGACCAGGCCGCGCCTGAGGTTGCTCGCCGCGGCCCAAATTATCTCCAGGCCGGTCAGGGTGTAAGCCCCGATAAATAGGATGGTCTTCAGCAGCCCTGCTGGGGCCATCCAGGCCGCGGCAAAGCTGAGCATTCCTAAGGCCAAGCTGAGATTGCGTAGGGTAAAGAGAGCAGCCTTGGGCACTTCTGTTTTCTGCTCCGCGACGATAATCTGGGGCTCCACAGCGGCTACCACTTTCTGCAAAGCACGCTTTACTGTGTCCTTATCCTTTTGGCCCACTTCCAGGAAGATGCGGCTGGATGAAAAATCAACAATGGCTTCTTGGACATCTTCTAGTTTGGAGGCTGCCGTTTCGATCTTTGCCGCGCAGTTGGCGCAGTCCAGGCCTTCTAGATGGTATACTAGGCGCATCTATTCCACCTCAATTGCGTTCTTGAATATGTTGATACCCTTGGTCAAAGATGGATTTTACATGGTCGTCTGCCAGCGAATAGTACACTACCCGCCCCTCGCGGCGGAACTGCACCAGCTTCGCCTGTTTCAGCACCCTGAGCTGGTGGGAAATGGCTGATTGGGTAAGTCCCATGAGGTGGGCCAGATCGCAGACGCACATCTCCGATTGAAAGAGGGCGTAGAGGATGCGAATTCTGGTGGTATCTCCAAACACTTTGAAGAATTCGGCTAGATCAAAGAGTTCTTCCTCCGCGGGCATGCCGCTGCGCACCCTCTCGATTACATCTTCATGAATGATGGTCACATCACAGCAGGTGTTCTCCAGCCGCTGCTCCTGCTCGGCCATGGTCTCCCTCCCTCCTTCCTTTACACATCTGAATACTTGTTCATATGTTCAGTTATAGTATATGCTTCACCCCACTTGCTGTCAACAAAAAACCCCACCCCCATTGCGTTGGGGTGGGGTAGGAGAGCACGAGCCTTGATTAGTCGATGAGAAAGACCACGGAATACTCAGCTAGGAAATCGTAGACATCTAGGGCATCCAAAATGGCTTGGGCATCGTCATCGCTGATCACCACCGCGGTATCGGTGCTGCCCTGGACACTGAGGGCTTTCACTACAAGAGGCGATACTTTAACGGTGTCGCTGGGCTGGATGCGCCTGAGCAGCTCAGGGCTGAGTTCCTGCCCATAGGAGACAATGCCTGCTTCCTGCAGAAAGCCGTAGGACACTGCCACTCCCGCGTAGATTAGCTGTCCTGATTCGGAGTAGATCTTAGGGCTCATGCCCCTGCGCACATTCAAGCCCCTGGCGTCGACAATCAGTCCGGTATAGACCAGGCCCTGTTCAATCAGCACTTCATCTGCCAAATCCAGCTGGACTCGGCGGATGTTGAACTCATCCCATTCCATTTCCACTCCTTCCGGGGCGGTGAACACCACCGTGGCGTGGGTGGCTCCCGGCGGGGCTGTGACAATGGTGGATATCTGCTGCCACTCATTGGGACCAGCTAGGCTTCTACTCAGTTGGGTGGAGCGCAGATACTGGCCGTGTTCGCTGTGGATGTACACCGAGGCCAGGGTTGGCGCATCCTGCAGATCCGTTCTAATCCGCACACTCACTTCATAACGCGCGCCTGTTTCCAGGAGAAAGGTGCGGGTAAACTCACTGCCTTGGGCACTGGCGGCGGCGCTGCCAATAAGGAGCAGCAGTAGGATGGCTGCAGCCTTGCTTAGTTTCATATCATCGACCTCCCGTCTATCGTTAAACACTTCGCCTAGATTGAGCTGGATGTGACCTCCTCCACTGAAAACAACTAGTATGTACAGGGCCCAAAGGGGGCCCTATTTTTATCCTACGATCAAGACCTGTCCGGCGATGATTTCGTTGGGATCCTTGAGCTGATTCCACTTCACCAGCTCCGCCAGGGTAACCTGGTATTGCACGGCAATTTCGTACAGGGTGTCACCGATCTCCACTGTATGGGTGACAGCCTCCTTGGAGTCGCCAAGGTAGAAGTGGATGGGAATGCGGATCATCTCGCCTGGGTTCAGTTTGCTTGATTCCAGGCCGTTGGCTGCCCGCAAGAGCTCTTCTGGTACCTGGTACTGCTTAGCCAGGGATGTGCTGCTGTCACCGGGCTGCACTACATGGTAGCTCCATAGGGGCTCCACGGGAATGAGCAGTTTCTGCCCTACTTTGAGGTTATCTGGGGTAATCCCAGGGTTAAAGTCTAGAAACTCCACAACAGTTGCCTCATAGCGCTGAGCCAGCCCATACAAGGTATCCCCTTTGTCCACGGTGTGGTACTCCGGTGCTGCAGCAGCCGCTGCTAGGCTCAAGGCCAGTACAATAAACAAAGATAATGTCAGCTTTTTCATTTACTTCACCTCCAAGCCCATTATTGATCCAGGCCGAGCTGAAGGCAAAGGTATGTTCTAACTGGGTTAGAAGGATATTCCGCTGCGCTGCAGAGTCCAAGCCAAAAGTTCAGGGGTGACCTTAAGCTGAAAAAATACTTCCATAAAGGAACAGTATGATTCCCTCAAATCCCCGCTGTAGGTAGTGGGGTAGGCGATGGAGTGCAGCCATTCCAGCCCCAGCAGGCTGAAGATGGACCCTGGTTCCATCCAGTTCAGGGGAAAGGAAGGGATCTGATAGATGCG
Organism: Bacillota bacterium; assembly: GCA_012837385.1. GTDB lineage: Bacteria > Bacillota > Limnochordia > Darwinibacteriales > Darwinibacteriaceae > DTU010. The sequence continues at coordinate 2,736 of DURH01000002.1, forward strand.
CTTATGCCCATCCCTTTCTATAGCCTTATAGGGGTCGGCAATGTTGTGGGGCATGATCAGCACCAGATCTGGCAGAGGTGGCTGATCATTCCAGACGGGCATTTCCACCATGCCAGCCAAAGAGAGGAGCTCGTCGAAATAGCCTGGAGGGCGAGGTGACACGATGTGCACCGGAATAGGCTCATAGCTGCTCTGCAGCCTTTGAAACCCGGCTAAGTCCTGTAGGTGGTTTTCCACATAGGCAGCTAAAGCCTGTCCCCTGAGCTCTCTGCCCAATAGGCGCCCCAGTAGGCGCAGTGCATCGGGAAGGGAGGATAGGCTGTTGTCGATGAGAACAGTGGTGATGCCCAGCTTTTCCTGGATCTCATCGGCCAGCTCCCGGTTGCGCTGGGTTTTGGGGGCATAATGGACGATGAGGTGAGGTGCTAAGCCCATTACCGTTTCAAACTGCGTGGTCTGATAAGCCTCATCCCAGGTCCCCAGGGTAGGGAGGTTACGATAGTGAGAATGCACGGCGAATTCCAGTTCTGGGCTTAACCCTCGGTTCCAGCCCAGTATGGCATCGGGCTCCAGGGCGTAAGTGAGAAAAGTGCCAAGCTCGGTGGTGGCATACACCTTTTCCACCCTCGTGGGTATCTCCACTAAGCGGTCTCCATGATCAATCATCAGATCCGAGGGCAGTGTCGATTCACCGAGCGGGAGGGGAAGGAGCAGTAAAAACAGCAGGAGCAGCACCAGTGTCTGCAGTAGTTGAATACCTCTTTGCATCCGGCACCACTCCCTTCGCCAGCTTCCTCTCCAGCAGGATGTCCTTCCATTTA
>DURH01000036.1 GCA_012837385.1 Bacillota bacterium
AAAGCGCCTACAGAGGATTTCATCACCTCCTTTGCCCGCTACTACACGCCTGCCGTAGTAGGCTTGGCGGTGTTAATCGCCTCTGCAGGCCCCCTCCTCTTGGGCGGAGCTTTCCAGGATTGGCTGTATCGGGCACTTATCTTTCTAGTTATCTCCTGTCCCTGCGCCCTGGTGGTTTCCATCCCCTTAGGCTTCTTTGCTGGAATTGGCCGCGCTTCCAAGCAGGGTGTCTTGGTCAAAGGCAGCAGCAGCCTGCAAGCGCTCCATGAGGCGCGGACCGTGGTCTTTGACAAGACCGGTACCCTCACCACCGGCCAGTTCTCGGTACAGGAGATCAGAGCCCAGGAACCCTTTACACCAGAAGAGGTGCTGGAAATGGCAGCTTACGCCGAGAGCTTTTCCTCGCACCCCCTCGCCCGTTCCATTCTCCGCAAATACGGTAGAGAAGTGGCAGCCGCAGAGATTTCCCATGTAGAGGAGCTGTCGGGATTTGGCGTTCGAGTTAAATGGCAAGGGCGCGAGATTCTTGTGGGCAGCAGGCACCTTATGGAACGGGAAGGTATCGCCGTGACCAACCACCATGGACAATCAGGCGTGCATGTGGCTGCGGACGGCAGGTATGCAGGGACCATTACCCTGTCTGACCTTCCCAAGCCAAATGCCGCGCTGGCAGTATCTGAACTGAAAAAATTGGGCATAAATGTGGCTATGCTGACAGGAGATAGTACCGCGGTTGCGGAAATTATTGGCAGGCAATTAGGTGTTAGCGAAGTGCGCGCCGAGCTTCTGCCCCATGACAAGGTGGCGGAGGTGGAGCGCTTAATGGCAGCCAGCAGGGGCAGGTTGGTTTTTGTAGGCGACGGCATCAATGATGCCCCCGCCCTGGCCTCAGCCCATGTGGGTGTAGCTATGGGTGCCTTAGGTTCCCAGGCTGCAGTGGAAACCGCAGATGTGGTGCTGGTTAACGACGACCCCTATGACGTGGTAAAGGCAGTCCGCACAGCGAGAAACACCAACCGCATCGTGCGCCAGAATATAGCCCTGGCCTTTGCGGTGAAACTGGCGGTGCTGCTTTTAGGCGGTTTCGGCCTAGCCACGCTCTGGGAAGCAGTCTTTGCTGATGTGGGTGTTACCCTTCTGGCGGTACTGAACTCTCTGAGGATCGTTACCCCAGAAAGGGATGGGGCTTCTCGAAGCCTATAACAACCTAATAACAAAAGGAAGTGAAAGCTATGCGGCGTAGTGTGTTGTTGGTGACCACCCTTGCCTTGCTCCTTGCTTTTTCCGGTCTAGCCAGTGCTTCCCAGAAGAGCTTCACCATCCAAGTTCAGGGTTCTGGAGTGGTGACCGTATCCCCCACTAAAGCTCAGATGTGGGTGGGTGCGAAAACTGATGGGGAGACTGCCTCAGAGGTTCTAGGTAGGAGCAATGAGGTTGTAGAGGGGCTGCTGGAGGTTATTGCCCAGTATACCACTCCCGATGCGGTAAGGACTTCTGATTTCAGCATGTACCAGAACGATCGCTGGGATCCAGATACCCAGCAGTATGAACCCTATGGTTTTTCGGTGCGCCATGTGTTTGAAGTGCACATCTTCAATCTAGACAATGTGGCACCCTTCTTGGATCGCATTACCCAAGTGGGCGCGAACATAATCTACGGCCTCTCTTACGGAGTGCAGGATTACCGCCCACCTAGGGAAGAAGCGGTCGCCAAAGCCATGGAGGAAGCCTGGTGGAAGGCCCGCGTTATCGCCGACGCCAACTCCGCCCTGGACTTGGTTCTGGAGTCAGTGGAAGAAGCCTACTACTACGGATCCGATTACAGCACTATGCCTGTGGAAGCACAGGATGGGGCAGGGGCATTTGTCCCAGGCCAGCTGCAGGTATCCGCTGCCGTAACGGCGACATTCCGCGCCTATCTGCCGGAAGAATAGCACAACAGGTACTTGAAAAGCCCAAGCGAGCACGCTTGGGCTTTTTTGATCAGGAATAGACTCCTTTAAACTCGGTCCAGGGCTGCACCTGGGGGGGAGGTTCCCGAAATTCCATAACCTCCTTGGTTGTGGGATGGATAAAGCGGAGCCACTCAGCCCAGAGGGCGATCTGCCGCCGTTCATTGCTGCGGGGACCGTAGCGCTGATCCCCAACTAGGGGATGGCCCAGCTCCGCCATCTGTACCCGGATCTGGTGCGATCTGCCTGTATGCAGCTTGATCCTCACTAAAGTGCAGTCGGCACTCATGTCTACTACTCGATAGTCGAGCCGCGCCTCCTGGGCCCCCTTGGTGCCCGCTTTGACCAGCTTGACCAAGTTCTTGCTGCGATCCTTGAGCAGATACCCTGTGAGGCTGCCGGATAGGCGCTCCAGATGGCCGTGGACTACAGCCAAGTAGCCCCGATCCAAGTCGCCTTCCCGAATCTGCTCTGATAGACGGCTGGCCGCCTTGGATGTCCTGGCAAACACCATTACCCCGCCTACGGGGCGGTCCAGTCTGTGCACCAGGCCTAAGTAAACATTTCCCGGCTTATCGTACTTCTCCCGAATATACTCCTTCAACAGGGTGAGCAGATCAGGATCTCCCGTGCTGTCGCCCTGGGAGAGCAGGTTGGGCGGCTTCACCACAACCAGGAGATGGTTGTCTTCATAGACAATTGGGATATTGCTCATAGTGCCTCCTTTTCCAGCTGAGCCCACTCTTCCCGCAGCAGCCCCATGATAATCAAATCATGATAGGCGCCGTCGACAAAGCGTTCCTGGCGCAAACGTCCCTCTTCTTTAAAGCCCAGCCTGCGGTACACTTTTAGCGCCCGCTCGTTGTAAGAAAGCACATTTAGGCCCACTTTGTATAGGTTCAGCTGATTAAAGCACAGGCGAATCAGGATCTTCATGGCATCGGTGCCGAAGCCCTTGTTCTGATATTCCTCATCGCCAATAAAGATGCCGATTTCGCAGTTGCGGTTTTTCCAATCCAGCCTGTTGAAGCCGCAGCCCCCTATATAATGCCCCTCTGCCAAGGTCTCTATGGCAAAGCTGTAGTTGCTGCCTTGGCTGGCGGAAAGCGAGGTGATGAACTTTTCCTCATCCCATAGGGTGAGCAGAAAAGGGCTCCCCGACAGCAGTCGTTTCATCTCTGCCTTATTAATGTAGGCCTGAGCCAGGGGGATATCCTCCCGGCGATACTCCCTCAATCTGACCTTTTCTCCCGTATACATTCTGCTTCCCCCTTATACCATTTTCCTACCCGCCAAGGGCATAGCCCGTTCCCACCCTAGGATGGGCGTGGTAATCCTCAGGATTAGAGCAGCCTGCCGGCGCTTGTACTCGCTGTACTCCACAGTACGAATCACCCAGCGTACAGTCTCTTCGGCATACCCTCGGGAGACGATCTCGGAGAAGTCCAGCCCCTCGTCCAGATAGGCCGCGAGGATTCCATCTAGAATCTCGTACGGGGGCAAGCTGTCTTCATCACGCTGGTTGGGCCTCAGCTCTGCAGAAGGCGGCTTGTTGATAATACTCCAAGGAATGATCTCCCGCTCCCTGTTAATGTAGCGGGCGAGGTCGTACACCATTGTCTTGTAGATATCGGCAATGGGCGCCATGCCGCCACACATATCGCCATAGAGAGTGCAGTAGCCCACCGCCAGTTCGCTCTTATTGCTGTTGGCCAACACCAGGCCTCCAAACTTGTTAGAAAGGGCCATCCACAGATTGCCTCTGAGCCTGGCCTGGATGTTTTCCTCCGCCACGTTCATTTCTGTACCAGCGAAGTGTTCATCCAGAGTGGACAAAACCGCATCATACAGCTCGGTTATGGAAATGACGTCGAAGCGGATGCCCAAATTACCGGCTAACGCCTCAGCATCCACCACACTACCTGGAGACGAATAAGGGCCAGGCTGGGCAATCGCCCAGACTCGATCGGCCCCCACCGCTTCCACAGCCAGGCAGGCGGATACTGCAGAATCCAGCCCTCCTGAGAGACCGAGAATCACCTGCTTCATCCCACATTTCCGCACATAATCCCTTAAGCCCAATGCTAAAGCCTGGAAAACCGCGGCGGGTTCCTCCAGCTTTGGCACCAGTACGGGCTCAGCCAGCTCATCAAGGTCAATCAGGCGGCTTGCTTCCTGGAACTGAGGCAGCGCCGCGGCCACCCTTCCCTGCTGGCCAAGGGCAAAACTTCCTCCTGGGAAAATGAGCCCGTCATTGGCGCCCACCTGTCCTACCCTGATGATGGACACGCTAGCTGCGGCTGCAGTGGTAGAGAGCAGCTCCAGCTGCTGCGTTTCTGCGCCAACTCTATAGGGTATGGCACAGGGATTAATGATCAGGTCCACCCCGGCATTTTTTAGCTCCTGGGTCAGCTCTCCATCGAGCTCCATCCCCAGGGCAAAACCGAGGGTGCGGCCCTGCAGCTCAAGTACCAAGTTCCCCTCACCGGGGGTAAAGTAGCGCTCTTCATGGAAGAGCCTAAAGGGGGTCAGCCTTCTCTTTTGCTGTACTCCCAGAATACTACCACCCCGCAGCACCACCGCGGCGTTGAACAGCGCTTCCCCTTCCTGCCAGGGCATACCTACAACCAAGGCCGCCTGGGGGCAGCCCCTGCTAAATTCCTTCAGCTCGCCAAGCCCCTCCTGGGTTTTCCGGAGAAACTCCCTGCTGAGCAGCAGATCATAGGGAGGATAACCTGTTAAGAACAGCTCAGGGAACACAATCAAATCGGCCTCAGGATGCGACTGCACAACCCACTGCAATCTCCCAATATTACCTTCGATATCCCCCACTGTGGGGTTTTCCTGCACCAAAAGCACCTTCATCTACTTCACCTCGTCTGCAGGGTGGCATCCCTGCCTAATGCTCTAAGTTCCCTCCCGACCAGGATGGCTGTCAAGACAGTGGCACCGGCATCGGCACCAGGATAGGCCCAGAACACTCCCTGGAGTCCGAGAAACCTGGGTAAAACCAATACTAGGGGAATGAGCAGGAGGATCTGGCGGCTGAGGGAAAGCACCGCTGCCTTCCGGGGTTTCCCCAAGGCTTGGAAGAAGTTAGCCCCTACAATCTGGAAGCCCACAATGGGCATAAAGATGGTCACTGTGCGCACAGCCCGCAGGCCGAGATCCATAAGCTCTGCGTCCTCTTTACCGAAGAGGGAAACAAGCTGCACAGGAAACAGACGGGTGGCCAAAAAGCCCAGAGTAACCACAAAGGTGGCAGCAACCGCCGCATAGAGGAAAGCCTCCCTCACCCGCTGGTACTGCTTGGCGCCGTAGTTGTAACCCAGAATGGGCTGGGCTCCCTGGTTGATACCGAAAATCGGCATGAGCACCAAGGTGTTAATGCTGAACACAATGCTCATCGCGGAAATGGCCAAATCTCCCCCATGGCGGAGCAGGCTTTGATTCAAAATCAAGTTCTGCACACTGGACGCCAGCTGCATGGCAAAGGGAGCAAAACCGATGGAAGCAATCTGCAGCACATTGGACAGTTCGATTCTGTAGATCCCCCGCAGGTTCAAGCGCAGCTGGCTCTTTCCCCGGAGGAAATAAGAAAGCACCCACACCGCGGAAACTGCTTGAGAGATGATCGTGGCTATAGCCGCCCCTTTCACTCCCCAGCCAAAACCGAAAATAAAGATGGGATCCAAGATAGTGTTGGTTATGGCACCGATAAGCATAGTGGCCATGGCGATCTTAGGACTGCCTTGAGCCCTGATCATATGGTTGAGGCCGAAACTCACCGCCTGGAAAATCGCTCCGTAGAGGATGATGCTCAGATAATCCCTGGCGTAGGGCAATACCGCCTCGCTGGCTCCTAAAAGACGCAGCACTGGATCGAGAAACAGAATTCCCGCTGTCGTACCAACCAGGGCAATGATAATCAAAAGGCCCAGGGCGTTACTCATTATCTTTTCCGCCTCTTCCCTACGCCCTTCTCCCAGGCGGATGGAAATCAGGGCGGTGGATCCCAAACCCACCAACATCACAAAGGCCATCTGTACTAACATGATGGGGAACACCACAGACAAGCCAGCCAAACCCAGCGGGCCTACGCCGTTACCTACAAAGATCCTGTCCACCACATTGTAGAGGGCCTGAACCAACATACCTACGATGGCGGGTATAGAAAACCTCACTAAGAGGGGTAGAACCCTTTCCGTACCCAGCCGTTCAGCTCGATCCATACACTCACCTTTCTACTCTCTCAATACTTCGTCAAGGAATGCTCCATCCCAGTTCACGGTGGCGAGCACGGGCCTTGATCCTGCACTCTTCCAGGCGCTTAGCCACCTCATTGGCGATGGCCACTGAGCGGTGCTGCCCGCCTGTGCAGCCAATGCCAATGGTGAGGCGTGCTTTTCCTTCCTTGGCATAATTAGGCAGCAGTTCACAGACGAGGCTCGTGAACCTCTCCAGGAAAAGCTGGGTAACTGGGAAACGGAGAACATAGTCGGATACCTGGGCGTCTTGGCCGGTTAAGGGGCGCAGTTCATCCACATAAAACGGGTTGGGGATAAAGCGCACATCAAACACGATATCAGCATCAATGGGGGCGCCGTACTTATACCCAAAGGAAAAAACATCCACCAACACCGATTCCTGCAGCGGCACTCCTGCAAAGATTTCGCTGATGCGAACCCGCAGGTCCATGGGGCGCAGATCAGTGGTATCCAAAACCACATGGGCCATTTCCCTGGCTTCTGCCAGCTGTTTCCGCTCTTCAGCGATGCTGCGGAAAATACTCTCCGCTTCAGTCTTTCCCTTCACCAAGGGATGCAGTCGCCTGGTTTCACTGAAGCGCTTAATCAGCACTTCATCGGCACAGTCCAAGAAGATGATGATGTAGGAATGTCCGCTCTGTTCCAGCCACTCCAAGGAGCGGCGCAGATCGCCAAAGAATTCCCGAACACGAACATCAATAGCTATGGCGTACTGACGATCCGTTTGGCCTTGAACATGCAGTTCCACCAAACGAGGCAGCAGCGCTGGGGGCAAATTGTCAATACAGAAGAAGTGGAGGTCTTCCAGTACTTTCATTGCTTGAGTTTTTCCTGCACCTGATAAGCCCGTGATTATTACAAAATCGACCTTGCTCAAAAGCTTGCACCTCCCAATTCTACCTTTGGTGCGATCCCATCCTTTATTCCACAACGGTTTTCGTCTCCCTGCTAACGGAAAACAGCAAAACCCTCCACTCAGACAAGCGCCAAAGCCTGTCCGAGTGGAGGGTGTAAAGCATACCACCTACCGCCGCCAGTTCCAGGGCGGGGTGGGAGGAAGGTTCAGATGGGAATTGTCTTGATAGGCTAAGTTTCTGTCGTAGACCAGGATGGTAGGCCCCTCAATCTCATTATCGTAGTAGTTCCGATAGTTGTCGTCTTTGACCTTGTACATATTGAAGGAAATGGTGGTCACACTGCGTTCAGGCCTGGGCGCCCACAGGGAGAGGACCATGTACGGGTCGATCTTCTCCACCCGCCTCCTGGCTGGAGAGTAATGGAATCCACCCTCCACTGACCTCACGGTGATTTCCCCGATCTCACTTTGGGCAATACCTTTGTAGTAGTCGTCCACCATGAGGTACATGGCTTCCCGCTCGGCTGCCATAAAGGCTAAGTCCACAAAGACCTCGATTCCCTCCTGGGAGCTGGCCACATAGGAACTGGGCCGAAAGATCTGAGAAGTCTGGACTTCCACCAGTGCTTCCCTATCCCAGGCGCTGGCCCTGACTGTGAGGGGCTCACCCCTCCAATCACTGCTGAGGTTGAATCCCTCAATCACCACAGTGCGAGCCGGCACAACTATGGTGCGGTCCAAAAAGAAGGGACGCCAGCCCTGATCCCAGCCTTCTGACGAAAGAGTAATGTTAACCCGGGTGGAACCCCCATTAGCCAAGGCTACTTTCAACAGATCTGTTTCCAGCCAGGCCACCACTGCCACATCTCCCACCCAGCCGTCCCGCTGGGCTGCAGCAGCCGGGTTCGCCACGAGAAGTAGTATGAACACTGTCACCAAGAGTGTTTGCATTGAGCTGAAGCGACGCATGTTCCAGCCCTCCTTTCTGAACTGGTGTTTTCTCCCTTACCGCGCTACCCTTCCCGTTCCTCCAGTTCCTGGCGAAGACTCCGAAAAGCGCATATTGCGGCCGTACACCATGATCGTGGGGCCTTCGAATCTCTCCTGCCACCAGTTGTAGCTGCTGTCCACCTTGTTCAGACCGAAAGTGAAGGTGGTGAGAGTGGGAATGTTCGGTGCCTTCGTTTTAAGCACTAAGAAAGGCTTCACGTATTCGATGGCGTTGCTCCCCCGTACCTGGGTGGGGCCGCCGCCCACAGAGTCAATGCGGATGCGATCCTGGCCATAGCCGTCCGACGTGGTGTAGTAATCGTCCACAACAATGCGGGTTCTGCCAGAATCGTCCAGCAGGCGGTCTAGTTCCACCGATATGGTCAGGTTAGTGTTAGCCGGCACCACATAGCTGTCCAGCTTGAAGATGCCCGGTTCCTGCACAGGCACGCTGGAGGAGCGGAAACCTTCGGAAATGCGAACGCTGGTCAGCTTCTCACCCCAACCTGGGGTGCTGGGGTAAAACGTCTCCACTACAATAGTCCGGCCGGGTATATTCACCTGCCGGGAAGGAAAGATCGGCCGTCCCCAGGCGTCGTTGGTAGTGGTGGAAATGGTAACAGTCGTCCTGTTGTTGGAAGTGTTGCCTAAGGCCACATTGAGTGTGGTTCCCTCCAGCCAGGCCACTGCAGCGACACTGCTGCCATAGCCGTAATCATCCCAAGCAGCGGCTGAGCCGGCTGCCAGCAGCACGAGAAGAAAGACAATGAGGAACTTGCGCATAAACATCCTCCTTTCAAGGATTAGCTATCTGTATTTGTAAATCGCGGTGTCTGCATGATCTCCTGCGTACATAAAGGGTGTGTGTTTATCAGGTGCACCCCAATAGTAACTGTCCATGGCGCCCCAGGTATAGTTGTAGAGCTCCCGGGTTGTGATTTCTCCGTCGTTGTTGGCATCGGCTTTTCCGTTCTTCAGTCCTTCCCAAAGGAAGTGAGTGAACACGCTGCCCCCAAGGACTTGGTCGTAATTCACCTGTTCGTTCTTCTGGGCTCCAGTAAGGACGGTGTAGCGGTATTTCTTAAAGGCCTGAGGCCAGAGGACGCTGCCATCGGCCATGGTAGCAGAATGGGAGCCGTCGATGATCAAGGTGACCTTACCCGGGAAGGGCTTGACCCAAGTCTCTAGTTCGCCATCGGTGATTGCCGTATTCCAAGTGAGTCCTGCATCATCGTAGGGGCTCAGGAAGTCGATACCGGAGATCCCTGAGAAGTAGATAATCAAGTGGTCCGATGAACTCTTACCCTTGTTCACATATGATTGGATTGCGCTTCTTATCGCACTCTTGGTCGCCGATGTGTCAGTCAAGCGCATCCCTTCATGGGAAAGACGGTTTCCCGACGAGTTTAACATGCTGTGCATTCTCCAGGAGTCCTCCAGGGGCCCAGGAACACTGTCTCTATACTTGTAGTTTTCGATGCCGATGATCACATAATAAGTCTTGCTCTGGTCTTGGTACCAGCCGTCGGTGTAGATAGGCTCAAGCCAGCGGACTTCACCGCTGTGCACCTGAATCTCCCTCTTCACATCAAAGCGCAGCGCGTGATGACTCACGGTAAGGATAGAGAGCCCAGCATCCAGATTAGGGATCATGAAATACCCTTGAAAGTTGGTGTAGTTGTGGTTGCCCATTCCTGTACGGACATTGGCAACATGCACCAATGCATCAACCAGCGGCTCATAGCCATTGGGAGCCGTCTGTTCTGCGGAAATCAGCACCTCAACTTCCCCAAAAGTTGCCCCTTCTCCTCCCTCGTCCGCGGATTGAGCACCATAGCCGGTCCGTATGTACACATATCCCTGTACGCCGCCTGGAATCAGGGGAACGGAACATCCCGCCAGCACCGAAGCTATCAGCAACACTACTAAGAAAGACCCGAATCTCCTCATGAATTCGTCCTCCTCTGCCCTCTCTACAATATATGTCGCAGCACATATTGCTTTTACGGGCTTAGTC
>DURH01000037.1 GCA_012837385.1 Bacillota bacterium
AGTATCCAGTATATAATAAGCTACCTCGTCGGTTAGTTAAAATAAGTCAGATCGGCCAGAAAAACTGGAAAGGAGACCCGGAAGATGAAAATTCCAGAACTCATGGCTCAACTGGGTGAAAATCGTGAGGAAGTACTGCAGCAGGCGGTACAGTGTGAGACAGTGGATGAGCTGCTGCAGTTGGCTGAAGGGAACAGTATCAAGCTTACGGAACAAGAGGCAGATGAACTGCTGAGGATACTCCATCCTCAGCTAGGCGAACTGTCCGACAGTGAACTAGATGGAGTTACAGGTGGCAGTGATAAAGAAGAGGGCGAAAAGAAGAGCGGCCACTTCCCTGTTCTTTTGTAACTGCGGCAGTGGCAGATCCGCGGCCTTCCTGGGGATACCTGGGAAGGCCGTTTTTCGCGAAAAAGCGGGGTGCCTCTTGTTAGTGATAAGAGGATTCTGTGCATCTCTGAAGTACTAGTTTACGAGAAAGAAAGACGGAGGAGATACGGAAACATGATCAGAAAGTCAAAAGGCCTTTCCTTGATGATTGCCCTAGTTTTGCTTGCCTTGCCCGTCAGCGGGTGCGTTCAGGGTGATACTGCACCTGAGGCTAGCATGGTTTCGGGGAGAGTCGTCCTGGCGGAAGATCATGGAACGGGTTTGGCAGGCGTAAGCCTTTTCATTGTGGATGGACCCAGTTCGTATCTGGAGACGGACGGGGAAGGAAACTTCGAGGCTGCTGTGTTCGAGGATGCGGTGATCATTCCCCGGAAAACCGGTTATTACTTCCTTCCAGAAAAACAGGCAGTGGAGGGCGGACAGAAGCTGGAATTTGCAGCCTTCCCCTGGGCAGAGCCTGATTTCTCCAGGTGGGGAAAACAGTTTTCCTTCGATTCCCACTGGGATCGGGTGGAAGCACTTGCCTTTTCGGCAGATGATCAGTTCGTCGCCAGCGGCGGATATGATCGGACCGTCAGGATCTGGAGGACGGACGATGGTCAGCAGGTGAGCACCATGTACGGTCACACCAGTGCCATTACGGTGGTTGCCTTTTCTCCTCAAGGTGAGTATTTAGCCAGCGGTTCCAGGGATGGCCAGATCAAGATCTGGGATTGGCGGGCAGGGCTGGAGATTAAGACACTGCCAGGCCACACCAACTTGCTGACGGATCTAGCCTGGTCACCAGATGGCACGAAAATAGCCAGTTCTGGCTGGGACAATGAGGTTCGGATTTGGGATTTTCTCACGGGAACCGAGCTGAAGTCGTTTACTCACGAGAGCTGGGTGCGGGGGGTTGCTTGGTCTGCAGACGGCAGTCTTGTGCTGAGCGGCGGGAGTGATCTGAGCCTTAAGGTGTGGCAGGTTGATCTAGGCGAACTCAGTGCTGAGTTTGAGATGAGGGATAAGATCATGTCCCTATCTGCTTCGCCCACAGGACCTTTCGCCGCCATAAGCCTGGGCAGTGGTGCCCTTAAGATGCTCAATCTGGAAACTGGCGAGGAGGCTTTGCTTGGGCAGTACCAGGGTGGAGTATCGGCTCTGAGTTGGTCCTTCGATGGCCGCTATCTAGCAGCTGGCACCGAGAGGCTGGTCCAGATTTGGGATCTGGAAAGGCGTGAGTTGGTGCGCAGCATCAATACGGGAAATTACTTCTTTGCTCTGGCTTGGGGCAGGGAATCACATATGTTAGCCAGTGGAGGTTCTGAAGGCATCATAGACCTGTGGTCGGCAGAATCGGGGGAGAATCTGCTGCGGATCGCCGGCCATACCGCTGCCGTTAAAGCTTTAGCTTGGTCGCCTCAGGGGAACTACTTGGCCTCTGGAGGGGAAGACAGGCTGATCCGAGTGTGGGATTTGGAAGCACGCAGACAAGGGTTGGAGCTGCTGCCCGGCCACAGCGCGCCTCTGGAAGATCTGGTTTGGTCACCTGATGGAACTTACCTGGCCAGCGGCGGGCATGATCTCTTGGTGCGGGTCTGGAATGTGACTGCAGGAGAATACCTGGGGGCTTTCACTGAACGCATCAAAAAGCCGTTTTTGCATGAAAGAGGTTTTGAGTTTGCTGTGGGGATGAAATCCGTCAGCCATGAAGACATCGTTCTTTCCCTCAGCTGGTCGCCTGATGGCCGAAGATTGGCCAGTGCCAGTTGGGATAAAACGGTGGCAGTTTGGGATGTGCCCGAAGGAAAACAAACAGTGGGCATACAGAACCCCCAGGGATGGGTAACTGCTGTTGCTTGGTCACCCCACGGTGATCAGGTCGCCTTTGGGGGCCATGGGCCAGATATCCACATTTACAGCGGCATCACCGGGAAGGAAATCAAGAAACTCACGGGACATAGCGATTGGATACGCTCCCTGGTTTGGTCTCCAGATGGCCGGTATTTGGCCAGTTCCAGCTATGATCAGACCGTTCTTATTTGGAATCGAGAAACGGGTCAAATCCTCAGGACATTGGTTGGCGATGACAGCGTAGTTACTGCTGTGGAGTGGTCTCCATGCGGACGCTATCTGGCAGGGGGCAGCCACAATGGTACTGTACACATTTGGGATGTGAGCAGCGGGCAAGTCCTTTACACCTATCCAGGCCGAAGGATGGGCCTGCAAACCCTAGCTTGGTCGCCTAAGGGCGATCAGCTGGCCATCACCGAGTACAATTCGGTTATTATCCTTGGCGAAACGCCCTAAAGAGCTGTCAAGACTTAGCTTGGAAGACGATTGTAAATTTGAGACCATGGAGGGCTGCAAATGGGCTTAGAGGAGCTCCGCACTGATTGCGCAGTAAAACAGAAAAAGGGATTACACTTCATTTTAGCATCAATCATAATCTGGCTGTTGATGCTGATTATCCATGTGACGTCACTGCCGATTTTGACCAAGAATCTTTATACGTTCTATGCCACTGCACCCCTGATGCCTTTGGCATTTCTAATATCTAAACTGATTAAGGTCGATTTTCAGAACAAGGAGAACCCCCTCACGAACCTAGGGATACTCCTGTCAGTAGGCCAGATACCGTATTTGTTGATTGCTATGTGGGTGTTTTCCGCGGTGCCTGAAAAGATGCTGATGATTATGGCTATGATTTTTGGCGCACATCTCCTGCCATTCAGCTGGCTGTACAAATCAAAGTCCTACATGGCATTCGCGATCGCAATACCTTTCCTGGCGCTGTTAGTCGGGCTTTACTTTGCGCCCTATGTGCTAGCCATAGCTATGGTCGGTGTCGAAATTGTGTTCAGCCTCTGCCTGGTTGTTGAGAATAGGGCCGCCATGTAACTCCATCCATCCGGTATTGCCAAGTGTCAGCGTTCCCAGCTAGTTCAGGGAACGGGGATCGCGGAAATGCTGTATATCAGTGAAAGCACTGTGAAGACCCATGCCCGCAACATTTATGCCAAGTACGACGTGGAAAATCGCGCCTAGCTGATCATAACTGTGCTGAAAAGAAATGCCTCTCATACTAAAGTATGAGGGCGTTTTTCTTTATATCCACCGAAAAGGGGATGGCATGTCCAGCCTAGCGCGTTAATCTAAAGACAGAGCTAGAGGGAGGGGCTGGGGGCCGGTGAAGAAGAAGGCTAAGGCGAAAAAGGATGAACGGATCAATCCTGTAATCATGGCGATTGTTGTCTTCGCCCTTTTTTATGCCATTTACAACAGCGTGAGCATTATAGCCCTAGGCATATTCGGCGAGACGACAATTGGAACGCTCACCAGCTACAGCAATCGCATCGACGACAGGCGTGCGCCCAGCAACGAGTCACGAACGGTAACCAAAGGCTATAGTTTTTCGGTGGACGGAATAGAGTACAAGGGCCATTCTACTTACAGAAGCGATGAAGCGTGGTCGAACCTCAAGGAGGGCGAGACCCGTATGGAGCTCATCAGCTATCTGCCCTTCTTCCCTAGGGTGAACAAACCAGCCCATCTTGTAGACTTTGGAGAGTTGGGCGTAGCAGGAATATTCCACTACGTCGTTACCATCCTTGGATCTGTAGGTTTGTTCTGGATGCTGAGACGTGAAATTTGGAGGAAGAAATCGAGAAAGGGAGAGCGATCAGATGCCTGAAGAAGAGCGCCCCTTAGTGGGCTGGTCCCGTGTGGCCGATTCCCCGGAAATGTTGGAAACCATCAAAAAGAACAGGAAATCGTCCCTGGGATTCGCCGTGGTTCTCACTCTGCTGTTTCCGGTAGGTTTTCTCCTTGCAGGTCTGTTCAGCGATGAAATGCCCCTCAACGATGCGTTAATCATCGGTGGAGTTTTGGGTCTGTTCATGCTGGCGCTCAACTTGTGGCGTTTCGCAAACATGAACCAGCGAGGTTGGGAAGGCGTGGTTGTGAAAAAGCTGGAGAAAAGGCGCTATGAAAAAAGAGAGATCAGCGGCCCATCGTATATGGAGTACATAGTGTTGATCAAAACTGATGGGGGCAAAACAAAGCGGATTGTCGGGCGCAAATGGGATCGAGACATGTATGACTACCTAGAAATTGGAGACCGTGTTCGATATCATCCCGCCGTGGAGACTATTGAGAAGTATGACAAATCAAAGGACGAGGTGATCTACTGCAACGTCTGCCGGAGAAGGAACCCGATTCAGAACGACCGTTGTGAGCGCTGCAACAATCTTTTGTTTAAATAAGAGACTGGGGGAAGGATAATGCATAAAAACTCGTTGATGATTGCGCTCCTCGCTGTGTTGATCGTGTTTGGGACTGTCTGTGAGGTCCAGGGGCAGTCTTTTACGCAGTGGGCCATAACAGCCACTGCCAGCAGTGAATATGGAGGTGGAGACTGGTCGGCAAAGCAGATGTTGGGTCAGCCCGATTTCTACCCTAACTATGGGGATGACGGCCGTGCTTGGGCCCCTTCTGCAATAAACAATGGTCTACAGTGGGTGGAACTGGGATTTGAGGAGGCCGTTTATGTAGAAAGCGTGGACATCTACGAAACCTTCAATCCAGGGGCTATCGTAAAAGTGGAGCTGATAGACACGACAGGTCGCGGGCACCTGATCTGGGAAGGTAAAGGGGGATCTGCGGGATTTTCCGCAAGGGTGTTTAGTGTGAAGAATGGCATCGTTACAGTACCGTGCCAACGGGTGCGGATAACTCTGGATACCGACTCCGTCGGTGGTTGGAACGAGATTGACGCGGTGAGTATTACAGGCAGACGCACCTCCCCATTGCCTCAAACTCAGGCGGAGGCCGCCATGGTAATCCAGTGGGCGAGCGGCGCTAAAGCGAGCAGTCAATACCGGGAGGACCGGTGGACTCCTGAGCATATGACTGGCGTACCAGATGTTTATCCTAAATACGGTGACTACGATCACGCTTGGACGGCGGCTTATGGCGACAGAGGGGAGGAGTGGGTTGAACTCTTCTACGACGAGGCCGTGTATGTGAAGCGTATCGATGTGTATGAAACCTATAATCCAGGGGCTATCGTCAAGGCTGAGATTATTGATGAAACAGGAAGGGCATATGTAGTCTGGCAGGGCAGAGCCCAAGCTGCTCCAGAAGAAGCCCGCATCTTCTCCATCGACAATGTCAAGGTCGATGTCCCTGCACGGCGGGTTAGGCTGACGCTCCAAACCGACCAAGTGCCAGGTTTTAACGAAATTGATGCGGTATGCCTCATTGGTGCCCGTACCCTGGCCCAAGAGCCGGCAGCGAAGGAGCCCCTCGGGCTTTTGGCATCGATTATCCTCCGCCTGGGGAGAGCTGTGGAACGGGGTAGGGAAGAACGCCTAGCGGATGCAGCATTTCTCCAAGAACTGGAGGAGATTCTAAGGGAGCTTTCGAATATTGGTTTTTGATGGATTCGGGAACAGCAGCGTGGTCACCTTATGGTGGCCACGCTGGCATTTACAGAGGATAGCCTCCCAAGGAAGCAGGGTGGGGTTCAAGGTTGGAGCCGCTGAGGTAACCGCTAGCGTACAGGAGCATACATGGTTGCTCAACTCGTTACATTTGTCACTACCAACCGGCATTCGTTCTTGATATTATGACAGCAATGAAGAACGAGACGAGGGGGAGCCACATGGTGATCGCGCGCATGGCAGATATCGTGAAACGCTACGGTACCCATTTGGTGCTGGACAACGTCAGCATAGAGATGGGGAAGGGAGAGATCGTCGGTCTGCTGGGTCCGAACGGTGCCGGGAAAACAACCCTGCTCTTCGCCTTAACGGGCCTGATCGGAGTTGACTCTGGAGAAATCGAGCTATTTGGGAGGCCCTTGGGGGATAACACGCTGGAAACGAAGCGTAGAATAGGTTTTGTGACTCAGGAGGTCTCGGTTTTCCAGGACCTGACCGCCCGCGAGAATCTGGAGTTTTTTGGCGGGATCTATGGACTGCGGGGGCCAGGGCTTAAGCAGCGCGTTCAACATGCCTTGGAGATTGTCGGGCTAGCAAAATATGCCAACAGACTTCCAGCCAAGTTTTCAGGCGGTATGAGCAGGCGGCTGAATATCGCCTGTGCCCTAGTGCACGCACCTGAGTTCCTTATCATGGATGAGCCGACAGTCGGCGTTGACCCCCAGTCACGCAGACATATCCTGGAAACGGTTCGCGAGCTGAACAGACAGGGAACGACGGTTCTATACACTACTCACTATATGGAAGAAGTCCAAGCCATTGCATCGCGGGTGATTATTCTGGACCAAGGACACGTTATCGCCGAAGGAACCATCAGCGACCTGGTGGAGCAGATTCGGCATGAGGAGCGGATCCGGCTGGAAGTTGTTGATGTTACAGAGCCGCTTCTCCAGAACCTACGCAAACTCGAGGGAGTAAAGGGAGTGGTTGTGGAGGACAGAATTGTCCGCATCACAACGCAGGTAGGATTTGGCAACCTAGATCGAGTATTAGCTGCGGCGAGCGAGGCCGGCGGCGTCCTCTCCATAAACGCCGAAAGACCGACACTGGAAGATGTTTTCTTGACCCTCACCGGGAAACAACTCCGGGACGGGGGTGAAGAGTAGATATGCTGCTCAAGTCAAGCTGCTACATGTTCCGGAGAATGTTGAGAGGATATCTTGGATTGGCTATCTTGGTGGTGTTGCCATTGGCCTTGATCAGTGTCATAGGCCTAGTGGTCGGTGACGCAGTTGATCCTGCCCTGGGGATTCCAGCCATAGACGGTGTGGCTATGGTCATTATCTTTGCCTTCCAGCTTCTGGGGGGAAACTACACTCTCGATTTTCTGCGCAGTGATCTGTTTTCGCCCAGGAAGTGGCGCTTGCAGGCGCTGCCCTATCCACCTTTTTGCCATGCTCTTTCCATACTAATATCATCTTCCTTGTTCAGCGCCTTCCAAGGCTTTGCCATGGTGCTGTATACCCATTGGGTTTACGGCGTACGCTGGGGCAGTTTCCTCGTCATCTTGGGGCTGCTCCTGTTCTTCTCCGCTTTCAACCAGCTGGTATACATGCTGATCGCCTTGAGTGTGAAGACCGACAAACTGGGAGAGAGATTGGGAGAGGTCTATGGCTTGGGCTCCTTTGCCCTTGCTGGTGTATGGTTCCAGCTGCCTAACACCCTAGTATTCAACTTCCTGGCCAGGTACGGAAACCCACTCTCGCTGTCACGGAACGTAATGCTGTACATTATGACAGGCCGCTATGGGAACGAGGCATTGTACAGCTTAGCTATTCTGCTGCTGGCTACCACAGCATTGGTAACCGCTTCCATCTATTTCGGGAGGAGGAAGCTTGCATGACTATTTTTCGTTTCGTACTCAAGCGATTTCTCCGGCGTCCTGCCAACATCATCTTGGTCACGCTGGTACCCATGGCTGTGGTGTTTATACCTGTTAGCGGGTGGTTTCCTTTACCAATGGGCTTTCAGTATTTCGGGATGGCGCTGATGTTCATCGCTGCCCGCATGGCCGCCATAGTGATGGAGGATAGGATCAAGGGTACGCTGCTGCGCGTTGGGCTAGCACCTGTCAGACACTCTCAGTATCTCTGGCAGAATTTAGGGGCCTACGCGTTGATTCTAGTTGGTTTGAGCGGTATTATAGTTACGATGGGTACCGCGGTTCATGGGAGCATGTTGGCGGCGCCAGGGCTGCTGTTCCTAGTTTTTTCCTGTTTTTCCATCACCTCTCTAGGTTTTTCCCTGGCCTGGTATTCCCTATTTCGCAATAGGGAAGGGGCCGTCGCAACCATAACCGGGGTTATCCCTTTGATGATGATGCTTGGGGGAATGATTTGGCCAGTACAGGCTATGCCTGCCCTCTTTCGGCGCCTCGCGATGCTGCTGCCCACCTATTGGTTAGCGGAAGGCCTCTTGTCCACAGCGCACGGGGCCGGCTTAATGGGGCTGGCAACCCCTCTTGTTGTGATGCTGCTGTACAGCGCCGCGTTCGTCCTGCTGGGTAGTATGAGGCGGCTCACTTAGATCGGAATGTTAAGGTGTGGGGCTATGGCTCATAGGTGGCGACAACTGGATCCCCGTACGAGTACAACGATTTGGCAAGTTACCGGACTGCTTCTGCTGACTCTGCTCTGGCTGAGTGGCCCTGGCAGGGTGGCGGGTGTAGTCCTTCTTTTGCTGCTGACCATTATGGCACTGGCGCGCTGGCGTTTCTCTTTGCCTGCCTGGACAGTATTGCTGGACCAACTGTTCTGCCTGGGGACTGTTCCCTTCTGGCCGGGCGCTGTATACGGATTAGGCCTTCCTCTATTTGAAGCGGTCCGGGGAGGGAGAGCGTGGCTGTTCATCCCAGGATTGCTCGGCTGCATCTATTTCCAATCGTCTTTACCTTTAGTGGTGGTTCTCCTGCAGGCCGCGCTCTCTGGTTGGGTTATTCGAGCCTGGGCTGAGGAAGCAGGCGTGTACCGGGACGAAGCGGACCGCCAGCGGCGGGAGCGCTATGAGCTCGAGAGCCTTCGGGAGGAATTACTGACAGCAAATGTTCAAATAGCTCGCATGGCGGAACTAGCAGAGCGCAATCGGATCGCTCAGGACCTGCATGACAACGTTGGTCACGAACTAACTGGCGCCGTCTTAGCGCTCCAAGCATTTGAGAAATTGCGGCAGGAAAGCGATCCCCTCGCGGATGAGATGTTAGAGCATACCAAAGAACGGTTGACCAGCAGCGCCAGGCAGCTTCGGGAAGCCGCTCACGGCATTAAGCCTGTGGTGCCTGTGGGAATCGAGCGTTTTGAGGAGATCTGCCGCAGCTTCACCGCTTGCCCATTGGAGCTGCATGTGTTTGGCGCTACCTCTGATCTACCTGCCTATCTCTGGAGTGTGTTGGAGGCTTGCCTGAGAGAAGGGCTGACGAATGTGGTTCGACATTCCCAAGCCAGGCAGGTGGACGTGTTCCTTGACGTCAACCCGTTTCTTGTCAGGTTGTGCGTGCAAAATGATGGGGAAGCTGCCGGAAAAGCAAAAGACGGTGTGGGGCTGAGGAATTTGCGGCAGCGCGCGCGTTCAGTTGGGGGGAGTATCTCAGTTGATGATACCAATGGTTTTCGCCTGGTGTGCGTCTTGCCCCTCGAAAGGCGTGATCGCTTAGGGGACACTAGGGAGGACGAAGCATGAGAATCTTGATTGTAGATGACGACCCCTTAGTGTGCAAGAGTCTTGAGGTATTGTTGTCCCGCGAGCAAGATATGGAAGTGATGGGAACTGCGCTCAATGGTGCGGAAGCCATTGCCAAGTGCCATGACGTGGTTCCAGATGTGGTGTTGATGGACATCCAGATGCCTGTGATGGACGGAATCCAAGCCGCCCGCCAGATCAAGCAGAACTGGCCCCATGTTCGGATCGTGATGCTCACAACATTTAAGGATGAGCAAAACATCCGATTAGCCATCCTGGCTGGCGCAGAAGGGTATTTGCTCAAGTCCCAGGAGGTTTCGGCCATGGCTCAACAGTTGCGCGGCTTGACAGCAGGGGCCTCTGTTGTAGCAAGTGATGTGCTGAAGCAGCTTGTGGAACCGAAAAAGGAAGCCTTGGAGCTACTGACCACGAGGGAGCAGGAAATAGCCGAGCTCGTGGCTGAAGGCCTTTCTAATCGTGAGATAGCTCAGCAGTTGTTCATTAGTGAAGGAACGGTGCGCAACACCCTGTCCATCATCTTGGATAAGCTGCAGCTGAGGGACCGGACCCAGTTGGCGATTTACTATTGGAGAAAGGGAGCGAAGAGTTGACATGGGCCAGGCACTTGCCTGGCCTTTTGGCTATTGCGCTCTGTCTAGCAGATTCGAGGCTATATAAAGGCCTCTGAGATTGGCTTCCAGCATCGTGTGCTGCCAGGTGCCTGTTGTTAGCTTCTGCTTAGTCTTTTCGG
>DURH01000038.1 GCA_012837385.1 Bacillota bacterium
ATAGCCTTGGGGGAGGAGTAACCATGCGGGTTGTAACTGGTGCTGAGATGCAGGCTCTGGAGAAGAAGGCCTTTGCGAGTCTAGGCCTCTCTGCTCTGGTGGTGATGGAAACCGCAGGCAGCCGCATCGTTGAAGTGTTGAAAGCCGAGTTTGCTCCCCTAGAGTCCAAACGCATCCATATTCTAGCCGGACCGGGCAATAACGGTGGTGATGGGCTGGTAGCCGCCAGGCAGCTTCTAACCTTGGGTACCAGGGTCAAGGTGTACTTGGTGAACAGCGAAAAGAAACCCAGCAGGGAGAACGCTGCGAACCTAGCAGTCTTGCAGAAGTTGGGGGCGGATATCACTCCTGTCAACTTCAGCCAGCTCAACAAGCTCAAGTTCAGCCTCAGCTTTGCTGATGTGATTGTGGACGCCGTATTGGGAACCGGCTTTTCCGGTAGGTTGGATGGAGACTTAGAAGCATTGGCCAAATTAGTGAACGAAATCCAGTGCCCGGTAGTAGCGGTAGACTGCCCCACAGGAGTGAACTCCAATACTGGGGAAGTGCAGGGTATCGCCATCGAGTCGGATCTCACTATCAATTTGGGGCTGCTCAAGTTAGGCTGTCTGCTCTATCCAGGCCAAGCCTATGCTGGGAAGAACATTGTAGTGGATTTGGGGTTCCCCCTCGTGGCAGAGGAAGTTGCCAGGGAGCTGGTGGGGGAGCAGGCCCTAAATTGGCTGCCAGAGCGTAAGCCCTGGTCCCATAAGGGGACCCATGGACATACTCTGGTGGTTGCCGGTTCCCTTACCTATGCAGGTGCTGCCTCCCTCTGCGCCCAAGCGGTGCTGCGGGGCGGCGGGGGCATGGTGACGGCAGCAGTGCCAGAGGGCATTTACAATCGCTTTCCACCTGATGAGGTGATCGTGGTTCCTGTATCGGCAGCAGAAGGGGGAACCCTCGGTGAGGGAAGCTTAGAGAAGCTCCGCAGCCTCACTGAGGGCAAGGATGTCCTGGCTATTGGGCCTGGATTGGGTAGGGGACGCCAGGTAGTGAAAGTAGTGCAGGATCTGCTCAGCAGCTGGAACGGCCCCGCGGTGATCGATGCCGATGGGCTGGCCGCCCTGAGTTTGGATTTCCTGAAAAGTGTCCCCCAGAGCAGGCGCCGGAAGTGGGTGCTGACGCCGCATCCAGGTGAGATGGCTCGCCTGCTGTCGTCTGATGCCGCCACTGTAAATGCCGACCGTGTAGGTGCTGCCTCTAGTTTCGCACAGCAGTGGGATCTGGTTGTGGTGCTCAAGGGGGCACCCACCATTACAGCCAGTTCAGAACAGGTCTACATCAACAGTACGGGGAATCATGGCCTGGCTACAGCTGGTACAGGCGATGTGTTAACGGGCTTGATAGCGGCCCTTTTAGGCCAGGGATTGGATCCCCTCAGGGCGGGAGCGCTGGCCGCCTATGTGCACGGCAAGGCGGGAGATAGGGCAGCAGTATCAGGCGCCAGGGGCGTACGGGCCAGCGACTGCCTTAACTTCATACAAGAGATTCTGCGTTAGGACGGAGTGGTTCCATGAGCAAGCTCGCCAGACAAGTGTGGGCTGAGGTTAGTCTAGATCATATCGCCCATAATGTGCGGCAGTTCCGCAGTTTAATCGGGCCGGGCTGCGAGCTGATGGCTGTAGTGAAGGCCAATGGCTATGGCCATGGTGCCCTGGAAACGGCGTATACCATGATTGCCCATGGAACCAATTGGCTGGCAACTGCTCTGCCGGAAGAAGCTGTGCGCCTACGCAGAGGTGGCATTACCGCCCCCATCTTGGTTCTGGGAGCAGTGGGTGCCGATGAACTAGATATCTGCGTAGCCTACGATTTGGCTGTCACCGTGTTCGAACCTCATATAGCCCGGTTGCTGTCCCAAGCTGCAGTGGCTCAGCGGAAAACGGCTAAAGTCCACATTAAGGTGGATACAGGTATGGGCAGGCTGGGCCTGCTCCCCTGCGATTTTGGTGACTTGGTGGAACTGGTGCAGAGCCTGCCTGGCCTGGAAATACAGGGTGTGTTCACCCATTTTGCCCGAGCTGAGGATGAAGATCTGGAGTATACTGCCTGGCAGTGGGAGCGTTTCTGCCGCGTCAGGGCAGACCTAGCTGCACGGAATATCTCCATCCCCCTTTATCATGCGGCCAACACCGCGGCCACTTTGTTTTTCCCACAGTCCCGTTTGGACTTAGTCCGTGTGGGGTTGGGTATCTACGGCATGTACCCCGACACCCGCAGGCCCATTGACCTCAAACCCGCCTTAAGTCTGAAGACCAGGGTTGCCTTCGTGAAGCGGGTGCCCCCAGGCAGTGCAGTAAGCTATGGCGGTACCTATGTCAGCTGGAAGGAAACCTCCCTGGCTGTCCTGCCCATTGGCTATGCCGATGGGCTGTCTCGGGGTTTGAGCAATAAGGCCCAGGTGATCATCAAAGGACAGTACTGTCCCATCGTGGGACAAGTCACCATGGACCATACCTTGGTGGACGTAGGAGATCTGCCGGTTGCCATAGGTGATGAGGTGATCCTCTTGGGTTCAGATGGCCGTCTGGAGGTTAGTGCCGACACCTGGGCCAGGCACTTGGGAACCATCAACTATGAGATTACCTGCACCCTGAGCAGTCGAGTGGAAAGAGTGTATGTCTAACAGATACTTCTTGCTGTGGAGGTGGATACGTGGAACCTAAGATGGAGGACGTTTTTGCGTTGTATGAACAGAAGGTAGCGCCGCTGTCCAGCGCGCAAAAAGAAAAGCTCTTAGCGGCCCGAGATGAAGGCATGACCCCCTTTGTCATTGGCTGCGCCATTCTCAGGGCCAAGCAGGAACAGAGGCGTAGACGCCTGTCAGGCAAGAATATGCATGTTTCATTTAATTATATCTACCGCATTATTGAGGATTGGTTGCTGCACGGCATTACTACTGACGAACGTTTCCGGGCCTATTGGTCGGCAATCAGCGAAGATCAGAAGAAGAACGGAGGGGAAGCAGCCCATGGCACTCAAGATAAAATCCAGAAGAAGGGTTTCGTCTTCGGTCCCACGTGGCAGGACCGCAGCCTTTTTTCGTTCTTGGATGATTAAGTACGGCATGCGCCGCAGCCGGCGGGGTGAAATCTGCCCCGA
The DNA here is from genome assembly GCA_012837385.1 of Bacillota bacterium. Taxonomy (GTDB): domain Bacteria; phylum Bacillota; class Limnochordia; order Darwinibacteriales; family Darwinibacteriaceae; genus DTU010. The sequence continues at coordinate 3,145 of DURH01000038.1, forward strand.
CTGCGGGGTAGAACGCCACAAGATCTACAAGCACCATCCCATCCCCATGCCCGCTGCTGTGGGTAAGGGTCTCTGGCTTGTCACCGACTGTGACTGCATAAAAAAAGAACGGGCCCTGAAGCGAGCCCAACGAGAGGCCATGCTGGCCATCCCGCCCTCTAACCCCCTGCCCCTTGCGCTCCAGGGAAAGACTTTCGCGGATTTCGAAGTGAATCCCTTCAACAAACGTGCCTACGAGGGCAGCGAGCAGTTCGCTCGAAATTTTGCCAAGGTCAAAGACGGTAAAGGGGTGATGCTGTCAGGGGATCCAGGTACGGGCAAGACCCATCTAGCGGCTGCCATTGCCAATGAGCTGAGGGAGAAGTACTCAGTGGCCTTTGTCTATGTTCCTCTGCTGTTGGAGAAGATGCGCACCAGCAATGTGCCCCTAGAGCCCCTTTTGGCTGCAGATCTTTTGATCATGGACGACCTGGGCAGTGAACGGGGCACAGAGTGGACTCAGGAACGCCTGCTGATCATTGTAGATGGGCGGCTGAGTAATTATAAACCAACGGTTTTTACCACCAACTACCATCCCAATGACTTAGAAAAGAGGGTGGGGACCAGAGTGGCCTCGCGGCTTCTAGGAAACAATCTGGACCTTCATATAAGCGGTACCGATTACCGCCTGTGGAAAACGGCCAGCCCTAGTTCGCGTCCACCCTTTTCTCCACTACGTTGACCAGACGGGATACGGTAAAGGTCATAATGAAGTAAATCAGAGCCACCGCTAACCAGACTTCAAAGGGCCGGAACGTGCGCCCGATAATGAGCTGACCTTTACGAACCAGTTCCTCCAGGGCAATCACAGATACCAAGGACGAGTCCTTTAACAGGGCAATGAACTCGTTGCCTAAGGGAGGCAGGATCTTGCGGAAGGCTTGGGGGAGAATAATCAGGCCCATGGTCTGGCTGCCGGACAGCCCTAGGGAAGAGGCGGCCTCCCACTGTCCTTTGTCAATGGCTTGGATTCCTGCCCGGACGATTTCGCCTACATAGGCTCCGCTGTTGATGCTCAAGGCTAGAACAGCTGCTGCATAGGCAGGGATGGGACGGGATATGAGGCTGGGCAGTCCGTAGAAAATCAAAAAGGTCTGCACCAGGAGGGGAGTTCCCCGGATGATATCGATATAAGAGGCGGCAACCAAGCGCAGGGGGCCTTTTGATATTCTAGCCATGCCGGCGATGGTACCGAGGATAATTCCGAAACAGACAGCTATGGAGGTTAGTTGTACAGTGAGCTTCGCCCCCTGCAGCAGGGTGGGCACTGAGCTCCAGACTAAATCCCAACGAAAGCCCAAGATGTGATTCTCCTTCCCAGAAACAGGTGCGCAAGCTTTGCGCACCTGTTTACACCATTCTGATTACCTTTAGTTTGCTCCGAACCATTTTTGATAGATTTCGTCGTAGGTTCCCTTGGCTTTCAACTGGGCCAGGGCACCGTTAATCTGTTCTAAAAGGCCCTTATTATTCTTGTTGATCGCGATGCCGTAGAACTCGTTGTCTGTTACCGGGCCGATGTGCTGCAGCGGTGCCGCGGGATTGGCCTCCAGGTATGCTTTAGCCACCGGTAGGTCGATCATGACCAAATCTGCGGCTCCGATAATTACTGCCTGCATGGCATCTGCTACTGTGTCATAGCGGGATACACTCTTGAGTTCCCCTGCATCCACCAGGTCGCTGGCTACAAAATCGCCTGTGGTGTTAATCTGAACCGCTGCAATCTTCCCCTCAAGCCCTTCCAGTCCAGTGATGTCCGCTGCACTAGTCTTGGCCACAATGGTGAGCACCGATTCAAAGTAGGGTTCTGAGAAGTCCACTGCTTCCTGCCGTTCAGCTGTGATGGTAACCCCGGCGATTACCGCATCATAGTTGTTGTTGAGCAGTGCTGGAATCAAACCGTCCCAGCTGATGTTGTCGATTTCCACTTCCAGGCCCAGCTCCTGCCCAATGGCTCTGATCAGATCCATGTCGAAACCCAGCAGTTCTCCGCTCTGGGCATCCACGTATTCAAAGGGCATAAATCCAGCTTCCGTTGCCACTTTGAGCACGCCCTGCCCGAGAGCTAGTGTCCCTATGCTCATGACAAGTACAACAGCGAGTAAGAATACAGACAGTCTCTTCACGGTGAACATCCTTTCTCGAGATACAAATTACGTTCATTATACCATGGCTGTGATAATATGCAAGATGTATTCATATTTATTCTATGTTAATTTGGCAGGAACGCCTTGTGTAAACACGAATTAGATAACCCATAAGGAGGTAGCGCTGAAGTGAAACACTTGATTATAACCAACGGCACCATTGTGACCGATAATCTAATTCACAAAGGCACGGTTGTCACCATTGGCGACCGCATTATGTTTGTGGGAGGGGAAGAAGAGGGAGAAAGAATCCTAGCGGCCGCTTCTCCCCACGTTTTTCAGGTTATTGACGCCCAGGGCGGCCTGATTGCCCCGGGGCTGATTGATGTGCATATGCATGGTGCTGATGGAGCGGAGCTTATGGATGGAACCAGGGAAGCTGTGGAAACTATGGCCCGCTTTGTTGCGAAAAACGGCACTGTAGCCTTTCTCCCCAGCACGGTAACAGCGCTGGAAGAGAAAACCCGCTTGGTGAGCCAGGTTGTGGCAGACTATCAGGATCTAGAAGACGGGGCCGAAGTATTGGGCATCCATCTGGAAGGGCCCTACATCAATGAGAAGTACAAAGGGGCCCAGTACGGTCCCGCTATCCGCCCCGCCAGCACCTCGGAGCTGGAGGAACTCCATGCAGTCCTAGGCGAGAAGCTGCGCCTGGTGACCTTAGCCCCGGAAGTGCCTGGCAGCTTGGAAGCCGCGCAGTGGCTGAAGGATCGGGGAGTAACTGTTTCCATCGGGCATACTGATGCCACATATGATCAGGCTGTGCAGGGGTTCAAGAGCGGCATCACCCATGTCACCCACACTTTCAACGGCATGAGGGGCCTGCATCATAGGGAGCCTGGTGTGGTTGGCGCCGTCTTGGCCACGCCGGGTCTGTATGCAGAGCTGATCGCAGACCTGATCCATGTGCACCCCGGCGCCATCCAGGTGCTGCTGCGCACTGTGGGCGTGGAACACCTAGTGCTGGTTACAGACTCAGTTCAGGCCACGGGTCTTCCCGATGGTGAATACGTGCTTGGTGATAATGAGATCTTCGTCCAGGATGGTGCTGCTCGTCTTGCTGACGGTACCCTGGCTGGGAGTACCCTAACATTAAAGCAGGCTGTGCGCAATATGATAGAAGAAATTGGGGTTCATCCTGTGGATGCGTTCCGCATGGCCAGCCTAAACCCAGCCCGAACCTTGGGGCTGGAGCACCGAGGGTGGATTAGAGAGGGCAATAGAGCAGATTTCGTGCTGCTTACTGCTGATTTTGAGGTCCAGAAGACCATTATCGCAGGCCGCGTGGTTTACAGCGCGGAATGATGGAGAAAGGGGATAAACATGAAGGTTGTTGTAGTAGCCAATTTTGACAGCATGAGTGCGGAAGTGGCGAAAATTGTCTATGGGCAGATCAGCAAAAAGCCCCACAGTGTGCTCGGGCTGGCCACAGGGAGCTCGCCCCTGGGCGTGTATAAGCTGTTGGTGGAGTATCACAAGATGGGGACGGATTTCAGCAAGGTTACCACCTTTAACCTGGATGAGTATGTGGGCTTAAGGCCGGATCATCCCCAGAGCTACCGCTGGTACATGGAAGAGAACTTTTTCTCTAAGGTAAATATCAAGAAGGAGCAGACCTTCATCCCCAATGGAGTGGCTGAAGATTTGGAAGCTGAGTGCCTGCGCTATGAAGACCTGATCAAGCAGGCTGGCGGCATCGACCTTCAGCTTCTAGGAATTGGTAGTAACGGCCACATCGGTTTTAACGAGCCAGGCAGTGAGTTTGGAACCATCACGCGGGTAGTGGATTTGGCCGAGAGTACTATCAAAGATAACTCGCGTTTCTTCGAATCTATAGATGAGGTGCCTACACAGGCGATTTCCATGGGCATTAAGACGATTATGCAGGCTAAGGAGATCATCCTCATGGCCAGCGGCGGCAGTAAAGCCGATGCCATCTATGCCGCAGTGTACGGCCCGGTAACGACAGAGGTTCCCGCCTCAGTACTGCAGCTGCACCCAGCGGCAACCTTGGTAGTGGACCAGGCAGCGGCCAGCAAATTGTGAATTTGAACATCTTCAGGATGTATGCCCTAGGATTAGAGTGGGAGTGGCTAGCATGAGCAAACTAAAATGGTTATACCCGGGCATGCGTGTCAAGCGCTGGGTTGTCCTTTTAATGGTTGGGGTGTTTGCCATTGCCACTGGGGTAGTGGTTATGCTCAATACGCCCTTAATGTCCCTCTGGGAAAGGAGGATCCTGATTTGGGCAGGGGAGTGGTCAGCCAATCCCTTCGCTCTTGGATCGGTTCTGGTCCTCGCAGGTGTACTTTGCCTTAGTGTAGGGGTTCGCAATGTGATCAGGTCGGTGGTGGAGGCGGTCCGCCCCGGTGATGCACCTGACCTGGTGGAGCATGTTTACAAAACCCGCAACCTGCAGAAAGGACTGCGTGTCGTAACCATTGGAGGAGGCACAGGCCTGTCCACCATGCTCCGGGGTCTAAAAGAGCATACATCCAATATTACAGCCATAGTAACCGTTGCCGACGATGGAGGGAGCTCCGGGAGGATCCGGCACGATTTGGGCATCCTGCCTCCTGGAGATGTCCGCAACACCTTAATTGCCCTCGCTGACACGGAGCCCCTGATGGAAACCCTGTTTCAATACCGCTTTTCCTGGGGTGAGGGGCTGCAGGGCCACAGTTTCGGCAACCTCTTTATCGCAGCTATGACAGACATTACCGGGGATTTTGAGGAAGGGATCAGGGCCTTCAGCAAGGTTCTGGCAGTACGGGGAAAGGTTCTCCCTTCCACGCTGGATGCTGTGCGCTTAGGGGCTGTCTATACCGATGGCTCGAGGGTGTTGGGGGAAAGCTGTATCCCAGAGCAGGGCAAGAAGATTGAGAAGGTTTTTCTGGACCCAATGGATGCCAAGGCCCTGCCCGAGGCCATCGAAGCCATTCTCCATGCCGATGTAGTGGTTTTAGGGCCAGGCAGCCTGTACACCAGCATTATTCCCAATCTGCTCATCCCAGGCTTTGCCGAAGCCATCGCGACTACGCCTGCGCTCTGCGTCTATGTCTGCAATGTAATGACGCAGCCAGGGGAGACAGATGGCTACACTGCCAGCGACCATGTGCAGGCGCTTTTGGAGCACTTGGGTGAGCCTTCCCTCCTTGATTATGTGATCGTGAATAAGGCTGGGGTTTCCAGTGCTCAAGCAAAAAAGTACGCTCAGCAGGGGGCCCATCCTGTGCGGGCCGATATTAGTGTTATTGAACGTATGGGTATCAAAGTCCATGCCGCAGACGTTCTAGACCAGCGCAACCTGGTTCGCCACGCCAGTCTGAAGCTGGCAGAGGAGATTATCCGCTTGGCGGAGAGCCGGGATAAAGGCAAGCATCCCGGAATCCGTGCCGTTTAGCCCTGATCTGGGTTATTTTCCCCCCAGCCAGAATAAACTGGCTAGGGGGGGAGAATATGCGGAGATTAGCTGGCCTTTTGCTGTTGATCACCACTTTGGGGGTGGGCCTTCCCTCTGTCTACCGCACTATCCACCGCCGGTTCTTCGGGGTAAATGCCGGGGTGTACTTGGAAGAGCGGGCTATGGAGTATTACTATCCAGGAGAGGTGCGGGTGATCGTGGAGCAGATGGTGCGCTCACGTCTCCGACCTCCTTCGCCCGCCGGGTTGGATAAGGTTACCGGTGAAATTGTTCCCCATGAGGACGGCATTTACTTCGATGTGGATAAGATAGTGCATGATATAGTGACGGCACCGGCCCACACGAAGCTTGATCTGGAGGGCATTCCAGTGGTGCCGCTTTTTCGTACTGAGCATCTGGTGCAGCTCACCGATGTTCTAGGTGATTTTTCCACCCCTGTCATTGGCAGCCCCGATCGGGTGCACAACATCCGCCTGTCGCTGCAGGCCATCAACAACACCATCGTCATGCCGGGAGAGGTTTTTTCCTTTAATGAGGTTGTTGGGGAACGCACGCCCGAAGCCGGCTATCGCAATGCCCCTATCATCTTGGGGGAGGCTGTGGTTCCCGGTGTGGGTGGCGGGGTGTGCCAGACTTCAACCACATTGTACAACGCGGTGCGCCTAGCCGGGCTGGAGATTGTAGAGCGCCGCATCCATTCCATTGCCCCAAGTTACATTAAACACGGGATGGATGCCGCGGTGGCTTGGCCCTACACTGACTTTAAATTCCGCAACGATTCCCCACTGCCTGTGATCGTCAAAGCTGAGATCCAAAAGTGGAGGGTGCGGGTGTGGATCTTGGGGAAAGAAGGAGGAGAACTAGTTGGCGTTTTCTGACGATACCCGCCAAGAATTGGCTAGGGTGATTCCCAGTGCTCGCTGCTGCCGGGTGGCGGAGTTGAGTGCTTTTTATGAACTGAGCGGCTTTCTCCTGGGCAAGCACAACCAGTTCCTAGACTTCAATACCCCCTCCCCCTTCGTAGCTCGCAAAATCCTGCTTCTTCTGAAGGGGCTCTATCCAGATCTGCCCACCCAGGTGTTGATGGTGAGGTCTAGGTCCCGTCGGTCGCAGGTCTGCACAGTGCGGGTTTTGGGGCGCGTCCCAGCGGGACAAGTCTACCAGGAGCTGAAAGATCAAAGCGTTACAGGAGAGACAGGAGTTCCCCGCCGAAAGTGCTGCCGGAGAGCGTATCTCCGGGGAGCTTTCTTAAGCGGCGGCTCCATCACCAACCCGGAACGCACTTACCACCTGGAGATTTCCACGGAACAGAGCCGCATCGCCCACAAAATCCTGGAAACCATTATTTCCTTGGGACTGGAAGCAGGCATGACCCAAAGGAAGGGTTCTCTGGTAGTGTACATGAAAGATGGTGGTCAAATCGCCAACCTCCTAAGCCTGATGGGGGCCCACAGCGCGCTGCTCCAGTTTGAGAATGTACGGGTTATGAAGGAAATGCGCAATCAAGTGAATCGCCTGGTGAACTGTGAGACTGCCAATGTGGACAAGACGGTCAAAGCGGCCTTGGTCCAGTTGGAGGATATTGATCTGATCGATTCTGTCATCGGCCTAGAGGAGCTCCCGCCTAAATTGCGGGAAGTGGCTAGGCTGCGCAGGGAATACCCCTATGCCTCGCTGCAGGAGATAGGGGAGCTTATGACGCCAAAAATGAGCAAATCGGGAGTAAACTACCGTTTCCGGCAGATTCGGGAAAAAGCACGACAACTTGACAAATTGGATCCCAAGTATTAACAACTCTACGGAGGGAATTAAATGCCGGAAACGAATACTTATGACTGAGGCGGGACAAAATAAACCCCGGTGGGTCGCCAGATGTCCCGAGGGGAGTGGCGGATTATGAACAGCTTTGGAGCCCTCCAGCAGCTTGTGCCAGAATTAGCTGAGCTCCTGGAGAGGCGGTACAGCCTGCTGAGGATCATCCGCAGCCAAGGGCCTATCGGGCGCAGGTATATTGCTGCCCAGATGGACAGCTCGGAACGGGTGATCAGGGGAGAACTGGATATCCTGCGGGAGCAGGGCCTACTTCACACCAGCTCCTTAGGGGTGCAGCTCACACCTGAAGGCGAAGAGGTCTTTGTTGAGCTCCAGAGTGTGGTACGCGGTTTCTACGACCTGAAACAGCTGGAGAACAAGCTCGCGGAGGCCCTAGGTGTGAGGAAGATGATCATCGTGCCTGGGGACTGTGACAAGGATCCAGCCAGCCGCAGGGATTTGGCAAGGGCTGCAGCAGACTATCTCTGTGCAGTGCTGAAGGACCATGATATTTTGGCTGTCTCAGGAGGAACTACCCTGGCCAGTGTAGCCGAGTCTGTGGGCCTCCATGATTGCCAGCGCAACGTGACAGTGGTTCCCGTCCGCGGTGGCCTCGGCGAGGATATCAAGATCCAAGCTAACTCCGTTGCGGTAGCCCTAGCGGAAAACCTAGGGGGGAACTACCGGCTCCTGCACGCCCCAGAAGATGTTCTACCCTGCAACTTGGAGCAGATCCTAAACGAGCCTAAGATTCGCAGTGTGATTGCCCTGGGGCGCCGAGCGAACGTACTGCTCCATGGTATCGGCACCGCGGAAGAGATGGCCAGAAGAAGAGGCTTTGATGACGCTTCTCTTATGGAGCTGATTGCAGCGGGTGCAGTGGGTGAGGCCTTTGGCTGCTACTTTGATGCCCAGGGCCGCATTGTGCGCAATACCACTTCTGTAGGCCTGCGCATGGAAGACTTGGAAAGGATTCCCCTGGTTGTTGCCGTTGGAGGTGGTAGGAGTAAGGCCTGGGCTGTGATGGCCGTTTTAGCTAGAGGTTATTGCGATGTCTGCATTACCGATGAGGGGGTAGCCCGGAGGTTGATGAGCATAAAAGAAATTCAGTAAGGAGGAGTATTCATGACAATTAAGGTTGGTATTAACGGTTTTGGTCGTATTGGCCGGTTGGTCCTGCGGGGAGTTATTGACGACCCCAATTTTGAGGTTGTAGCAGTTAACGACTTGACTGACGCAAAAACCTTGGCCCACCTGTTGAAGTATGACACTAACCATGGCACCCTCAACGCCGAGGTTGCAGTAGAAGATGACAATATCGTTGTCAACGGCAAGAAGATTAAGGTTTTCGCCGAACGCGATCCCAAGAACATTCCTTGGGGCGAGATGGGTGTGGAGTACGTTGTTGAGGCCACTGGCATTTTCCGCAAGCGGGATCAAGCTCAATGGCATATTGATGCAGGTGCTAAGAAGGTTATCATCAGCGCTCCTGCCAAGGATGAAGATATCACCATCGTTATGGGTGTAAACGAAGATCAGTACGATCCAGCTAACCACCATGTGATCTCCAACGCTTCCTGCACCACCAACTGCTTGGCACCATTTGCCAAGGTTATCAACGATGCTTTCGGCATCAAGAAGGGTCTCATGACCACAGTCCATGCCTATACCAATGACCAGAGAATTCTCGACCTGCCCCACAAAGACCTGAGAAGAGCCCGTGCTGCTGCCATGAATATCGTTCCCACCACCACCGGTGCCGCAGCTGCAGTTGGTTTGGTCCTGCCTGAGCTCAAGGGCAAACTGGATGGCTTTGCTATGCGCGTTCCTGTTTCCACAGTTAGCGTAGTGGACTTGGTTGTAGAGACTGAGAAGCCCGTTACTGCTGAAGCTGCCAACGCTGAACTCAAGAAAGCTGCTGAAGGCAAGCTCAAGGGCATTCTGGCCTTTGAAGAGGCCCCGCTGGTGTCCACCGACTTTATGGGCAACAGCAATTCCTCCATCGTGGATGCTGCTTTAACCAAGACCATGGGCGATAACATGCTCAAAGTGGTAGCTTGGTATGATAACGAGTGGGGTTATTCCATGAGAGTAGTTGACCTCATTCGCTATATGGAATCCCGCAAGTAACAAGTACAAGGATCTTTTCTGGAATCCCCCTGCGCGGGGGATTCCAGCCGAGAAGGAGGATGTTTATGGCAAAGAAAACCATTACCGATATTGATGTGCAGGGCAAACGGGTATTAATGCGCGTTGACTTCAACGTTCCTATGCAGGATGGCGTTATTACGGACGATAAGAGAATTAGAGCCGCACTGCCCACCATACAGTATGCCATCAAAAAGGGCGGCAAGGTGATTTTGATGTCTCACTTCGGACGCCCCAAGGGCAAACCCGATGATGCCTTTCGCCTTGATCCCATTGCCCAGCGCCTGAGCGAGCTCTTGGGCCAGCCAGTTCAAAAAGTAGATGACTGCATCGGTCCAGAAGTGGAGAAGGCCGTGGCTGAACTAGAGCCAGGCGAAGTGCTCTTGCTGGAAAACGTTCGCTTCTACGCTGAAGAAACAGAAAACGATCCTGAGTTTGCAAAATCCTTGGCTGCCTTGGGCGATGTCTATGTAAATGATGCTTTTGGAACCGCCCACCGTGCCCATGCCTCTACAACAGGCGTAGCAGACTACCTGCCAGCGGTTTCTGGATTCCTAATGGAAAAAGAGCTGGAGTTCTTAGGTGGTGCTGTGGAGAATCCCAAGCGCCCCTTTATCGCGATTTTGGGTGGAGCCAAGGTCAAAGATAAGATCGCCGTGATTGAGTCACTGCTCAACAAAGTGGATACACTGATTATCGGCGGCGGTATGGCCTACACCTTCCTGAAGGCCCAGGGATATGAAGTTGGAAATTCCATCCTTGATGCAGAGCGCCTGGAGTTTTGCCGAGAAATTCTGGTTAAGGCTAAGGAAAAGGGCGTAGAGCTGCTCCTGCCCGTAGATGTTATTGCTGCTAAGGAGTATGCTCCCGATGCTGAGAACAAGGTGGTATCCGCCAAGGAGATCCCTGCCGATTGGGAAGGCCTAGATATCGGCCCTGAAACGGCTAAACGTTTCAGCGAAGCTGTCAAAAATGCGGGTACAGTCGTTTGGAACGGGCCCATGGGTGTCTTTGAGTTCGAAGCCTTTGCTGGCGGAACCAAGAGTGTAGCCCAGGCTCTGGCCGACTCGTCTGCTGTGACAGTGATTGGAGGAGGAGATTCGGCGGCTGCTGTGGAACAGATGGGCTTGGCAGATAAGATGACCCATGTGTCCACCGGCGGCGGTGCTTCCCTGGAGTTCCTCGAGGGTAAGGTTCTGCCAGGTGTAGCTGCCTTAGATGATAAATAATTGAGGTGAAGTGATGCGTACACCCATAATTGCTGGAAACTGGAAAATGCATAAAAACGTGGGCGAAGCTTTGGAGACAGCGCGCCAGCTCGAGGAGAGCGTTCAGGGCAGCCCCGTGGAAGTAGTAATCTGCGCGCCTTTTACAAGCCTTTCTGCCTTGAATGCTTTAGGTTTGTCTAAAGTGCGCCTGGGAGCTCAAAACATGTACTTCGCAGATCAGGGAGCCTTCACCGGCGAGATTTCCGCGGCCATGCTCCTGGATGTGGGCTGTGAATACGTGATCCTGGGCCACTCGGAGCGTCGGGCGATCTTTAAGGAAGATGACGAGCTCATCAACAAGAAAGTGATCCAGGCTTTGAAGATGGGTCTTAAGCCCATCCTCTGCGTAGGCGAAACCTTAGAGGAACGCCGCGCCGGGCAGACAGAAGATGTTGTGATTTCCCAAACAACCAAGGGTTTGGCAGGCGTGGGCGCCGATGAGCTGCCCAAAGTAGTCATCGCCTATGAGCCTGTGTGGGCCATCGGAACCGGTGAGACTTGTGACGCTGCCGATGCCAATCAGGTGATTGGCAAGATCCGGGAGACTATTGCTGAACTGTATACACCTGAATTGGCCCAGAAGGTCAGGATTCAGTACGGTGGCAGTGTCAAGCCCAGCAACATCACAGAAATCATGGAACAATCTGAGATCGACGGTGCTTTGGTAGGCGGAGCAAGCCTCAACGCTGAGGACTTCGTGGCTATCGTAAAATACTAGGAACCACTGATCTTAGCAGCTGTTCCTGGAGGTGACATCCATGAAGAAACCAACAGCGTTAATCATCCTAGACGGCTTTGGCCTCAGTGAACACGTGGAAGGGAATGCAGTCAAGGCAGCCCGGACACCCACAGTTGACGGGCTGAATGCCAGCGCGCCCCGCAGTGTTCTATCGGCTTCCGGCGGAAGTGTGGGGCTGATGGATGGTCAAATGGGTGACTCCAATGTGGGTCATCTGAATATTGGCGCCGGGCGCATTGTCTACCAAGACGTGGTACGCATTTCCAAGGCAATTGCCGATGGCGACTTTTTTACCAACCCCACCCTCGTAGCCAGCATGGAGCATGCTAAGCGTACAGGAGGTGCCCTGCATCTTCTGGGGCTCGTTTCCCCTGGCGGCGTGCACAGTCATTCCGAGCACTTGTATGCTCTGCTCAGAATGGCTAAGCAGCATGGCCTGGAGAAAGTATTCGTCCATGCCTTCCTAGATGGCCGTGACGTTCCTCCTTCCAGTGCCCATGAGTACTTGGCAGACTTGGAAGAGCAGATCGAACAGATCGGCGTCGGCAAAATAGCTTCCATCTCGGGACGCTATTTCGCCATGGATCGGGACAAGCGCTGGGAAAGGGTGCAGAAGGCTTACTTGGCCTTGTTGGGCCAGGGGCTCACCGCTTCTAGCAGCGCGGCTGCTATTCAGGAAGCGTACGCCCAGGGAGAAACTGATGAATTTGTCGTGCCCCGAGTGATTGTGGAGAACGGAGAGCCTGTAGGCCCCATTCAAGACGGAGACAGTGTGCTCTTCTTCAACTTCAGGGCCGACAGGGCCAGGGAAATCACCTGGGCCATGACTAACGATGATTTTCAGGGCTTTGAACGAGGCAAGAAACTGGATATTTTCTTTGCAACCATGACCCAGTACGATGCTGAACTGGATCTTCCCTATGCCTTTGCTCCCCAGGATCTGAGAAACACCTTGGGCGAGTACTTGGCCAGCCAGGGCAAGACTCAGCTGCGCATCGCCGAAACGGAGAAGTACGCGCATGTCACGTTCTTCTTTAACGGTGGCCGGGAAGAACCGCACCCTGCGGAAGAGCGGATCCTGGTTCCTTCTCCAAAAGTAGCCACCTATGATCTTCAGCCCGAGATGAGCGCTCCAGGTGTTACGGAGCGGGTGGTTGAGGCCATCAATTCAGGCAGGTTCGACTTCATCGTTTTGAACTACGCCAACTGCGATATGGTGGGCCATACTGGAGTGTTTGAAGCTGCCGTGCAGGCGGTTGAAGCTGTGGATACGGGCCTAGGTAAGGTGCTGGAGGCCATCAAGAGCCAGAACGGAGTTGCCCTCATTACAGCTGATCACGGCAACGCCGAGCAGATGGTTGACCCTGACAATGGGGAGACCTACACCGCACACACCACAAACCTAGTTCCCATCTGGTTGTTTAATGCACCTGAAGGTTATAGTTTGAAGCAGGGTATCCTGGCAGATCTGGCTCCTTCCATCCTGGATCTGATGGGGATACCGCAGCCCGCGGAAATGACCGGGCAGAGCTTAATAGTTAAGGGGGAATGAACAAGATGATTATCAGTGATGTTATAGCAAGGGAAGTATTGGATTCCCGGGGCAACCCAACGGTAGAAGTGGAAGTCTTTTTGGCTGACGGAAGCTCAGGCCGGGCTATCGTTCCTTCTGGGGCCTCCACAGGCGCTTTCGAAGCTGTGGAACTGCGCGATGGCGACAACGCTCGCTATCTGGGCAAAGGCGTTCAGAAGGCAGTTGAGAACGTGGAAGAGATCATCGCTCCAGAGCTTATCGGTTGGGATGCCACTGATCAGATCGGTATCGATCAGCTCATGATCGAACTGGACGGCACACCCAATAAGGGTAAACTGGGCGCCAATGCGATCCTAGGAGTATCCCTGGCCGTGGCACATGCCGCAGCCAATTACCTGGGGATGCCACTTTATCGCTACATCGGCGGCGCCGCAGCTTCTCAGCTGCCTGTACCCATGATGAACATTCTCAACGGTGGTGCCCACGCTGACAATAACGTGGACATTCAAGAGTTTATGGTTATGCCTGCAGGCGCTGAAAGCTTCAAAGAAGCTTTGAGAATGGGCGCAGAAGTGTTCCACAACCTCAAAGCAGTGCTTAAGGGCAAGGGCTTGAACACCGCAGTGGGCGACGAGGGCGGCTTTGCTCCTAACCTCCAGTCCAACGAGGAAGCTATCCAGGTCATTATCGAAGCTATTGAGCGTGCTGGATACGAGCCAGGCAAGGATGTCTTTATTGCTCTAGACGTTGCCGCCACTGAGCTGTTCAAAGACGGCAAGTATCATCTGGAGGGCGAAGGCAAGGTCCTGGATACCGATGAGATGATCGCTTTCTACAAGAATCTGGTTGAGAAGTACCCCATTATCTCCATTGAGGACGCCCTTTCTGAAGATGAATGGGAAGGCTGGAAGAAGCTCACTGAAGCCATCGGCGACAAGGTTCAGCTGGTGGGCGACGACTTGTTTGTCACCAACACTGAGCGTCTGAGCACCGGTATTGCCCAGGGCGTAGCCAACTCCATCCTGATCAAGGTCAACCAAATCGGTACCCTCACCGAGACTCTGCGGGCCATTGAAATGGCTAAGCGGGCAGGCTACACGGCAGTGGTATCCCACCGTTCTGGCGAGAGCGAAGACACCACCATTGCGGACCTGGTAGTAGCAGTGAATGCAGGCCAGATCAAGACAGGTGCACCCAGCAGAACCGATCGCGTGGCGAAGTATAACCAGCTGCTGCGTATCGAAGAGGAACTGGATGCGGCCAGCGAATACCCAGGCATCCAAGCATTCTACAATATCTCGAAATAAGAAGGAAAGCGGACACGGCACGGCGGAAAGCCCTGCCGTGTCTTTTTTCGTGTGGAGGAAAAGCACTCGACTTCGCCGAAATAATTGGGGGAAAGGGGAGAATGCCATGGAATTTCCAAAGGGCTTTAAGTGGGGAACAGCCACCGCTTCCTACCAGATCGAAGGAGCCGCGGGGGAAGACGGCAGGGGAGAATCGATTTGGGATCGCTTCAGCAGGACACCGGGCAAGGTTCTGAATGGACATACTGGAGACGTGGCCTGCGATCATTACCATCTCTATAAACACGATGTGGCCCTGATGAAAGAGATTGGCGTAGACAGCTATCGCTTTTCCCTCGCCTGGCCCCGCATCTACCCTACTGGGGCCGGCCAGGTCAACCATAGGGGACTTGATTTTTATAAGCGCCTCATCGAAGAGCTGCTTACGGCTGGTATTGAACCGGCGGCCACTCTCTATCACTGGGATCTTCCCCAGGCTTTGGAGGATAAGGGCGGATGGATGAACAGAGATACAGCCCTTTATTTCCAGGACTATGCTGAGACAGTTTTCCAGGAGCTTGGGGATTCAGTGCAGCTTTGGATTACCCTCAACGAGCCCTGGTGTTCCGCCTTTTTGGGCTACGGTAACGGGGAGCACGCCCCAGGAAAGCAGGACTTTGCCGGGCATCTTCATGCTGCCCACCACCTGCTCTTGGCCCATGGTTTGGCACTCCAGGCGTACCGGGCTCTGAATCTGCCAGCGGAGATAGGGATCACCCTCAACCTAACCCAGCAGTATCCAGCATCATCCAGCCCTGAAGATCAGGAAGCAGTCAGAAAGGCAGATGGCTTCCACAATCGCTGGTACCTAGATCCCCTCCTTAAGGGTTTCTATCCTCAGGATATGCCTGAGTTTCTCAGCATTGTGGCCCCCAAGATTCAGCCTGGCGACTTCGACTTGATATCTGCTCCCCTTGACTTCTTGGGCATTAACAATTACAGCAGGGGTATTGTAGAACATGACGGGCAGGGCGGCTACAGATCGGTGCCTCCACAGGGGCCCGTTACCGCGATGGGCTGGGAAGTCTATCCTCAGGGCCTTTATGATCTGCTCATGCGTGTGCACAAAGATTACGGTCCCCTCCCTCTGTATATTACAGAGAACGGTGCTGCCTATCATGATCTGGTGGAGCAGGGTAGGGTTCATGATCAGGAACGCATTGTCTATCTACAAGAACATATTGCCCAGGCCGCCAAGGCCATTCAAGACGGGGTACCGCTCCAGGGTTACTATGTTTGGTCTCTTTTGGACAACTTCGAGTGGGCATTTGGCTACGAACGCCGCTTTGGGATTGTATATGTAAACTTCGAGACTCAGGAGAGGATGCTCAAGGACAGCGCCCTCTGGTACCAATCCTTCTTGAAAGGTCTTGCCCGCGGGTGAACACTATGATAGAATGTTCGCGTAGTGTCAAAACGGAGCAGGGAGGTGTCATTTAACTGTGGGAACCTTTTTACTGGTAATTCAATTCTTGGTCTGCATCGCCCTAATCGTGGCAGTGGTTCTGCAAGAGAGCAAGGGTGAGGGGCTGGGTTCCATCGGCGGCGGCAGCCGGATGTTTTTCGGTTCGAAGCGCAAGGGAGTAGAGGAAGTTTTGGAGACCGCCACTACTTATCTAGCCGTGGGTTTTATGGTCCTCTCTGTAGTATTATCAATTTGGTTCTAAGCCTGTTGGAACATAAAACGACCTTTGCCGTTAGGGCAAAGGTTTTTTTATAGAAAAAATGTCTGCCGATGGCAGACTTTGTTGTCTTTGGATTTGGTGGAGGTGAGCGGAGTTGCACCGCTGTCCGCAAGCGAAATTACACCAGCCTCTCCGAGCGCAGCTGCAGATTTGGTTCTCGTTTATCCCTCTGCCCTGCAGCAGGCTTGAGCGACAAACCAGCCTGTTAGTTTTCCCCGATCAGCTCCAGGCTAGGCCGAACAGGTAGTCTGTAGTGTGACACCGGTCTTGTTTCTTACAGACGGAGAAACAAGCGGCGTTAGCTGAACTAAGCAGCTAAGGCGTAATTGTTGTTTGCAGTTATTGCTTTTCCCACTTTTAACGAGGAATTGGGGACCTCGGCTCGCTGCTGATGCTCTTCCTGCCCACGTCGAAACTAATTCACCCCCGTGGTAGCTTCAGAATATCAAAGATGCCTGCAGCTGTCAAGGCTGGCTAATCTCTTCTGGCCAAGGCTTGGCGGGCTCTGCGCTCAGCATCCCGTTTGGCGTAGGAATCCCTCTTATCGTAGAGCTTCTTGCCCTTGGCCAGGGCCAGCTCCACCTTGCACTTTCCTTTGCTGAAGTAGAGGCGGAGGGGGACTAAGGTGTAGCCTTCCTCCCTAGTCTTGCCAATCAGGCGGCGGATTTCTCGCTTGTGGAGGAGCAGCTTCCTGGGCCTCAGGGGATCATGGTTGAAGCGGTTGCCCTGTTCATAGGGGCTGATGTGCATGCTGTAGAGGAACACCTCGCCCTTTTCCACTCTGGCGAAGCTGTCCTTGAGATTGACCCTCCCCAGCCGCAGGGATTTGACCTCGGTGCCCTGCAGTACGATACCGGCTTCCATGGTGTCTTCTATAAAATAATCGTGCCGCGCGCGGCGGTTTTCTGTAATAACTTTAATCTGGGACATAAGCCACCCTCCTGCGGCTATTATACCAGAGTTGGAGCGGCGAAGGAAGATGAGCTCAACTGAGAAACAGGGAAGGATTAAGGGGCTCCGGAGCGAAATGATGGTAATATCATCTGCTGGAGGTAGAAATATGAAACGGGCCGCACCCATAGTTTTTTTTCTTATATCATTCCTGCTTATCTGCCCGAGCCTGTCTGAGGCGTCTTTGAAACTGTATGTGGAAAATGAAGAGGTGCAGCTGAAGCACGATTTGGTAATGATCAATGGCAACTATATGATCCCCCTGTGGGTGTTTGCTGAGCACCTGGGGGCAGAAATTGAGATCGACGGTGATCGAATTCAGGTTGATTTCGATGATCAGTCTATTGGGATGCAGTTGGGAGTGGACACTGCTCAGGTTAACGGCAGTGAGTTCAAGCTGGAAGTTGCTCCCCAGCGGTTGCAGGGGGAGATTATTGTGCCGCTCCGCTTTATGGCGGATCAGCGCCAGCTTAGCTTGTCCTTTGTTCAGGAGCTTGGTGGTTTTCGCCTCACCCGCAAGGCATCCCGCTTTACCGGCCTGGGCTCACTGCTGGCTGGAGAAATCACAAGCCAGGTACCTGAGGATCAGGACGAACCGCCAGCTCAGCCCGGGGAAGATCAGGGTACGCCCATAGTGATCTACGAGCCCAGCGAAACCCAGGGCCTGCGGGAGGTTGTGTTTAAGGGCGGCCCTAGAGCCAGCGTGGTACTGGATTTGGAGTCATATACTGGATATCAGACTTATCTGCTGGAGAGCCCAGCTCGCCTGGTGTTAGATCTCTACGGAGTGAGCGGGCAGCCATTTCCTGCGTTGGAGGTGGACAGCCCCGTTCTCAGTGCCGTTCGCACCAGCCGCTTTGACGAGCAGACCCTCCGGGTGGTGTGTGATCTCAAAGCCCCCACCGGCTATCAGGTGCTGCCTCTGCCTGGAGGAGGGCTGGAGATCCAGTTTAACTACCAGCTTACACAGGTGGGGCTGGAGGAAAAGGATGGCAGCTTGCATTTGAGTTTTCATAGTTCAGCAGCGCCTGAAGTGCAGGCCACCTATCTGGAGAACCCTCTCCGCCTGGTGCTGGATTTTTTGGACACTACCTTGATGACTCGCTCCTTTGATGTCCCAGTGCAGCTCAATCCCGTGGTCCGCCTCAGAGTGGGCCAGCATTCTCCCACCGTTACCAGGGTGGTACTGGAGCTGAAGGAGCCCATGGCTTCCCTGCCCATAGAAGAGCGGGAACCAGGCAGTTTCATCCTGCCCCTTTTCAAAGGGACCAGGGCGGAAGCCGCCGCTTACCTGAGGAGGGTGGCGGCCCAGGAGGATATCGGGGGAACGGAGCTGCTGCCTGTGCAGGAGGGAGTTTTGTCTGGGCTCACCATTGCCGTTGATCCCGGGCATGGCGGCTCAGATCCTGGTGCTATAGGCTATCAAGGCACCTTCGAGAAAGATGTAAACTTGGCCATCGGCCTTTACCTAGGAGAACTGCTTCATGAAGCAGGGGCCAAGGTGATTTTCACTAGGGATAGCGATATCTATGTTTCCATTTTCGAGCGTCCCGAGATTGCCCTGGAGGCCCGTGCTGATCTCTTTGTGTCCATTCACGCCAATTCCCACATCCAGCGGGGAACAGCCAGGGGGACCGAGACTCTCTACCGGGCTAAAGACCCCGTTTCGGAGCTCTTTGCCCGTGCGGTCCAAGATGAGCTGGTGAAAGCGATCACCCTCATTGATCGGCGCATCTGGGGCAGGGAGGATCTAGCTGTGTTCAATGGTTCGGATATACCAGCGGTTCTAGTAGAGGTGGGCTTTTTGGACCATCCTGATGAGGAAGTGCTGCTGCGGGCATCCGGTTTTCAAAAGGTTGCCGCCCAGGGGATCTTCAACGGTATCGTCCGCTTTTACTTGGAGAATAAGAAGTAGGGGGCGTGCATAATGAAGAAGGAGCGCATCTTGGCTGTACTGCTGCTGGCTGCCTTGGCGCTTCTGGCAGCCCGGGCCTTGTTTGGCTGGCCTACTGATCATGAGGATATAATACCAGTGGAGGTCGATGTAACTCAGCCGTTTTACCCCGTTTACTTCGGTTCGCTGGATAACGGCCTGCTGGAACCTGAGTTTCATCAAGGCAGCGGCACAATCGAGCAGGTACTGGCAGATCTGCTGGCAGGACCTAAGCTGCAGCACTTAGTTGGGGTGCTGCCGGTAGACACAGCGGTTTTGGGTTACCGTCAGGCGGGGGGGACGCTGTACATCAACTTCAGCCATCACCTGGTAAGCAACCATCCTGGTGGGAGCACGGGGGAGATTCTCACCGTGTACGGCATCGTCAATTCACTGACGGATATAGCCGGGGTGGAGAGGGTGCAGATCCTAGTGGAAAACCAGATCATTGAAACCCTCGCTGGCCATCTCAATCTGCAGAGGGCCCTGGTTAAGGATCATTCTGCCTTAGGCAGCAGCGTTTTATAATGTAAGTTTCTTGGAGGAATAGGATTTGACCATAGGCATCTATGATTCAGGCTTGGGAGGGCTATCTGTGTGGCGCGAGCTGCGCAGGCAGGTCAGTGCTCCCTTAATCTATTTTGGCGATACAGCCCACCTTCCCTACGGCGACAAGAGTCCAGACCAGCTCATGGACTATTTTCGCGCCAGCCTTGCGTTTCTAGAAAGCAGGGGCTGTACGGGCCTGGTGGTGGCCTGCAATACCACAAGTTCCGTCGTGCTGCCCAGAATTAAGCACTTAGTCAAGCTTCCCTTGGTGGGCATGATTGAAGGAGCTGTGGAGGCAGCCTCAGCGGTTACTAAGGGGTGCATTGGGGTACTGGCTACTCAAGCCACCACGGCAAGCGGCGTCTACCAAAGAGCTTTTCAGGACGTACTTCCCCACGGCCAGGTGTTTGTGCAGAGCGCACCTGCTTTAGTGCCCTTAGTAGAAGAGGGGCAGGTTTCAGGCCAGCGGGCCAGGCAAGCGCTCCAGAGCTATCTAGAGCCCCTCACAGCCAGGGGCATTGACACTCTACTCTTGGGCTGTACTCACTACTCCTTTCTGATGGAACTCATCACCGAGCTGCTTGATGGTAAAATTCAGATCATCGATCCCGCGTCTGCAGTGGCGGGTGAGGCAAAGGCGGCTCTCGCAGGCATAGGCGGGCAGGGCGGTACCACCGAGTTCTGGGTCAGCGCTCAGCCGGAGAGGTTCAAGGCCACAGCGGAGTTGATTCTCCAGGAAGAGCTGCCGCCGGTTTATCTCAAGGAGTAGCGGGAGGAGTGCAGGTGATGGACAAGAGGATCAAAGAGGATTGGCAGGGCAGGCGAGCTGCTGTCATTGGTTTGGGGATCAGCAATTTTGCACTGATCAAGTTTCTGAAAGACGCGGGTGCTGAGATCTCAGCACGAGATCAAAAAACCCGAGAGGAACTGGGAGAGCGTTTAGAGGAATTAAAGTCCTTAGGTGTTGAGCTAGTTTTGGGCCCCGACTACCTAGATGGCCTGGACCAGTATGACGTAGTACTGCCCAGCCCAGGCGTGCCCAAGCACCTTCCCCCCTTGGCCGAGGCAGCCAGCAGGGGCAAGCTGGAAAGTGAGATCAGCCTCCTGTTTCGCTATAGCCCGTCGCCAATCTATGGGATAACCGGCAGCAGTGGGAAAACCACAACCACCAGTTTAGCCTGGGAGATTATGAAGGCCTCGGGCCTGAAGGCCATAATCGGAGGAAACATAGGAACTCCACTGATTACCGAGCTGCCTAGACTGACCCCTGAGCACAAGATCGTGCTGGAACTGTCCAGTTTCCAACTGGAAAACCTTGAGGCCAGCCCCCAGGGGGCGCTGATCACTAACATCGCCGAAAACCACCTGGATGTTCATGGCACCATGGAAAGTTACATCGCCGCCAAGCAAAACATCTACCGGTATCAGAAGCCCCAGGACTTCCTGGTGCTCAACTACGATGATCCGGAGAGTAAGGCTATGGCTGTCGAAGCTCCTGGAAAGGTTTTCTTTTTCAGTATGGAGAATAGGGTGGAGTGTGGAGCATATTTACGAGGGGATGATCTAGTTTATGTACAGGATGGCAGGGAAGAGATCATCGTCAAACGCGAGGAGCTTTTGCTCCGGGGCGAACACAACGCGGCCAATTTCCTGGCGGCAGCCGTACTGAGCTGTGCCGCAGGGGCCAGCGTGGAAGCCGCGGCCCAGGTAGCCAGGTCTTTTCAAGGCGTTCCCCACAGGCTGGAGTTTGTGGGAGAACGCAATGGTGTGCTCTATTACAACGACTCTATTGCAACCACACCACAGAGAACCTTGGCTGCTCTCAAGGCGCTTTCAGAACCCATTATTCTCATCGCCGGGGGCTATGACAAACAGCTGTCTTTTGCTCCCCTGGCTGAGGCAGTGCATAAGCGGGTTAAGCACCTAGTTTTGCTTGGCGCGGCGGCTCCCAAGATCCGCCAAGCTGTACTGGCCTTGGGGGACTTTCCCCTGCAGGTAGTGGATAATCTGGATCAAGCGGTGGCTGCAGCTCGATTAGAAGCTCAGCCAGGTGACTGCATTCTGCTTTCTCCTGCTTGTGCCAGTTATGATCAGTATGCTGATTTTACCGAGCGGGGAGCTCATTTCCGCAGTCTAGTACAGAGTTGAAGATAGAAAGGTGGAAACAAGATGATCCGCGTTACAACGCCGCTGGAAAACGTAGAGGCACTCCAGGCCGGAGACGAGGTGGCAATTAGTGGGGTGATCTACACTGCCAGGGATGCTGCCCACCAAAGGCTGGTCCAGCTGATCCGTGAAGGCAAGCCACTACCTTTCCCAGTGGAAGGGGCGGTAATTTACTACGTGGGGCCCTCTCCCGCGAAGCCAGGGGAGCCCATTGGCTCAGCCGGGCCCACCACTTCCATGCGCATGGACGGCCTAACAGTCCCCCTTCTGGAACTGGGGTTGAAGGGTATGATTGGGAAGGGCGGCCGCAGCCAGGAAGTAGTGGAAGCTATGCAGAAGCACAAAGCGGTGTATTTCGCGGCTGTAGGCGGGGCAGCGGCCCTCATCGCACAGCACATTAAGTCCGTGGAAGTAGTGGCTTACCCTGATTTGGGGACCGAAGCGGTGCACCGCATGGTTGTGGAGGACTTCCCGGCTATTGTAGCCATCGATACCCAGGGCCGCAATGTGTACGAGCAGGGGGTCGCCAAGTATAGGCAGCCCATGGCAGAAGGGAGTAAGTAGATGAGTTTAACGAGAATCGATGGCCGTCGTTGTGATGAGCTGCGTCCAGTAAAAATCACACGGGACATCAACATATACGCAGAAGGTTCTGTTTTGATGGAAGTGGGCAACACCAAGGTGATCTGCACGGCAACGGTGGAAGACAAGGTGCCTCCGTTCCTGAGGGGTACTGGGGAAGGCTGGATAACTGCTGAGTACTCTATGCTGCCCAGAGCCACTTCCGTGCGCAACCCCCGGGAGTCCAGCAGGGGCAAGGTGGGAGGGCGCACCCATGAAATCCAGCGCTTGATCGGGCGTTCGCTGCGGGCTGTGGTGGACCTAAAGGCTTTAGGCGAGCGCACTATCTGGGTGGACTGCGATGTGATCCAAGCAGATGGCGGTACCCGCACTGCTTCCATTACGGGAGCATTTATTGCCCTCGCGGACGCACTGCGGAAAATTGAAAACGCCAATATTGGCGTTAAGGAGTACCTAGCCGCAGTGAGCGTTGGCATTGTCAATGGGCAGCCAGTCTTGGATCTGAACTACGAGGAGGACTCCACCGCTGAAGTTGACTTCAATGTGGTGATGACCCAGAGCGGCAAGCTCGTTGAGGTACAGGGTACAGCGGAAGGCCAGCCATTCAGCCGCGAGGAGATGGGACAGCTCATGGACCTAGCGGAGAAGGGCATTCAGGAGCTGATGGATATGCAGCAAGCGCTGCTGATGGCAGATCTATCCAAGAAGTTCGGAGGACAGTAGATGGCGTTCAGGTTAATTGTGGCCAGCGGCAATGCACATAAGATTAGAGAAATCAAGGAGTTAACAGCCCATCTGGATCTGGAGATCATCGGTTTGGCTGAAGCAGGCCAAGTCCCTCCTGTGGAGGAAGACGGTGCAACATTCCAGGAGAACGCGGCCAAGAAGGCGCTGGAAACAGCCAGGTACTTAGGGCAGTGGGTGCTGGCAGACGACTCTGGGCTGGAGGTGGATGCTCTGGATGGTGCCCCTGGCGTGTATTCAGCCAGATTTGCCGGGGAAGGAAGGGGCGATGCAGCCAATAATGAGCTGCTCTTAAGCAGATTGGGCCAACTGCCCCTGGAGGAGCGGAGTGCTCAGTTCCGCTGCGTAATGGCTCTGGCATCCCCCCAAGGAGAGCTCCAGTTTTCCGAAGGAGTGTGCCGGGGAGTGATCGGTTTTGAACCCCGGGGAGCTAACGGCTTTGGCTATGATCCCCTCTTCATAGTTCCTGAGCTGGGGCGTACCTTTGCTGAGCTCAGCTCTGAGGAGAAGAACAGGATCAGCCACCGTTCCCGAGCCATAGAGGGCATGCTGGCCATCTTGAGCAGAATGGGGCAGTGAGTGTAAACCGCTCCTGCAGAAAGGCGGTTGACATAGGCTAGGTTCCTATGGTAATATTGTGATTGTCAGTTTGACAATGTGTCGGGGCGTGGCGCAGTTTGGCTAGCGCGCCTGCCTTGGGAGCAGGAGGCCGGAGGTTCAAATCCTCTCGCCCCGACCATGATGCGGGTGTAGCTCAATGGTAGAGCTCCGGCCTTCCAAGCCGGTGGTGTGGGTTCGATTCCCATCACCCGCTCCATTCTAAACGCTCTGGCGCCTGTAGCTCAGGGGATAGAGCATCGGACTTCTAATCCGAGTGTCGCAGGTTCGATTCCTGCCAGGCGCGCCATGGATCATGGTGGGTATAGCTCAGTTGGTTAGAGCGCCAGGTTGTGGCCCTGGAGGTCGCCGGTTCGAATCCGGTTACTCACCCCATATCGCAAGTGAAAAGCAGCCTCAAGGCTGCTTATTTTTTTTGCCTCTGTACCGTCTTATCTCAGGGATTGCTGATCACGTGTCTGGGTCATTACACATTGTGCCTGGGGGAACGGGAGGATTACGGCAGCTCATACCGTAGTAGTAGAGTGAAGCCGTATGGGACGGGCAAGCCGAGAAAGAGCTTCGCCCGCCGATTGACAAGGAGGTACGACGTGAGAGAACGGGTTTTGCTCAATCAGGGTTGGGAGTACATTCCCCAGTGGAGGGATGAGTATGTTGAGCCCGCTGCCAACACAGAGGGTTTTGTCCGGGTTAATCTACCCCACGCCAATAAGGAGATTCCCTACAACTACTTCGACGAAAAGGACTACCAGTTTATTTCCTGCTACCGGAGAAGTTTTGCCTATCGGGAGGCATGGGTAGGGAAAAGGGTATTCGCGGACTTTGACGGAGTTATGGCCTATTGCGAAGTCTATCTTAACGGCAGGCTGCTGGGCAGCCACAAGGGGGGCTATACTCCTTTTGCTGTGGATCTCACCCCTGCCCTGAAATTTGGGGAAAACGTGCTGGTTGTGAAAGTGGACTCCACAGAAAGACCGGATATCCCACCCTTTGGATACACTATTGACTACCTCTGCTATGGGGGCATGTACCGCGATATCTATCTGCGCATCGTGGACCCGGTGTTTATCGAGAACATCTTTGCCAAGCCCCAAAACGTGTTGGAAGAGAAGAAGACCCTGGAAACGACTGTGTTTCTCGCCAATACCACCACAGAGGAACAGTCTCTGACTGTAACTGTGCAGTTGACCAGGGATGGGGAGCGTGTTGCTGAAAAAACCTGTACCGCGGCTGTGGAGCCGGGGAAGAGCAGCCTGGACGTTGTGCTTTCTGATCTTGAGAGCATTGAGTTGTGGGATATTGACCATCCCAACCTCTACCAGGTTGAAGTGACCATCGCTGGCGGCACAGGCATCAGCGACAGTTATGCAGTCCGCATCGGGTTTAGGGAAGCGGTGGTCAAGGCTGATGGGTTCTACCTCAATGGGCGCAAGCTCATGATTCGGGGACTGAACCGCCACCAGGCCTTCCCTTATGTGGGTTATGCCATGCCCGCTAGGGTGCAGCGCAGGGATGCTGATATTCTCAAGTACGAGCTCTCCTTGAATGCGGTGCGAACCAGCCACTATCCCCAGTCGCCCCACTTCCTGGATCGCTGTGATGAGATCGGCCTGTTGGTTTTTGAGGAAATCCCCGGTTGGCAGCATATTGGGGATGAGGGTTGGCAGGCGGTGGCCTGTGAAAACGTAAGGGAGATGATTCAGCGTGATTGGAACCACCCGTCCATCTTCCTGTGGGGCGTACGCATCAACGAATCCCAAGACTGCCATGGATTTTATCAGCAAACCAACTGCATTGCCCGGGAGCTTGATCCCACGCGCCAGACGGCAGGCGTGCGGTACATTGAAGGCAGTGAGTTCTTGGAAGATGTCTATACCATGAATGACTTTATCCACAGCGGCGGGGAACACGTTTTGAGGGATCCGAAACAGGTTACCAAGACCAAGGAGTATGTTCCCTATATGGTGACGGAGTTCAACGGGCATATGTTCCCCACCAAGCGTTTTGATCAGGAAGAGCGCGTTATGGAGCATGCCCTCAGGCATCTCAGGGTACACAACCAGGCGGCACTGGATCCCCACATCTCCGGTGCTTTCGGCTGGTGCGCTTTTGACTACAACACCCACTATGACTTTGGTTCTGGGGATCGCATCTGCTACCACGGAGTGATGGATATGTTCCGCATTCCGAAACCCGCGGCTTATTTCTACGCCAGCCAAACGGAACCCCGTAATAAACCAGTATTGGAGCCCGCGACCCGCTGGACATGGGGCGATCGGAGTATTGGCGGAGTGCTGCCGCTGGTAATCTTCACTAACTGCGATAGGGTTCGGATCAAGCTCCACGGGCACGATCTAGGCGAGTTTTACCCAGCTACTGCCCGCTATCCAGGGGTGCCCTATCCGCCTGTGGTGATTGACAAGCTGGAAATCGGCCAGTGGGGAGTGCAGTGGTTTGAGGGCGAGTTCATCGGTATTGTAGATGGGGAAGAAGTGATCACCAAGAAGTTTACTCCTGCCCCAGTCCCGGCCAAACTAGTCATCTCTCCCGATGATCTGGAACTCAAGGCCGATGGCATGGATGCCACCAGGGTGGTGTTTATGGTAGTTGATCAGATGGGCAATCCACTGCCCTACCTGACTGATGCCATTGAGTTCCAGCTGGAGGGTCCTGGGGAGCTCATCGGGCCCGCTAAGACTGCCCTAATCGGTGGAGCCATTGCCACCTGGGTCAGGGCAGGAGAGGAAGAAGGAACGATCACCCTCAAGGGCGTGACCTCGCGGTTGGAGAGCGAGGCTGTAGAGATTAAGGTCAAGAAATAGCGAAAAAAGAGAAGGGCTTGGGA
>DURH01000039.1 GCA_012837385.1 Bacillota bacterium
GCAGTTTCCGGCGAGTTCATCAGGCGGATTCCGTAGATAAAGAGGCCGATGCACAGAATCTGAACAACAAGGAATGGACTCAGCATCTATGAATTCCTCCTCCGCTCGCTTTTGAACATCCGCAGCATGCGGTGGGTGACGAGAAAACCGCCCACCACATTGATCATGGCCAGGACAATGGCTGCAAAGCCAGCCAGCTTGCTGCCTGTGGCCAAGGCCAAGCCAGTGGCGGTAAGCGCTCCCACCACAGTGATGCCTGAAAGGGCGTTCATGCCAGACATCAGCGGAGTATGGATTAGGCTTGGTACCTCGCTGATCAGTTTATAACCCAGGAGGGCAGCCCCCACAAAGGCTAAGACCAGAACTACTTCCCGCATTTAGATTTCTCCCCTTAAACGCATGGATTCCAAGGTTCCTGCATGGACGATCTTGCCGTCCTTGGTCACCATGGTCTCCCTGATAATTTCATCATCAAGGTTCAAGCTGATTTTGCCATCTGCCACCAGATTCTCTACGAAGTTGAACACGTTTTTGGAGAACATGGCAGTGGAACTGGTGGGCATGGTTCCTGGGATATTCTTGGTGCCATCCACAATCACGCCGAAATGTTCCTTCACAACTCCGCCTTCCGAAAGCTCGCAGTTGCCGCCTTGGTCAATGGAAATGTCTACGATGACAGAGCCCGGTTTCATGGCGGCCACCATCTCCTTGGTGATCAGAATGGGGGCCTCTTTGCCTGGCACCAAAGCCGAGGTGATCACGATATCGGAAGCGATCACTGTTTCCCTCAGGGCCTCCCGCTCCTTCTCCAGCCACTCCGGATCCAGGTGCTTGGCATAACCGCCCGCGCCGATGGCCAGTTCTTCTGGAATATTCAAGTCCACGATGCGGGCTCCCAGGCTCTTGGCCTGCTCCCTGGCATCAGGCCGAATATCGGCAGCGTAGACCACGGCACCCAACCTCTTGGCTGTGGCCACAGCCTGCAGCCCAGCTACACCTGTACCGATGACCAGCACTTGAGAGGGCTGAATCATGCCCACTGCCGTGCCCATGAGCGGCAGGAACTTGGGAACCCTGTTGGCGGCCATGATCACGCTCTTATAACCTGCCACAGTACTCATGGAAGTAAGGGCGTCCATGCTCTGGGCCCTGGAAATCCTAGGTATGGAGTCCAGGGTGAGGGAAACCACTCCCCGCTCAGCCAAGACCTTGACCATCTGGTGATTGCCTGGTGAAGCTGGATGCAAGAAGGTAACCAAAACCTGGCCGGATCTCAAGAACTGAGTTTCATGGGTACCCAAGCTCTCATGGAATTGGGGCTCCTTCACCTTCAGAATCAGATCTGCACCTGCATATACTTCGCGTACGTCAGCTAGAATCTCTGCCCCTGCTGCACGGTAGGCGTCATCATTAAAGAACGAACCCAAACCTGCACCTGCCTCCACCAGAACTTTCGCTCCGCCTTTCACAAACTGAGCCACAGTTTCCGGTGTCGCCGAGACCCGCCGCTCCCCGGCTAGGATCTCTTTAGGTACGCCAATAGTTAGGCCTTGGTATTTCATATGCCCATCCTCCGTCCTTGATTTTATACAACTACTATTCGCATCGAGGTACGAAATTCCTTTATGGGTTCTTTTGAAATTAACAACGAATCAATAATCAAAAAAATCACAAAGACCCCGGAGCGTGTTTCCGCAAAAACACTCCGGGGTCCTGTCGTGTTTCGTTTTCTTTAGACCAGTCTCTTGATCAATTCCTCGGGATCTCCTGAAAAATAATCAAGTAACGGAATCTCCAGAAGGGTGTAAGCCCCAGGCTCTTGTTTGGTGCTGGCCCGGGCCGCCGCGGTCATCACTTGGGCGGTGAGGGCAGGATTGTTGATGCGCATCTCCCACTTGAACTGCTGGTTTCCTGTCTTACCACTGGTACCCACTCGCTCCAGGAGCACTCCATGGCCCACATCCTGCAGATCCTTTATAGAATTTACCTGATACACAAAGGTTTCGTCTTTGTTAAAATAGGGGTCAAGCATAATCTGCTCGCGGATTTGCTCGAACTCTGCCCCCTGCTCCAGCTCCACATAAACCTGGCGCCGATGCCGGCCTGAGCCGGCGGGAATGGTCATGGACAGGGCGTCTTTCACGCCTGGGACGGCCTTTGCCGCCACGGAGTGGCCCATGGACATACCCGGTCCGAAATTCGTAAAGGTAATCCCCCTGGGGGCCATCACCTCCACCAAGGCCCGCACCACAGAATCGGTGCCTGGATCCCAACCCGCGGAGATCACTGACACCGCTCCCCGCTCCTTAGCCTTAGCGCCAATCTCCCTTCTATACTGCACTAAGCTCTCGCCGTGCAGATCAAAACTGTCCACTGTGTTGATGCCAAGCTCCACAATCTCCTGGGCTTTGGCGGGCACACTGCGGGTGGGAACACAGAGGAGTGCAGCATCAACCTGGCCCAACTTTGTGATGTCTTCCACAACTTTAACGTTCTGAAGCTCTGGGGGAAGCTCATCCTCTTTCACCTGGCGCCGCACCACACCAGCCAGTTCCAGATCTGGAGCAGCCTCCACTGCCTGCACAGCATACTTTCCGATATTTCCATACCCCACAACAGCAATCCTAATCATGGTCTACCTCCCTTAATCAGCCTGTGATCAACAAAAAGGCGGACAGCAGCCAACCGCCGCCTTTCTATGTATGTTTCCCCTACCGCTATCTCTCTTGCGCCGCTGCTGCCTCGAGCTCAGCGGGCTTCGGAGCATCCGCCCTAAACTCTGGGATAAAGCGCTGGATAAAGGCGATAGTGGATGGTGGGTCCGCCGGCAGGGCGGCACCTGGCCTGCCTTCTAGATCGGCAATGGTCCTCTGCAGCAGAGACACATCCAAGCCTGCTGGTTTAGCCACAAAAATGCGCTCGTGGTTGGTGGCATTGATCCCTTCCTCATCGGTGAGCAGTTCTTCAAACAGCTTCTCACCAGGCCGCATACCGATCACTTTAATATCAATATCTGTGTAAGGCTTGAATCCAGAAAGCCTGATCAGGGTCTCCGCCAGATCCATAATGCGCACCGGCTCTCCCATATCCAGCACAAAGATCTCGCCCTTGCTGGCCAAAGCCCCAGCCTGCAGCACCAACTGCACCGCTTCAGGGATGGTCATAAAGTAGCGGATCATCTTTTCATGGGTGACAGTCACCGGGCCCCCTGCCATGATCTGCTTGCGGAAGAGGGGGATCACGCTTCCCCGACTGCCCAGCACATTGCCGAAGCGCACCGCCACAAAGCTGGTCTCGCTTAAACTGTCCAGGTACTGAATAATCATCTCGGCGATGCGCTTGGAAGCACCCATCACGCTGGTGGGATTCACCGCCTTGTCGGTGGATACCAACACGAACTTCTTCGCTCCATAGGTATGCGCCGCCCGGGCCACCTGGTAGGTACCGTATACATTATTCTTGATAGCTTCCTCTGGATTCTGCTCCATCAGGGGCACATGCTTGTGAGCCGCAGCATGGAACACTACCTCAGGCTTGTACATCTGGAAAACATCATCAATGGCCGCGCCATCTTGAATATCCTTCACTAAAGCTACCAGAGAAACACTGGCTTCAGCCTTCAGCTCCATCTCAATATCGTAGAGGTTGTTCTCACTG
Source organism: Bacillota bacterium (assembly GCA_012837385.1). Classification (GTDB taxonomy): domain Bacteria; phylum Bacillota; class Limnochordia; order Darwinibacteriales; family Darwinibacteriaceae; genus DTU010. Next base: position 3,658 of record DURH01000039.1, read on the forward strand.
AAGTCCAGAAGCAAAAGCGTCTTGGGTTTAAAGTGGGCGATCTGGCGGCAGAGCTCAGAACCAATGGAGCCCCCAGCCCCAGTAACCAGCACCACTTTGTTGCTTAAGTAAGCACTCATCCCCTCCAGGTCCACAATAACAGGGTCGCGCCCTAGGAGGTCTTCAATCTGCACTTCCCGGATCTTGCTTACTGTCACATTGCCTTCTAAGAGATCATACACCCCTGGCAGGATCTTCACTACCCTGCCGGTCTGCTGGGCAAGGTTCACCAACTCCCGCACTACCCGGCGGGGAACTGAAGGCATGGAGATCACAATCTCATCTACCTGCTGCTCAGCAGCTACCTGGAGGAGATCACTCCTGGTACCCAGCACAGGATAGCCCAAAATGGTCTGGTTCTGCTTTATGGGGTCATCGTCAATATATCCCACCACTTTCACCTGGGCTCCATAGTGGTTGCGAAGTTCCCGGGCAGTGAGAGCACCACCATCGCCGGCGCCTACAATCAACACCCGTTTGAGGGGGCTGCCGCCCGCCTCCGCCTGGTGATTACCGCTGCGGATCGCCCATACTCTGCGCAGAAAGCGGCTGCCGCCCACAAAGGCCATGCACCAGAACCAGTCTAAAACAACAATGCTCCGGGGCAGCATGGCGCCAAACCAAAACAGGTGCAGAGCCCCTGTCAGGAAGGTGCCCACAGTCACTGCTGCTAAAATGGCAATTGCTTCCTGGATAGAAGCGTAACGCCACGCCCGGCGGTAAAGACCGAAATAATAATGGCTTAAAACACGGATTGCCGTCACTGGCAGAAACATGGTGAGATACACCTGCCAGTATTCAGCTGGAATGGCGTCAAACCTGATAAAAAGGGCCAATACAAAGGCCAGATTAACCGAAATAACGTCCAATGCCACTAAGTAGCCGCCCCGTCTCCAACGAAACATGCGTTGTCCCCCCTATACTTCCGTGAAAGAGAATTCGTGAATCTGTTCATAATCTCCTGTCAGGTTTTGCCAATTTAAGCAGGCTCCTGCCAGATTATCTGCGTGAGCCTTTTATCCCCCTGCAGTTTCTCCCTCTGCTCCTCTGCTTCCCCGCGGCAGGACGCACAGGGCTGCCAGGGCAGAAGCAGAGCCGCGACGGGCTCCTGGTTGCGGGTGGAAGTAGTGTACACCACCCTCCAGCCTGGGCAGGAAGGGCAGAGGCGGATGTACTCCTGCTGGCTCTCATAGATATTATCGGTATCATAGTAGATCTGCCGGCGGCGCTCATAGAAAGGCCCCGGTCCGAATTCAGATTTGAGATCAGCCTGCTCCCTCGTCTTCCAGAGCTGGAGCACCTCTCGGCAGGTCTCCTCAACCTGCTTGGTAATCGCCCTGCTCTGGATCGGCCTGCGCAGGCCTCCAGGTTCCTCCACCTGGGAGTAGTCCAGCCCCGCCAGGGCCAAGAGCAGGCCTACGTTAATATAAGGCAGGGCGCTTTCAATGGAATAGCCGCCTTCCAGCACCACGATGTCAGGCTGCAGCAAATCCGTGAGTTTGGCATAACCTTGGGCGGAAAAACCCATGTTGGTAATGGGATCGGAAAAATGGTTGTCCTGGCCAGCGGCATTGATCACCAAATCAGGCCGCCAGTCCTCTAGGATGGGCAGGACCACTTCTTCCAATGCCATAAGCATCCCTTCATCGCCCGTTCCAGGCGGTAAGGGGATGTTCACCGTCTGTCCGAAGGCCCCTGGGCCGCCCCGCTCGAAAGTGAAGCCGGTTCCAGGATAGAGAGTGCGCCCATCTTGGTGGAGGGAAATGTGGAGTACCCCAGGGTCGTTATAGAAAACGTCTTGGGTGCCGTCGGCATGGTGAGCATCTGTATCCACAATGGCCACCCTGAGATCTGCCCCCAAGCGGTGGCGGAGATGATCAACCATGATGGCTTCATTGTTGAGCACACAAAAACCCCTGGCTCCATGCACAAAGCGGTTAGCATGGTGCCCTGGCGGCCTGAGCAGGGCAAAGGCCCGATCCACTGTACCATCCACCACCAGATCCGCAGCCACTATGGTCCCCCCCGCGGCGATGCGGTGAGACTCGGTGATATTCCTCTCCAGGCTGGGCAGCACCACATGGGTGCGGAGAATCTCCCTGTCCTCTGCTAAACGGGGCCTGAACTCCCGAATGCGAGGGTGATCGAACAGTCCCTCCTCCTGGATCTGATCCCTGGTGTACAGCAGCCTTTCCTGGCGCTCAGGATGATCTGGGCTGATAGCCCAGTCAAAGGCTGGGAAAAACACTAAACCGACCACAGGTTCCTGCGCCATGGCCCTACCCCCTCACCCTGCGTACTTGGGGCCTGAGCTGAGCCCTTACCATATGTCTCTGTCCCACTGTCCGAAAACCCCTGACCATGTTAAAGCTCTCTTCTTCCACCACGTAGATCTCAGCGTCCTGGTAACCCTGGGCTTGAGCGAGCTCCTTCAGCTCTTCTTCCACCCTGCTCCGGGCCTTGGCTAGGTCAAAAAAAAGGGGACGCCGAATCTCCTCTTGACGGCCCAGTTCAGGAAGGGTGATCCTGGCCAGCTCTGTATCGGCATGAAGGGTCAGGCCCAAGGTGGCCTGGGCCGCCGCAGCGCCAATGGCATTGGCCCCGGCGCTGAAGGGCAGCACTTCATAGGGTAGATTAAGAAACTGAGCTAACTTGGGAATGAACACGGGCGCAGGGGCGCCCAGCCCCACCACCGCGGTGGGCCGTAGATCAGGCGGATTCAGCACCTCACGCACGGTATAAAGGGGTATGCTCTCCAGTTCCCTGTACAGATCCTCCACAGCCCTGGCTAGCTGGGCTGTGAAAGCCTGGATTATCCTCTCTGCAAGCTCCGGCCAGTCCACCCCGAGCTGGCGGGCCTGATCCTCTAGAGCCTGCACAGCCTGGGAGCGGGATCCCACCTGGGCCAATTCCAGGGCGGTAACCGCATCGGTGGGTGTGAGCCCCTCTCCTCCCAGACACACTGGCTTGCCTGCGCGCCTAGGACCAACGCGGATCCCATCTGGGGAGAAATGCAGCTCGCTGTCTCCTCCTAGACCTAGGGAGCGGGTTAATACCGCAGGCACCAAGGTCCGGTAGCCCGAGATTACTGCTCCATCCCGTTCATAAAGCACTTCTCCCTCCACCACCACCGCCAAATCGGTGGTGGTCCCGCCAATATCCACAATCAAGTAGTTGGCGTCCTCCCTGCTGGTTAGGGCCTGTACCCCCATGGTACTGGCCGCAGGCCCAGAGAGAATGGTCTCAATGGGCTTCAGTGCTGATTCTTGGAGGGCCATGGTGCCCCCATCGGCTTTCAGGATGAGCACATCTTCCAGAGGGATGTTCAGCTTACCCAAAACATCCTTCCACATTTTAACAAAACCCAGCTGCTGCTGGGCAACGCTGGCATTTAAGTAAGCGGTGGTGATGCGCCTGGGGAAATTAGCCCGGCCAGAGAGGCGGTGTCCCAGGCTGATGGTTCCTCTATACCATTTCTCCAGTTCAGCTCCGATGACCTGCTCGTGGCTGGGATTACGCTGGGAAAACTTGCCCACGACGGCAGCCGCTTCCCCTTCCCCGCTGCCTAACACGTCCCGCAGACCATTGAGTTCCACAGGATCTAAAGGAGCGGCTTCCCTGCCCCTATGGTCTATGTAACCGCTGAGCTTATGGACTGGAAAGGGAAAGCGCAGACTGTCTAGATTCACCCCTGGCCCTGGCACAGCCACTACCTGCGTAGGCACACCCCTGCCCTCCACAATGGCGTTGGTGGACAGGGTGGTGGAAAGCTGCAGCTTAAGGGGACCATCTCCAGGATATTGAACAAGAATATCTTCCAAGGCCTGTCTGGTGCTGGAAAAAAGGTCCCCATGGTCGGTGGGTACCTTGGCTAAAGCCACCACTTGGGTGCCCTGGAGCAGGGCAGCATCCGTATGGGTTCCCCCCACATCGATACCGATGATGTACATGGAAGCCCTCCTTCACTGGGAAAGTGGACAAGAAAAGCTTCTAAGGCTGGATACCACTGAGTAAGTCTCGCCCTCTGAGGGGAAAAGCGATTCCCGCTTGATCAGCCCTACATTCTTGGCGTAGTACTCATAGAGCTCCATCTCGGGAGCCTCAGGGTTGGTGCTCTTCACGACAACCACATCGTAGAACACACCCAGGGGCACTGCCACCACCTGATCTACCGCGACGATCTCCCTTTGAAAGCGTTGATCACTCCAAGTATGCCCCACGACAAGGGGAGCACTTAAGAGCACCAGCTCTACAGCATGCCCCCTGCCTCTACTGGCTCGGTATTCGGCATCCAGCAGGCTCTCTTCTTCATAGAACTCTTCTTCAGACCAGATCACCGTCAACTTCTGGGGGTGATGCTCCACCACCAGGGCTAAGTTGGTTCCGCTCGCATCTTCCAGCTGCACAAGGCCAGACTCTGCAAAAGTGATGCGCCGCATGAAGGCGGCAAACTCATTGCCTGAGCCTTGGAAGGCATAGACAGCACCGGGCAGGGCAGGAAGGTAAGCCCTGAGATCGTCCCCGTAGGGTTCAGGAGCAGCCTCCTCCCCTGGCAGCACCCACCTTGCCACCAAGGTGGTGATCAGCAGAAGCAGCAGCACCAGGCAGCAGAGCCTCCAGTTTTTCCCATTCATGGTATGTGCCTCACTTTATGCGGGTTTTCTTCCATTTCCCGGAACGGTAACGCAGCAGGATTAAGCCGGAACGGAGCAGCTGGTCACAGACGAGGGCAATCCAGGCGCCATCCAAGCCCCAGCCAAAGGCGTTAATGGTTAGTATGGCCAGAGAAGGCCTGACCAGCAGCACTGTTAAGAAGGTAACCACCGCGGTAGCCCTGGTATCACCAGCTCCCCGCAGGGCACCGGCGAGAATGAACTGGGAAGACTGAGCGGGCTGGATCAGGGCCACCAGCTTTAAGATGCGGGCCCCCTGCTCGATAATGGTTTGATCATCGGTGTAGAGGCTCACGATCTGACGCCCGAAAAAGAAGAAGGTGATGCCTAGAATCACGGAGATTACCAGGCCCAAGCGCCGAGTATGATTGCTGTAGCTTTGGGCAAAATCAGAGCGCTTTTTCCCTAAACTCTGTCCCACCAGGGATGTGGCGGAGACCGCAAAGGCTTGTCCAGTCATAAAGGACAGGGCCTGGATATTCATGCCCACCTGGTGGGTAGCATAGGCCAGGGTACCCAAAGTGGCTACCGTGCGCACATAGATAATAGCTCCGGTGCGCATGGCCAGCTGCTCAAACATGGAAGGCACACCGATATTGAAAATGTTGTACAGATGGTGGGGTATGGGTTTAAAGCCGTCCCTGAGCCTAAGGTGCAGGTAATGCTTACCCCGCATCACAGCACCCATCGCCATGAGAAAGGCCACCACCTGGCCAATGGAGGTGGCCAGGGACGCCCCTGCCACTTCCAGGCGTGGAAAACCATAATGTCCGTTAATCAAGAGGTAGTTAAAGACCACATTCACCAGGTTGGCCACTAAATTATAGGTCATGGCCACCCGGGTATGCCCCACTCCCCGCAGAGTCGCGGTGATAGTGGATGTCAGGGCGAAAATGGGTAGGGTGAGCATCTGGATCTGCAGGTAGATGGTGCCCCCTGCTAAGGTTTCCGCATCAGAAGCACCCATAAACTGGATCAACTTCTCAGCATAGACGTAGCCCGCCAGGCCGCAGAGCACAGAAGTGATTAGAGTGAGCAGCAGTGCCTGCCGCAGAATCTCGTTGGCCTTCTCCGGCTTGCCTGCCCCGCGATAGCGGGCTACCATGGCGGTGGCACCCACGTTCATGGCGATAAACATGGTCATAGATAAGAAACGAGGCTGTACACTCAGCCCCACTGCGGTAATGGCCCAGGGGCCCAACCCCCCCACCATCATCAGGTCCACCATTGATGTGAGCTGTGTTAAGGTTAGTTCCACTAAGGAAGGCCAGGCTATCCGAACAATATCTGAATAGAGCATCTTCGAGGTGATGCCCTGGGGGAGCTCCTGGCTCACCCGCTCCACGCCTTCCTGGTCTGTTCCAGGCTCTACAAAATCCAGGGCCAAACGGCCCTGTTTAGTCTCGACTTCTTGATCAGCCTGGATACTGTAATCGGTTTCGCTTTTTGCCATCCTATCCTATTCCTTTTCCGTAAATCTGAGTTGTCACTATTCTACTTTATCATACTTCCCCACGAGAGGGCCAGTTCCTGCCCAGAACAAAAAACCAGCAGTAACCCGAAGGTTAGTGCTGGTCTTCAGCAGCTAGCGGCCCTGTGCGTTGAAGTACACACCGCTGCGGGGCCCAACCCAACTGTGCTGAACCTTCAGTTCAACGCGCCCGTAGGGCACCCCGTAGATATAAAAATAACCGTCCCTATCTGTGCGCACCGACTTACCCAAACCCACCACCGAAACAATGGCATTGGTGAGCGGCCGATAGCGCCCGCTGTAATCAGGTGTCGTATTTAAGCGGATATGCTCGGTATAAGGATCGTAAGAAAGGTAACCCCATACTTCCCCCTGATAGCGGGGAGCCGGTTCCACCACAATGGGAATATCTAGATTGACCAAAAGACGCCCATCACAGCCAGCCAGTAAGGCAGCTGTTAATACTAAAGCTACAAGCAGCCCCTTCCTCATCTTCCTCCCCCTTTCCAGACATACCATTCGTACCAGCTTTCCCCAATGCGTCCGGAGCAGGTTCACTTTTAAGCTGCTCCGTGGGGGGCAGCAGGCCCAATAGTATTACTCTCATTGACAATGCTCACTGGTAACGTAACATGCACTGTTCCGTGCTCCTCAGCAATCAAACCCAATAGCACCCTGGCTACCTCCCGGCCCAAGCTGTACACAGGCTGCTGAACCGTAGTCAAGGGCGGTGAGAGATACTTGCCTACCTCAATTCCGTCAAAGCCCATCACCGAAATCTGCTCGGGAATGCGTACCCTGGCTTCATTTAGGGCCTGAATGGCGCCAATGGCCATAAGGTCATTGCAGGCTAGAATTGCGGTCACTTCGCCGCTCCGGATTTGATTCAAACGGCTGGCCACCGCTGCATAGCCTCCCTGGCGGGTAAAATCGCCAGGCCACACCAAATCCCTGTTCAGCTCTAAGCCCAGGGCAGCCAAACCATCCTGGTAGCCTAAGAACCTCTTCTTAGCAGAAACAAGGCCCTCTTCCCCTGTGATCACAGCGATACGCCCATGTCCAAGCGCCCCTAGGGCGCACACGCCCTGGCAAATTCCTCCTCTATTATCCCCATCTACCCAGGAAACATCCTCATTGACTGTACTGCCCAAAAACACAAAGGGCACATTGGATTCCTGCAGTAGATGGATGCGCTCATCTTCCAAGCGGGGTTCGGTGAGGATCACTCCGTCTACCCTACGGTGGGCAATAAGCTGCTCGATGGTCTCAGTCACTCTCTGCTGCTTTACCTGGGGGATGAGCAGGCTGAAGCCCTGCTCAAACAGGGTTTCGCTCACTCCATGGAGGTACTCCAAGAAAAAGGGGTCAGCGATAGTACGGGGTGCCGAAGGAAACAGCAGTCCAATGGTCTTGGTGCGCCGTTTTGCTAGATTGCTGGCCACTTGGTGAGGCCGATAGTTGTAACGTTCAGCCATGTCCCAAATCAGGGCCTTAGTCTCCGGCTTTACGCGGGGATCATCGGCTAAAGCCCGAGAAACGGTGGCTTTGGAATACCCGCATTTCCTGGCTAGTTCCGCCATGGTTATGGAACCTTTTAACCTGGTGCGGGGCTCTTTGTTCCCCATCTGTTTTGAACCTCCTAGATCGTCCACTAAACTAATATTCTCTAAACCTGGCTGCGGTTCCTGTTCTTGAAAGGAAGTGTCCTTGGGAAGGAAATCTGCCCCAGTTGTGGAAACTAAGGGCAAAGGAGGTTGATAGTATGGCATTTACACTGCCCATTGGGAGCAAAGCTCCTGATTTCAAACTGCTAGCCACAGATGGAAAGCAGTACAGCCTGCAGGACTTCACCAGCGATTACCTGGTCATTTTCTTCACCTGTAACCACTGTCCCTATGTGCAGAACTCCGATGAAGTCACCCGCCGCACAGTAGAGAAATTCCAGGACCAGGGCGTGAGCTTCGTGGGCATCAACTCCAACAGCGCCAATACCTACCAGGAAGACTCCTATGAGAACATGGTGAAGCGCATGGAAGAACACCGCTTCCCCTGGGTTTACCTGCATGATGCCACCCAAGAAGTGGCTAAAGCCTATGGAGCCCTGCGCACACCCCACTTTTATGTATTCGACCAGGAGCGCAAGCTGGTGTATACAGGTCGGGCGGTGGACAGCCCTAGGGTGCCTGATAAGATCACAACCTATGATCTGGAAAACGCCTTAACAGAGCTTATCGCCGGCAAGCCCATCACCACACCAGTCACCAACCCCATCGGCTGTAATGTGAAGTGGGACGGCAAAGATGCCCACTGGATGCCCCCTGAGGCTTGTGATCTTGTCTAACCTGTGTTTCAAAGGCGCCGCTAGAGCGGCGTCTTTTTTCTGCTCAGTTATCGAGCAGAAAGTCGAGAATGGCCTTTGCCGTAGGAGGACAGCCCCCCACATGGGAATCCAAACCCCTGGTGCAGCTGCCAATACCCACACCCTGGCCGGTCTGGCCCTTCCAGCCCTGTCCGATTAAGAGGGGCTGAGGCACTAGGTGCAGCAGGCCCCGCTCCCGCAGGCGGGCTAAGGCATGGATCAAGCTGCCATAACAGGCAGAGCAAGCCTGATCCTCCTGGACCAAGCGGGCAAGGCTTTCCACAGATCTGGTGGAAGCAATGCGCCCTGTGGTGTGCTGGGCGTTCAGTACCACAACTTCTGTTTGTTCAGAATAGAGGCGGCCCACCCCTAAGTCTGCTGCCAGGCCCAAGTAGTCTATTTCCTCAGGCTCATAGCCCAAAAGGTGTGCTACATATGAATCAATCAGCACTGGATCAGTGCCCACCAGGATGCGGTCCATCTGCACTGGGTTCCCGCCCTCTTCAAAGTCCAAATCACCCATCAGCCCATCCACAATCACCAAGTCCGTCTGCACCGCCTTGTTCAGGTAGGCAATGGGCTTATGCAGGCCCAGGGTATGAAAGCGGCGCTTTTCCTGATTGGGTATGCAGCCTTTCAGGTTCTTTAAGGCGCAGGTGATCCTAGTTTGGCAGTGCCCTTTTAACACCGGGAGGTTGATCAGATAATCCACAGAATTCAGCTCATTGCAGACGTTGATCTCCAGTTCCCGGACCTTGCGGGGGTGATAGCCATCCTTCTGCAGATCCACCAGCTCCACCTGGTATTTCTCCGCGAGCTCAGTATAACCGCACACCTTAAACGCCCGCGCGGTACTGTCACCGATCCAAGAGCCTTCTAGGATCACGATGTTCCTGTGCCCATGGTCTTGAAGATACGAAATAACCCCTTCCACCAGCTCAGGTGAGGTGGTAGCCCCTTCGTGGGAAGGCCTGGCCACCACCAAATTGGGCTTAAGGCCGATGCGGGCCCCGGGAGGAATCCGTCCCGCGAGGTTGATATAGTTTAACAGTTCCTGCACCATCTCCACAGGCCGCTGGCCGTAGCTTATGTAAATGCTCTCAGTCATGCTTTCCTGCTCCTTCCTGCCCCATATACTTCCACTAACCAGCGGGAAAACCCTCCAGCGCTTAGAGAAGGACTCTGGGCCGCGGCATGGAACATTGATCTAAAACAATGGGTTGGGAGATGAGGTTGTGAAAGCCTTTGTCAAAGTGGACGACGGTACGGAGTTGTTTGTCCGCGAATGGAAAGACGTACAGAGCCCCCGGGGCATCTTGCAAATCGCCCATGGCATGGCGGAGCACAGCGGACGCTACCAGCGCTTTGCCAACTTCCTAAACAAACAGGGTTTTATCGTCCTGGCTAACGATCACCGGGGTCACGGACGCACAGGGGAAAAAGCGGGGCAGATGGGCTATTTCGCCCCCGAGCACGGCTTTGACCGAGTGGTGGATGATCTCCATTTTCTCTCCAACAGGATCAAAGAGGAATACCCCGAGCTGCCCCTCTTTCTCATGGGGCACAGTATGGGATCCTTTTTAGCCAGGCGCTATCTTCAAAAGTACGGAGACATGCTCGCTGGAGCCATTCTGATGGGCTCGGCTGGTGATCCAGGTCTAGCCGCCAAGGCTGGGAAGTTTATCGCCCGCCTGCAGATGCGAAAGAACCCCAAGGCGCCCAGTGCTGTTTTGGATAAACTGTCCTTCGGTGCCTACAACAAAGGGATCAAAAACCCCCGCACCAAGTTTGATTGGCTGAGCAGGGATGGCCAGGAAGTGCAGAAATACCTAGACGACCCTCACTGCGGAATGGTCTGTTCCTCAGGCTTCTTCTTCGATCTCCTCACCGGACTGCAGATGATCCATGATCCCAAGCTGATCGAAGGGATCCCCAAGAACCTGCCCATTTTGGTGATCAGCGGCGAGGCAGATCCTGTGGGCAAGTACGGCCAGGGTATCAGGCAGTTTGTGGGCCAGATGAAGAATCACAATATCAATAACATCGACCTGAAACTGTACCCTGAAGCCCGGCATGAACTGCTCAATGAAATCAACAGGGATGAAGTGATGCAGGACATCGCTGAGTGGCTGCACAAACGACTCCCAGAAGCATAACGGAAGAGGTGCTCAATTTGGCTCTTAGACGCTCCAGTAAGCGGTGGCTCCCCTTACTCTTGGTCGCTCTACTCTTAACTGCCTGTGTAGGTGGTGGGACTTCGCGGTTCAGCGTATCAGGAAGGGTAACTGACGAACATGGACAAGGCATTCCCGATGTGGAGATTGTGGCCGATGGGCTAGCAAAGCCGACCACTATAACAGACAGCGAGGGGTATTACACCCTTACAGGGCTGCAAGGGTTGACAACGATCCGCGCAGCCAAAATCGGATGGGAGTTCTCCGTACCAGATCCAGTCAACAAGGAGACAGTGATCGACTTCACTGGCAGCGTGAAATCTCACCTACTGAGCGTAACCACCGTGGGCAGGGGCACAGTGCTGGAAGAGGTTGTGGCCACGGCCCGGAGCACTGATTACCCGCACGGTACAACTGTCCGGCTCACCGCCAAGCCAGAGGACGGTTGGTTCTTTACCCATTGGGAAGGCGATCTCACCGGCAATCAGAACCCTGTTGAGGTAGACATTACCTCTGAGATACGCATTACCGCAGTGTTTCAACAACCTGCGTCTCTCAATGGGACGATCAGTGTAAGACATAACTTTCCCCGTTCGGTGGTGGACAGAAGCGGCAGTCAGTACGAAACGCCTTCTAGAGCACGGATACGTCCAGTTGACGAGATCAGGGCCAGCAGCATAGAACCTGACCCCACTGAACTGATTATCGCCTTTGATGATAGTGTGAGCCCCGCTGAGCAGATAGATGTCTTAGCTGAACTGGGCTATCAAGTACTGGATAAACTCGAGATTCTCAATGCTTATCTGGTGCAAAAACCGGCAGGTTTTGAGCTGGGTATGCTCAGGGCCCAATCCCTTCCCGGGGTCAAATATGTAGAGCCTAATCGGCAGGTGGGCGCGCTTTCTCTTACTTACCCTAATGATGCCCTCTATGGTGATCAGTGGCACCTACCGCTGATCCGCCTGCCCCAGGCTTGGTCAGTCACCACAGGGGGTTCCGTCCGCATCGCGGTGCTGGACTCTGGCATTAAAACTAATCACCCCGATCTAGCCAGCAGGATCGACTGGAGCTACGGCTACAACTTCATAGGCTCCAATGCCAACTTTGAGGATGACAACGGACACGGAACACATGTGGCTGGGACGATCGGAGCTGTAACCGATAACCGCTTGGGTATTGCTGGCGTAATGTGGGATGTGGAAATTCTCCCCGTTAAGGTGTTAGATCGGACCGGCTATGGAGGAGAATGGAACATCGCTCAAGGCTTACTCTATGCCGCAGGCGTGCTCAATGAAGCAGGAAAACCCCGCAATCCTTACCCAGCGGATGTGATCAACCTCTCACTGGGAGCTGACCAGGAACTGCCAATTCTGCACGATGCCATTGAGACTGTGCTCAGGCTCAGCCCTTCGATAATTGTGGCTGCGGCGGGGAATGACCCGGGCCGCCGCGGAAACCCAGTAAGTTATCCCGCGGCCTATCCAGGGGTGATCGCGGTGGGCGCGGTGGATTACAACTACCCCAATCAGCCTCAAAGAGCCCCCTATTCCAACTACGGACCCGAATTGGATGTGGTGGCACCTGGTGGAGACATAACGCGAGATTCCGACGGCAACGGCAAAGAGGATGGCGTACTCAGCACCTCCATAAGGAGCTGGGATTATGATTACATGCAGGGTACCTCCATGGCGACCCCCCATGTGTCTGGTTTAATCGGGTTGATGCTCTCCGCAGGTATACCACGGCAGGAGATCAGAGACGTACTCCATCGCACGAGCATGCCCCTGGGTTCAGGGGAGTTTGACAGCGAGTACGGCTACGGCTTAGTCAACGCCTACTGGGCGGTAAATGCTGTGGACAAGATGCGACTGATTGTGGGAACCAGGGATGGCAGCCAGGTGACAGTTGTGGCAGAGACGGCCCTTTCCCCGAAAGGTGGTTCCTTTGCACTGGAAGGCATTCCCCCAGGCGAGTACCAAGTGTTTGCCTGGGTTGATGTCCAGCCTGGAACAGACATCATCGAGCCAGGTGATTACTTCAACGAATCGGAGCTGATCCGGTTCGAAGGCGGCAGGAACTACTCGGTGCAGGGAATCATCACCGAGGTGTCAGCACCAGGCTCCCCACATCAGCCCCCCTTGGAAGTCTTCCTGCAATATTAAGAAAACGCCCTTCTGGGCGTTTTCGTGTTTATGGGGTTCGTTTCAGCAGGTTCTCCCACTCCGGTTCCTTAAAGCCAACCAGCACCACGTTTTCTCCCACCAGGAGCGGTCTTTTGATCAGCATGCCATCGCTGGCCAAGATATCAATCTTCTCCTGATCAGTCAACTTAGGCAGGCGATCCTTTAAGCCCAGCTCCCTGTACTTCTGTCCACTGGTATTGAAAAATGCCTTAAGAGGATAGCCACTTCTACCCGTCCATTCCTGGAGCTCGATGGTTGTGGGCTTGTCCTCTTTTATGTCCCGATACTGGTAAGTGATGCCCCGCTCATCGAGCCAAGCCTTGGCCCGGCGACACGTGCCTCACCTGGGATAACAGAGCAATACATATTTCATTACCAATCTCCTAACTTATTTGGTCTGGAATCCGCTGGCAGTTTTTCCTATGATCAGGATAGCAGCAAATGTTTGTGAGGTGTCCCATGCTGAAGAGTGAGTTGAAAAAAATCCTGCTGATCGCCCTTGGTACTCTGGCTTTAGGTTTAGGAGTAGTGGGCATGTTCCTACCGATTCTGCCCACCACTCCTTTACTGCTGGTTACCGCCTACTGCTATCTGCGCAGCTCCCCAGCCCTGTACAAATGGCTGGTCAGCCACAGAGTGTTCGGCAAATACATCAGAGACTATATGGAGCGGCGCCTCGTTCCCCGCAGGGTGAAGATCGCCGCTTTGAGTGTGCTCTGGCCGTCCCTGCTGTTCTGCATCTTCCTCCTTCCCCTTATCCCCCTACGCCTCCTCGTGGCCTCCATCGGCCTTGCAGTGAGCGCATACATTATCAGGCTGAGGGAAGCGGAAGCGGCCTAGTCCTTAGGCCAGCAGCTTGAGTTTAGCGGCCAACTCTTCTGGACTTACCAGCTTTTTGCGGCCCATAACATCAGTCAGGGGCACGGCTGCCGGTTTTCCGTCCTGCAGAGAAGCCATAAAACCGGTCTTCCCAGCCAGCGCCAAATCGATGGCATGGTTAGCATAGAAAGCAGCCAACTCCACATCCTGCGGCACAGGCGTGCTTCCCCGGAGCAGGTAACCCAAAACCTGAACCCTAGGCTTTCTGCCTGTGGCTTTTTCGTACATATCACCTACAATGTGACTGACACCGGCGTAGGCCAGGTTGCCGAAGGCATCCCTCTGCAAACCGGTGCGGTCCACACCTTCCAGCTGAATTCCTTCAGAAACGATGGCTAAAGCAGCTTTGCCAGTCTCCTGTTTATACCTCTGCATATTGGCCACCATTTCCTCAAAGCTCATGGGTCCTTCTGGGCACATGCAGGCGCAAGCGGGGGTATTCAGAGCGATGTTCAGAGCCAGCCAGCCCGCTTCGCGGCCCATAATTTCCACAATCATGTCCCGGTCGTGGGCAACATTGCTGTTCACCATGCCGTTTACGGCACGCACGCCTTCATAAATGGCTGTGTAGTAGCCAAGGCTGCGGTCCGTTCCATACACGTCATCATCGATGGTTTGGGGCACGCCTACCACAGTGAAACCCAGTTCAGAAAGATGGTTGGCTACTCCTAGAGTATCATCGCCGCCCATGGCGATGAGGACGTCCACCTCACGATCTTTCAGGCTGTTGAGGACCTTATCCAATTCCCCATCCTTAATTGGGTTCTTGCGCTCGGTACCAAGCATGGTTCCCGGAGTGAAGCGGCGCTCCGCCAGCATACCTTTGTCCAGCTCAATGGCATCGTTGTTCACCAAGCCGAGCCAGCTGCGGCGGAAGCCAATAAGGCTGTGGCCCTCCCTCTCTAAGCGCTGGGCGAGAAAGTAAAGAAAATCATTGATTCCTGATGAATCTCCACCACCAGTTAAAACAGCGAATTTCAAATGTACTCCTCCTTACCTGTATCCTTCTCGAAAACCCGCTAGTCATGTTTCGAGTTTTCGTTTTGTATTCCTTCTATACTTAGTCCAATTTCTTGGTGGATATGCCTAAATTCCAAGGACTTTCGTTAAAAAAGTATAAATATCGGCGTGTTCCTCTACGATTTTGCTGATGGGCTTGCCATGGCCGTGCCCTGATTTGGTGTCCACCCGGAGCAAAACGGGCGCCGGCCCCCTTTGGGCTTCCTGTACCGCGGCAGCGAATTTGTAGGCGTGGGCGGGCACCACCCGATCATCGCCATCTGCGGTAACGATGATTGTCGCCGGGTACTCGGCAGGCCGCACATTATGCAGCGGAGAGTACTTGTAGAGAAACCCGAAGTGCTCAGGATTCTCTTCAGCATTTCCATATTCAGGAACCCAATAGCGTCCTACTGTGAACTTATGAAAGCGGAGCATGTCAGTGACAGGTACCACGCAGACCACAGCTCCGAACAGCTCAGGCTGCTGCACCATGCAGGCAGAAACCAAGAGCCCACCATTACTGCGCCCCTCGATCACAAGTCTCTCACGGCTGGTATAGTTGTTGTCCACCAACCACTGAGCCGCTGCCATAAAATCATCAAAGACATTCTGCTTGTTTTCCAACATCCCAGCGCGGTGCCACTCCTCCCCATACTCAGCGCCGCCCCTTAGGTTGACTACGGCATACACACCGCCCTGTTCCACCCACCACAGGCGGGAAGCAGAAAAGGTCGGCGTAATGGGGATATTGAATCCCCCATAGCCGTACAGCAGGGTGGGGTTGGTGCCATCCAGGGGAAGCCCCCGTTTGTGCACCAGGAACATGGAAACCTCTGTTCCGTCCTTGGAAGGATAGAAAACCTGTGAGGTCTCATAATCCTCAGGGTTGAAGTTAAGCTGCATGTCCCCAAAAGGCTGCAGCACCATGCTGTGCAGGTCATAGTGGTAAATCGTGCTTGGATGCAGAAATGAAGTGAAGCTGAGGAAGAGTTCCCTCTGATCGGGCCTTCCCCACATCCCTTCCACAGAGCCGATGGTGGGAAGCTCCACGTTACTGATCAGCTGTCCAGTGCTGTCGTAGATACTCAGCAAGGAATAAGCGTTGTGCATAAAGGAAACGGCAAAACAGCCGTTGACGTAAACAACGCCAGAGATCACATCCTTCTGTTCGGGAAGTACTTCTACCCAGTGTTCTTTGCCTGGTTTGTCCAGTTCTACCGCTACGATGCGCCCTTTGGGTGCCTGAAAATTGGTGGCAAAGTAGAAAGTGCTGCCTTCGTTGCCCACAAAATGGTAGGCAGCCTCTCCCGGTTCAAAAAGATGCACAAACTCGGGGTTCTCGCCTAAACGGCGGTAGTACACTCCATTGCGGGAATCGGTGCCGCTGAACACATGGAGAATGAGGTACTCCTGGTCAAAGGTTATGCTCGGTGAAAAACCAAGCTCCTTCTGCTCAGGCATCTCGAAGACCAGAACATCATCTTCCTGCTCGGTGCCCAGCGTATGCCAGTACACCTGGCAGAAGTTATTTTCATCCTCCGGCGCCACCGTACCAGGCTGGGGATAGCGGCTGTAGTAGAAGCCCACATCCTGCACCCACGCCATGCTGGTAAACCTGCACCACTTGATCACTTCGGGAAGGTTTGTGTTCCTGTCCAAATCCTTAATGTGGATTTCCTGGCGGTCACTGCCATGCACCGAAACGGTGTAAGCCAGGAACCGGGCATGCTCATCGACGCTGAAATTGCTCATGGCCACGGTTCCATCTGGGCTCCACTTGTTGGGATCCAGCACTTCCTCGGGAGCTCCACTCAGGCCCTTTTGGCGGTAGAGCACCGGCTGGTTCTGGAGGCCGCTGTTGTGGGTGTAAAAATACCAGGAGCCGAACTTGCGGGGCAGATTAGTCCGGGGATAGTTCCACAGCTCCAAAAGGCGTGCTTGAATCGCTTCGCGGGTCTCCACAGGCTCCAGAAAGACCTGGGTAACCTCGTTCTGCTTTTCCACCCACTCTGCAACTTCCGGATCGCCGCTGTTCTCCAGCCAGCGATAGGGGTCAGCCACCAATGTGCCGTGGAAATCCTCCACTACATTATCCTTACGGGTCTGCATACTCTCGCTCCTCATTCAGTATTGTTGTCCACTTGTCCCTCACTTCAGGTCTATGATGTCAGTTGCGAAGAAATTCTGCGTGCCGCCGTTTTTCTTTGAAAGACGGTGATGCCTACAAACATGATGGCAGGGAAAATGACAGCTGCCAAAAGCCCCATGCGCAGCCCTGCCTGTTCAATGCTGAACCCCCTTGATGTGCTCCACTGCTGCACCCAGGCAGAACGCTGCCCCAGATCGGAAACCACTCCAGTCAGCCAGGGACCTACGGAACCGCCCAAATTGCCAAAGATGGCCAAGATGCCGAACATAGCGGTGCCGCCTTTGGGAAACTGAGCTGCAGCCATGCTCAGGGTACCAGGCCACATCAGGCTCACTGATAATCCGCACAGGGCTGCCCCAAGGAGAGAAAAGAGGGGAGCACTGAATACCACTGCCGCCAGATAGCAGACAACGCAGAAGAGGCTGCTGAACTGCAGGGCTTTTTGAAGGTTGATGCGATCTCCGGCGCGGCCATAGACAGTCCTGCCCACACCCATGAGCAGTGCGAACAGGGCGGGCCCCACCAGATCGCCCACCACTTTCGGTACTCCCAAGCCCAGTTCGGCAAAGAGGCTGGACCACTGGGACATAGTCAGCTCTGCTGCACCTGCACACATCATAATGATCAGAGCCAGGAAGAATACAGGGGAGCGCAGAAGCTGGCGGATGGGCATCTCCTCCCCTTCCGGAACCAGGGGAAGCAGGGGTACCCGCAGAAAACGCACAGCATTATAAAGGGGAATTATTGCCCAACAGATCGGGAGGTAGAACCAAATCTCTGTACCAACAGCCCACAATAGGAGGGTGGTAATGATCACCACACCCACCGTTCCCCAGCAGAAAAAGGAGTGCAGCAGGCTCATTGAGGCAGATTTCTCTTTAGTAGGCAGCGATTCCACGATGGGGCTGATCACTACTTCGATGATGCCCCCGCCACAGCCAATTATGAACACAGAGATAGTAAGCGCGAGCAGGGTGTTGGACATGATCAGGGGCAGTATGCCCAGACAGACTATTCCTAGGAAACTGAACACATGGGCCAGAACGGCCGAAGCCCTGTAACCGATGCGATCCGCATACCTAACGGCCAAGACATCTACTGCTATTTGGGTGACGAAATTTAGGAACACCAACCGTCCCAGTACCTCAAAGGACAACCCATACTGCTCGTGAAAAATCACGAAAAACAGCGGTAGTAGATTGATGTTGATTGCTTGCGTGATGAGACCTAGGTAACATGAGTACAGCGTCGTTTTGTACTTGCCTGGCAATCGAATCCTCCTTCAACTTGTGAAATATCACACTATGACTATCCTACCAGATTACTGCAGGCTGGGATAGAGCCTTTTCCACCCCCATTCCTACATCCACATTCTGTCTAATACCGGGAATTCCTGCCCTAAACGCGCAAACGAGGGTGCTCTGCACCCTCGTCCTTGCTCTGGTTCGCTTAGTTTATGGGAATCTGCCTGTTGTGCGGGCCCTGAGCCGCCTTGGGAACCTTCACGTCCAGTACTCCATTCTCAAACCTGGCTTGCACATCTTCTGGATTGACATTGCCCACATAGAAGCTGCGCTGACTGGACATCTGCCTCCGCTCCCGGCACAGATAGTTCTCATTGGTCTCTGACTTCAGCTCTTCCGCCCGTACTCCAATGGTGAGGTAACCATTGTCCACAGACAGGCGGATATTCTCCTTGGCTACCCCCGGCAGATCTGCCTGGATGGAGTACCCATCTGGAGTCTCCTTCACGTCCACGCTGAAGCTGCCAAAACCGGTGAAACCCTGCCACAGGTTTTCTGGCCAGTTGAAGAAGTCATCGAAGGTCTGAGGCATGAAATAGTGCCCGCGGTTCTGTCTGCGAAACGGCATCAATCTGTACATACTCACTACCTCCTCGGATTCTTTCTACAACCTTATTTTCCCACCAACATCAGGAAAGGTCAAGGTCAAAGAAGGTCAGAGAATGTCTCCCAGAGGTAGTATTTCCCGATATGAGCAAAATAACTACAGGATGCTCCCGTTTTCTACCGTTAACGCCTAAGAGATTACAGTGAACCCTTTGCTGGTTAAGGCGGCTTTGATCTCCTCAAGATCTTTTCCCTTCATGGCAGCCCCCTTAGGCAGAGTCATGATCCTGCCTGCCGTTTTCAGCATAGCGGGGTTGGTGATGCTGGCAAAGCCCAGTTCAGCCATGATCTCCACTAACTCTGGGTGCTCCTGCACCAGCTCGTAAACGGTTTTCTTGAGGTCAATGATTCTGGTCATGTCCACATACCCCTCACTTTCTCAGTACATAGATAATGAAATTGGGGACCCGCTGCTCATCACTGAGGTCAGGATAGGCGATAGCTGTTTCTGGCGAAATGGTCGGTTCAATAACATCTTCCAGGGTAAAACCAGCCTGGAGGAAGCCTCGGACATAGGTGGATAGGGTCCTGTGGAAGTTGGTCATCTGCACCTGCATCATGACAAACTGGCGCTCACCCTCGTCAAAATAATGGTCCAAGATGAAGTGCTGCTTGGTACCATCAGCAGCCCGCATCCACTTGTTTGCTGCCGACCGCATGGGATGGACGTTGGCAACAACAAAACGGCCTTGGTCCTTGAGTACGCGATACACTGCTTCCACATTGGCCTGGAAATTCCTGAGGTCACAATGGTTCAAGTAAGAGACTGCTAAATCAAAACTGGCGTCCTGCAAAAAGCTCAGATCCTCGGCATCGCCTAAGACATACTCCTCGCTGCTGGATTGCAGCTCCCGGGCTGCATCGATGAATGGCGGGCAGGCATCCACACCCAATACGTACTGGGCACCCCTTTCCGCCAGTATGCGGCTGAACCGGCCTTCACCACAGCCGCTGTCTAGGATGCGCAGACCAGCAACATCTCCACAGGCAACCAGCATGTACTGATCAAGCATCCCCCTACGGGATAGGTCTCCACCTTGGCGTGAGGTCTGGATCCAGGCAGGTGCAATCTCCAACCATTCACGCCTGAGGGTGTCTTGTTCATCAGGCACTATCCTCTACCCCCTTGTCAATTTTTTCCTTAGCATTTTACCACAGCAGTGGCAATACCTGACCCTGGCCAGCCACTCTTAACCAAAACATAACACCCTCCATTGAACCAAACGGGCCGATTCACCGACTATAGGGGTGAAGGGGCTGAGAACAATGGACTTTGAACGGCTGTACCGAGATCATGCAGATACAGTCTTCGGCTACCTAGCCTTCAAACTTCAGGACAGGCAGATTGCAGAGGATTTGGTGCAGGAGACATTCCTAGCTGCTTACCATGGTCTGGAGCAGCTGGAGGGTGTGCAGTCTCCCAAGGCTTGGCTGCTGGCCATTGCCCACAACAAGCTGGTAGATTTCCTGCGCAGATCCAGAAACCAAGATCTGCCCCTCCATCCAGAAAGCCTGGAAGCAGCCAGCAGTAGCGCCCCTTCCAAGCTGCATATGCAGGAAATTCTGGAACAGTTGGCAGAACCTGAGCGCACCATCGTGTATGGACTCTATGTGGAAGGGCTCACCTGCCGGGAGCTCGGGGAAATTCTGGGCCTTCCCGAAGGAACAGTTAAGAGCAAAGCCCACTACGCTCGCAGGCGCCTCTACCAATGGCTGCAGGAGGGATCAGCGGTATGAGCAGCGAGGAATACAAGGAACTGGCTTGGGGACTGGTGTATGGCACACTCTCAGCGGAAGAGCGAGAGCTGGCCCTACACTTGGTGAGCCAGGACCCGGAGTTTCTAGAAGCATTGAAAATGGAACTGGAGCTTAAGCAGAGACTGGCCCATCTCAAAAGGGCCATGCCTGAGGAGGCCAAAGAGCGGGTGTACGCTGCCATTACAGGCAGTCGGAGCCAAGTGCTCGTTACAGCAGTACTGAAGACAGTGCTGGAAACCACACTTCCCAGGATGCTGTGGCCAGTGCTGCAAATATTGGAAAGGAGTGTGTTTGCCGGTGAACAACAATGATTGGTCTACCAAAGAAATTGGTGAAATGCTGGATATGGTGTCCACCAAACTGCCCATTTTGATCAAGGAAATCTACCAAGTCCTCTATTCTGAGGAAGGGGCAGCCACCATGAGCCGGGCAGTGGGAACGTTCTACAAAAACCTATTGGAGGCAGGTATGGACGCCGAAAATGCCATGCGCTTAACCTCGGAGTATATGGCTACCCTCAAGTCCCTAACTAGGCAGTTCGGCGATTCCCAGGGATAGTATGGTACGGGGCATGCTCTCGATGATCGTAAGCGCCGGCAAGGCGCTGGGAAAGACGGCTGCCGTGGGGCCCGGCCTGCTCCTCAGGCGCAGAAAGGCGCTGAGCATCTTTGCCCAGGGCCTCACTGAGCAGGGCCTAGATGATGAGGCAGTGGAAAAACTCAAGGAAGTGTATAAAGAGCTGGGCAGTATCCAGAGCTGGATGCCTAATTCCAAGCAGTAAGCAGACGAAAAAAGCAGGCGGCCTCCATTGGGCTTCCTGCTTTCTGTCTTCCTAATCCCTTTACCTGGCTTCCACTGACACCTGGTTGCGCCCCTGCTCTTTGGCTGCATAGAGGGCACGGTCGGCCCGGTTGTAGTAGTCCCGGATGTCCTCCGATCCCGTCAGGGCCGCGACGCCGATACTCATCGTGATCCGAACTTCATGCCCGCAGATCAGGAAACGGTGGTTCTCCACCAGCTTTCTCAAGCGTTCGGCGAACCGCTTTCCTTCATCCAAGCTGGTTCCAGGGGCCAAAATGACGAACTCCTCTCCCCCGAGGCGAACCAAAGTGCTGTTCTCCCTGACGCTGCTCTGCAGCAGCGCGGCCAGCTCCCTGAGGAGATCATCCCCTGCCAGATGCCCATAGGTGTCATTTACGCTCTTGAAATGATCGATATCACACATCAGCAGGGAAGACTCGGTGCACCCACTTTTGACCAGAGCAACCTCAGCCTTGATCCGCTCATCCATAAACCTGCGGTTGGGAAGTCCAGTGAGGGGATCCTGGTAGGCCAGCTCAGAGAGTTTCATCTGCTGCCCCCTGATGGTCCTCTGCTGCAGGGTAATGGTGCGAAAGTGGATCCAGCTCAAAAGGGAGAGCGCAAACCCCAGGGCGGTTACAATCAAAGCGTTCACCTGATTGGAGTGGATGATTTGAGGGGAAGACCCACCCATCACTATCAATGCTCGATGGAAAATCAGATAGGCCAGGGAAAAGAGGGCTAAAGCGTAATGGGGATAGAGATAGTAGAACGTACCCACAATGGTTACGCAGAGCAGAAATGGTGTAACGCTGGACATGACCAGTTGATCGATGAGGGAGATAACCAAGCCCACGGCGAGCACATAGGCGGCCACCCCATAAACAAGAACGGCTTGAACCTTGGGGCTGGTGCCTGGCCGCTTGATCCGCCAGGCCAAAAGCCAAATGAGTCCGCTGATCAGGCTTACGGTGAAATTCGCTCCAATAACCAGGTTCTGCCACAACAGCTCTTGGCCGGCTGCCGGAGCAGAACGCAGCCAAAAACTGAGGCCTGCCAGGAAGTTACCCAAAGCCAATACTGGAGCAGTCCAGAAAATGCGCTTGACACTGGCCTCAATGGCCAGATTCTTGGTCTGTTCATCAACACGCAGCTCACTTAAGGTTCGCCTCAGCAGCCGCCACCTTACTCGAAGCCACCGCATAGTCATTTCCCTAACCCCCATATTAACCACAGTGGTTTGGTATTCACCACCTTCCAAATAAATCCTTCTGCCCGGTGAAAAGAAAAGCAGGCTCAAGCGCCTGCTGGCGCGAGCCTGCTCGGTTATCTGGCAGTCTAGGGTGGCTAGAGCCTGCCATACCTCCCGAAGATCATATTGATCATCCCCCTTTCAGCGCAAAATTGTGGGTCCCACTGGTCTCATTATAGCATCTCAGCCCACCTGTACCCGTCAAGAACGCTTGGGACTCATTCTTTCCTGTTGGCGGAGATAATCTTGCGAATGCTGTCGTAGCTCAGATGGTAGCTCTCCATAAGGGAGGCTATACTCTCGCCCTTGTTATACCTCTGCACGATCTCCTGGTTGCGGCGGCGGATCAACCGGCGTGTCCCGTTCAGTTCCCCCCAACCCAGTTTGGTCTCTGGCTTTTTGGGGATATAGATCTCCACACCCTGCACATACTCCTGAATCTCTTCCAGCAGGGCTTCGGGTAAAACGTCTTCTGCCTTTACATACATAAAAGCCAACGTCCTCCTTGTTCTTCATTCCCTGAGGCGTTGGCTTCTACCTATCACGAAATAGACTGAGAACAGCTCAGCCGCTGAGTAGAGGCAGGCCAACGCCTAACTGCTTCACGTCTCGAAATGCAGTGATCTTCACTTAGCCCACCTCGCTTTCGCAAATTCTACCCCCATGATATACCACCTGGCCAGCTGAGGCAAGGTAAAGTCGCTTCCGAATCATTCTTTCCCAAGTTCAAACTCCTGCACCAGCTGCTGCAGCCGCTGGGACATCGAGCTGAGTTCCTGGGCCGCCACTGCGATGGTATCCATGGAAGCTGACTGTTCTTCAGTTGTAGCCGCCAGCTCTTCGCTGCCCGCGTTGATCATCTCAATTCCATTGGACACTTCCAAAATGGTGTTGGTGATGTCAGCAATCTGCTCCAAGATGGAGTTCAAAAGCTCGCCGCCCCTCTCCACAGCCGTGGCACTTTCCTCGGCATCGGCAGCACTCTGCTTAATGCCCTGCACGGCGTGCTCCGTCTCAGTTTGAATGGACCGAACCAAACCAGTAATCTGGTTACTGGACCCTGCCGCCTGTTCCGCCAGCTGCCGCACTTCCTCAGCCACCACGGCAAATCCCCTGCCGTGCTCACCGGCGCGGGCAGCTTCAATGGCTGCGTTGAGGGCTAACAGGTTGGTTTGATCGGCAATGGCAGTGATGACCTCCACAATCTGGCCGATTTCCCTGGAGCGCTCTCCCAAGCGGGAAACTCCTTCCGCCATAGCTGCCATGTCCTCCTTCAAATCTGACGCCAACCCCACCGCTTGGGTGACAGCGTCCTTCCCAGCGCTGGCCGAGGACTGGATGCCCTGGGCCGATTGAACCATCCTGGCTACATTGTCGCCCATGGACTGAACTGTGGAAGCGAAATGATTGGCTGTACTGGCCACTTCCTCAATGGATGCACTAGTCTCCCCGGTGGAAATGGACAGCTCCTGGCTGGCCTTCGCGGTGGCAGCCGAAGCATCAAATACCCCCGCCAGCACACTGCTCAAAGCTTCCTGCATGCTTTGGATTCCCTTGGCGATCATGCCGATCTCATCCTTCTTCTGCAGAAGAGCCTCTGGAACGGGTCTATGCAGTACTTTTCGCTCCAAGAGGTTGATATGGCCAGTTATGCCATCAATCGATCTCACCAAGCGGGAAGCAACTAGGGTCAAAACCAAAGCCAGCACCACATACGTAGATCCGGCGATGGCCACTGTGAGCACCAGGCTGCTGCGCAGCGTCTGGCGAACAATCTCTAGGTTTATCCCCACGTTCACTGCCCCAGCATACTCTTCCGCCACAAAGTAAGGCAGAAGGATGTCCCAGACCATTTCCTTGGTGACGGGATCCCTGCCTAAAAAGACGTAATTGGACCGCTTCTGCAGGGCCTCGCGCTTACCCGGTTCTGCTAGGATTTCCTGCACCTGAGCCCCTCCGCTGGAAACCTCCAGATCGTTCTGGGCATTGAACACATGGGCGTAGCTGAGGGTGGCGCCGCTCACCACATCCACCACCAGTTTCTCTGAGCTCAGCTCTTCCTGCAAAGTCTCGGCGTCAGTGTCGGTTACTCCCTCAAGGGCGGACAGAGCCAAGGCATTACTCTGCAAACGCGCCTTAATCTGCTGGGCTACAGCTAGGCCCGCGAGCCGTTTCTGCTCCAAGGTTCTGGTGTAGGCTACATAAATACTTGCCGTACTCAGGAGCAGTACCGCGGCGAACACTAAGATCAAGGGAACGACCACGATCCTCATGCGGATGGAATGCCGTCTTTTCATCGTCTATACCTCCAAGCCACTTCTCTGGAAGTGGAATCTCCCTCTGCCGCGACCTAGCCTTGGTTCTTTTCAAAGCGCCAAGCATCACGGCACATCTCGTAAACGCCCCTTTTGGCCGTCCAGCCCAGTTCAGCATGGGCCTTGCTCACATCGGCATAGCATTCCGCGACATCACCTGGGCGGCGCCCTACAATCCTATATGGAATCCTAATGCTGTTGGCTTCCTCAAAAGCAGAAATCAGCTCCAGGACGGAAGTACCCCGGCCCGTACCTAAGTTGTAGATATGTACCCCTGGACCCACCTGCTCCAGGGCTGCTAGGTGCCCTTCGGCTAAATCCACCACATGGATATAATCCCGCACCCCGGTACCATCGGGAGTGGGATAATCATTGCCGAACACCTGCAGCTCCGGCAGGATTCCCTTGGCTACCTGAGTGATATAGGGCATGAGGTTATTGGGGATGCCTTGGGGGGCTTCGCCGATCAGGCCGCTTTCGTGGGCTCCCACCGGGTTAAAATAGCGGAGCAGCGACACGGATAACTCAGGATGAATACTGGCGGCATCGGTGAGAATCCTCTCGCACATGGCCTTGGTTTCACCATAGGGATTGGTGCGGGGACGCAGCTCCATTGTTTCCACAAAAGGTACTTGGTTCTCACCGTACACGGTGGCGGAAGAACTGAACACAAAACGCTGCACACCGTACTTCACACAGTTCTCCATGAGCACAATGGTGCTGAGCAGGTTGTTTTTGTAATAAGCCAGCGGCATCTGGACAGATTCCCCCACTGCCTTCAGGCCTGCGAAGTGGATCACGCCATCGATGGGGTGGGTGGAGAAGATCAAGTCCACCGCGGTCTCGTCGGTGGCATCAGCCTCGTAGAAAAGCGGCCGTTTGCCGGTGATCTGGGCAATTCTGTCCACCACCTCACGCTTGCTGTTCACCAGATTGTCTAGGATAATCACCTCGTAACCGCTGTTCAGCAGTTCCACGCAAGTGTGGCTGCCGATAAAGCCCGTTCCCCCCGTCACCAATACCAGCATGTTATTCCTCCTTAGTGGGCTCTTTGCCTTGGTCAGCGAGATATCTTTCGTTAGTCACTACCCTTATTCCTCCTTAACCTCTGCCCGGTTCCCGTTTTTGGGCCTCAAGCAGGAACCCAAGCACAGCTGGAGAACTGTGCTAATAGGAGGTATTCTAATGAAGCTCATTTCCTGGAATGTAAACGGACTGAGAGCCTGTATCAACAAGGGCTTTCTAGACTTCTTCAAAGAGATAGATGCCGATGTATTCTGCTTGCAGGAGATCAAACTGCAGGAAGGTCAGATCGAACTGGATCTGCCCGGTTACGAGCAGTACTGGAACTATGCTGAAAAGAAGGGCTACTCAGGCACTGCCGTGTTCACCAAGCACAAACCCTTATCGATCCGTTATGGTATGGATCAGGAAGAACACGATAAGGAAGGGCGCATGATCACTTTAGAGTACGATTCCTTTTTCCTCACCACTGTGTACACGCCCAATTCCCAGAGGGGCTTAGCCCGCCTGGATTACAGGATGGTATGGGACGATGAGTTCCGCTCCTTCGTCAGTGAACTGAGCAGGGAGAAGCCTGTCATCGTCTGCGGCGATCTCAATGTAGCTCATCAGGAGATTGACCTGAAGAACCCAGACTCCAACCGCAAGAACGCTGGTTTCACAGATCAAGAGCGGGCTAAGTTCAGCGAACTCTTGGACGCCGGGTTTATTGATACTTTCCGCTATTTCTATCCAGACAAGACTGATGCCTATACCTGGTGGTCCTATTTCGCAAAGGCCCGGGAACGAAATATTGGGTGGAGAATTGACTACTTCCTCGTATCCAGCAGTTTCCAAGAGCACCTGGTCGATGCGGCCATCCACGACCAAGTTCTCGGGAGCGATCACTGCCCGGTGGAACTGAAGGTCCGCTTGTGAGAGAGGACGGTGAGTTAAATGTCCAACCGCGCAGCTAATACTGCGTTATTATTGGAGTCCCTTTTGGCACGGCGTACCAGGGCTGAGCTTCTGGATATCTGCCGTGCCTTCAAGATTAAGGGGGCCAGCGGCCTGCGCAAGTCCAAGCTGGTGGGGCTGCTCTGCCAGCGCCTGCCAGAGGTGGCCTCCGCCAAGATGCAGTGCTGGGATGAACACGTCTACACCTTAGTTCAGGAGATTGCCACCTTCTCCCAGTTCCATCACCTAGGGACAGCAGTGGGCAACCCTGCTGAGGACTACCTAATAGATGAACTGTTGGGCTTTGTGGAAACAGACGGCGAAGCGGATTACCTGATTATCCCCTTGGAGTTCCAGGAGCTGTTTTTCGCTGTGGATGGGCCCAAGTACCGGGAAATCGTCAAGGTTAATACAGAGATCGCCAAGCTGAGCCGGGGGCTCCTGCACTACTACGGCTGCCTGCCCCTAGGGGAACTGGGCAAGATGATCAACCGCCTTCTGCCCTACCCCGTGGATCTACCCCGCATCTGGGCAGTGCTGCGGGAAGTGGGCTTGCCCAATTGGGGCATCCTGTCAGAACGGGGATACTTCTGCGACAACCGCCTCATTGACTTGGATTACCTGCTCACACAGCTGAAGACACGGGAATCCCTGGAATACCGTTCCCTAAGCTACACCGAAGTGTGGCAAGCGGGGGACCCGGCCTTCTATCACAAGAACGCCCGCCAGCTCCGCAGCCTCCAGCACTTCCTGCAGCTGCACCGCTTACAGGAGTCGGTACCGTACTTCCTGGATCTCCTCTTCAGCCTGGTACAGACTGATCTATCGCCGCCGGAGATCGTGTACGCCCTCTTGGATCATGTGGATCTGGCCGAGGAAGAAGATGTCACAGAATTGGCCATCCTGGTCTTTGATTTCTATCACAGTGTTCCCCACTGGGTCCTCAAAGGCAACTCCCCGGAGGAGATTATGGAACGGGCACCAAAAGACCCGCAGCCCCATCAGTCTGCAGGTCAAAAAAAGGCCATAGTGTACGATTTTGCCACCAGGCAGCGCTTCAATCCTGAAGCACCCTGCCCCTGCGGCAGCAGGCGTAGTTTCGGGCACTGCTGCGGCTCAGCTTAAAGCCTCAGAAATCCAAAGGATCCGCACCACCGGTGCGGTTCCTTTTTATGCGCCTAGGTACTGATCGTACAACCGCTCCAGCTCAGCTGCATCTGCTTCCAACAGCTGGACTTGACGGGAGAAGGGATGCTCAGGATCTTCCACCTGGTCCTGGAAGTTCTCCTGCACCAGGGCAAAGATCACTTGATTCTCCCTGCGGTACTTCTCATAAATCTTCCTGGCCCGTTCGGTAAAACCCTGCTCCTTTCTGACCCAGCGGATCAGATCCCGGCAGTTAGCAATGCGGTCTGCCAGCTTCACGATGGCTGCATCTTCCACCGCGAAAATGCCGTGCAGATACCCGTCTTCCTGGCCCTTCTTGCGTGTCACCAGGTTAAGCAGCCTGGTTTCCTTGGGCCCCAAGCCCACTAACGCCTGAACCTTTTCCAGGGTATACCCCTGGTGGGCGTAGTCCTCTACCACATCATGCAGCAGAGCTACATTCAAAAGGCGCATGATACGGATATTGTCCGTCTGGAGGTTTAGGAAACAGTAGTCCACCACATCCAGAGGATGGTCAGAACTCAACTTGTCCAACCCCTCGCGCCGTTCGGTACCATAGAGGTCTTTGATCAACTTCAAGGCGGTCGTCTGACTCAACTTCAGCCTGCGCTCCTCTCACCTATGTCCCACATAACTTCTAACATGGTCTTCTCTTCTGCACAGGAAAGCAAGTCCCTGCCCCTCTGCTCAGGATTTTTCTGTCAACTGAGCTTAAGGTCTCCCCTCTCCTGGAGATCGGCCAAAATGCGCTCATACATGGCGCTGTCAATCCGGTATTTATAGCGATAGATCAAGTAGCCCACCAGAATGAAGAGGAGGGGCAGTACCAGCATGGCAAACTTCATCATCAGCAGCCCGCTGGGTGTAACATCGGCAGGAGTGACGGCGTCGTTGATCCCAGAGATGATCACCGTTACGCCCACAATGCCGCTGGCAATGGCCCCACCCAGTTTAAAGATAACGGGCTGGATAGAAAAGGTGACGCTTTCATTGCGCTTACCCAGCTTCCACTGGCCGTACTCCACTGTATCAGTGAGGAACATGAGCATCAAGATCTGGATAAAGGCTTCTCCTAGGAAAATCAGGATGCCCGCTGCCCCGATATAGAGCATGTTCATGGGTGCCATAAAGAAGACTAAGTAGCCCACTACAACTAAGGCGGTGGCTGCAGTATAAAGGGTTCTCCGGGAGTACCTCTTACTGAATAGGGGAAACACTGACAGAGCTCCTATCTGACACACACCTAGAATTAAGGCGAAGATGGAGTACATGTTCTCATCGCCGTAGGCATACTTAAAGAAGTAGATCCCGAAGCTGGTGGTGGTCACATAACCAACCATAAACAGTGTCATGGCTATGGCGGTATAGAGGAGCTGATCGTTTTCCACAATGGCCTTCACCATCCCCCTCAGGGTGGTGGTTTCCTCCGGCTTAAAGATGTCTCTCCGCTCTTTGACGCCAAAGACCGTAATGGCCTGCCCGATCCACATCAAAATCACAATAGCGATGGTAAAGACATTATACGCCTTTACCATACTGCCGTACCTCTGCCCCAGCATGCCTGTGAGGGGCACCAACCCCACCACCACAGCAAAGAGCCCGATATCGGCGCAGATCTTGGCGAAGGAACCGATCTTCTCCCGCTCTTTCTGATCCATACTCAAGGCTGGCAGCATGGACCAATAGGAGATGTCGTTAGTTGTGTAGGCCAGATCCCAGAGCACAAAGAGGATACCAAAGACCACAATGTAGCTGGTACCAGTCAGCCCGAAATCTGTAAACAAGAGGATGGTGATAATGCCCGACGATATCGTTCCAAACACAATCCAGGGTTTGAACTTGCCATACTTGGTGTTGGTATTGTCCACAATCACACCCATAATGGGATCATTGAGGGCATCGAAGATCCTGCCGAGCAGAATAATGCCGTTGATCCACCATAGGGTGGCGCTGGACACGGTGAGAATGTCGGTCAGATAGAAAATGAGGTACATGCTTACCATGGCATAAACCATATCACGGCCAACGGTGCCCAAACCAAACGTAAAGATGTTGCGCCTTGTTGCTGCCTCCATGTCTTTCCTCCTAACTCTCCTCTAGCACTACTGCCTCATAGGGCTGCAATCTGCCATCGTAATCTGTGCGATCGTAGTTGGAAACAACCAGCTCTCCCCGGTAGGCTGCGGTGACGGCGCGTGTCGAAAAATTAAGCAGTACCAGAAGGGAGCTGCCCTCCTTTGTTCTCCTATATACAAAGAGATCCTTGGCAATCTCCACTGCTGTAAAGTCACCACTCTTCAGAACGTCACTCCCCGCCCGGAGGGCGATCATCTTCCTATAGAAGTTCCTGATGGAATTGGGGTCACGCATTTGGGACTCCATGTTGATCTTTACATGGTTTTTGTTCACGCCCAGCCAGGGAGTACCAGTGGTAAACCCGGCATTGGGACCGCTGTTCCACTGCATGGGCGTACGGGCGTTATCCCGCGAAGTGGCCTTGATCAGCCTCCATCTCAAGGAGGGAGGAAAACCCAAACCCTTGGCAATACGGTAGATGTTGTGGGATTCCACATCCTTCAGCTGCTCCATGCGGGTAAAATCGAAATTGGTCATCCCTATTTCCTGGCCTTGATAGATAAAGGGGGTGCCCCTTAAGGTTAAAAGCAGGGTGCAAAGCAGCTTAGCTGATTTCTCCCAGTACTCCCCATCATGGCCAAAGCGCGAGACAGACCTGGGCTGATCGTGGTTTTCCAAATAGTTGGCATTCCAGGGTACAGCGGTCTGCCATTTGGTTATGCTCCTGGCAAAACGCCCCGCTTGAAACCTGCGTTTAAACCACTTGACCAGGTACTGATCGGTCTCCATATGTTCAAAGGCGAACACCATATCCAGCTCTTCCCGCTCCGGCAGGGTAAAGTCCCGGGCCATCTGTGGAGTGATAAACACTGTTTCCCCCACTGTAAAACAATCGTACTGGCTGAGCACCTCCCTGCGCAGCTCCCTGAGGATTTTGTGGCATCCTTCCTGGGATAAATAATGCTCCAGGCCCAGGAGGGCAAAGCGCCTTCTACCATCTGCTAGGCTGGATTTGTAGATAATGTTGATCACATCGCAGCGAAAACCAGCCACACCCTTATCCAGCCAGAACCGCATAACATCCTTCACTTCTGCCATAACTTTGGGGTTGTAATAGTTCAGATCGGGCTGGTTGGGAGCAAACAGATGCAGGTAGTACTCGCCGCGCCTCTCGTCATAGGTCCAGGCCGGGCCCCCGAAGAAACTGCTCCAGTTGTTCGGGGGCTTCCCGTTCTTCCCAGGGCGCCAGATATAGTAGTCCCTGTAGGGGCTGTCCTTATCTCTGCTGCTTTGGAACCAAGCGTGCTGGTCAGAAGTATGGTTGATCACCAGATCCATCACGATCTTGATCTCGCGTTTCTCCGCCTCAGCCAAAAGTTCTTCCATGTCCGCCATGGTGCCAAGCTCAGGGTTGATGCCCTTGTAGTCGCTGATATCATAGCCAAAGTCCACATTGGGCGAAGGATAGACGGGGCTCAGCCAGATCACGCCCACTCCCAGATCCTTCAGCTCGTCCAGGTGAGCGATTATCCCCTGGAGATCACCAATGCCATCGCCATTGCTGTCTTGAAAGCTGCGGGGCCAGATTTGGTAGACCACCCGCTCCTGCCACCACTTGAGCATCACTGCTGCTCCCTTCTAGCTGTATCTTCCATTCGTGCGTTACTTCTATCAGCTGCAAGACAATCCCTGCTTTACTGGCCCCTAACACTTTCCTTTAGTGAGCAGGAGGACTATAATTGTACTTAAGCATTTCTGCAGATAGGAGATAAACATGAACGTAGTACAGGCCCATCTAGGAGAGCTGGCAGCGCTGGCAGCTGCCTTTTGTTGGAGTTTGAATGCCATGGCCTTTGAAGCCGCGGGTAAACAAGTGGGATCCCTTGCTGTGAATTACTTAAGGATCTTTATAGCCTTCCCCCTCCTAACACTCACCGCCTGGTTGACCAGGGGCTTGGCCCTGCCCACTGACGCCGCGCCTGAGGCCTGGTTCTGGCTCTTGATCTCCGGCTTGGTAGGCTTTGTACTGGGGGACATCTTCCTCTTCCAAGCCTTTGTGGAAATCGGTTCCCGCATCTCCCTGCTGATTCAATCCTTGGGACCGCCCATCACAGCTTTGGCCAGCTTCTTGATCATGGGCGAGAGCATCTCCCCCAAGGGGCTTTTGGGCATCTTCGTGGTCATGCTCGGTATTGCCCTGGTTATTCTCAGCCGGAATCCAGGGGAAAAGAAAGTGAGCTTAAACCGCCCGTTGAGGGGCATCATGTTCGCTGTTTTGGGTGCCTTAGGACAAGCTTTCGGTTTGATATTCAGCAAGTTAGGCATGGGAGAATCCTACAGTCCCCTGGCTGCAACCCAGATTCGGCTGACTGCCGCGTTCGCCGCTTTTACTGTGCTCATCACTATCAGAAAAAAATGGCCGGAAATGAGAAAAGCCCTCAGCCACCGCCAAGCAATGGGCCTAATCTCCTTGGGCGCAGCTCTAGGGCCCTTTATTGGCGTTTCTTCTTCCCTCCTGGCACTCCAGCATGCCCCGGCGGGAATCGTCTCTTCCCTGAGCTCCCTATCTCCAGTCTTGATCATTCCGTTTTCGGTTTTGATCTGGAAAGAAAAAGTGCTCCCCAAAGAGATCTTGGGAGCACTCATTTCCATTGCCGGAGTTATTCTGCTGTTTCTCTAGGCGCCAAAACTTTCGCAATGCGTTCCAAGGCCCAATCGATTTCCTCCCTAGTTATGGTGAGGGGAGGTGCAAAGCGGATGGTCTGCTCGTGGGTCTCCTTGCAGAGCAGCCCCTCTGCCATGAGCCGCTCACAGAAAGGCCGGGCGGAGCCGTGTTCTTTCTTCACTTCCACTCCAATTAAGAGGCCTTTGCCCCTGATTTCCTCCACATAGGGGCTGTCTATGGCCTTAAGGCCTTCCACAAAGTAACTACCCAGCTCCATGGCCCTGCCAGGTAAGTCTTCTTCTAGAAGCACTTCCAGGGCCGCCTTGGCTACAGCCGCGCCTAAGGGGTTGCCGCCAAAGGTGGAACCGTGATCTCCTGGGCCAAATACATCCATAACCTGGCTGTCAGCCAGCATGGCAGACACGGGGTACACCCCTCCGCCTAGGGCCTTGCCCAAAATGAGTACATCAGGTTTAGCCTCTTCATATTGGTAAGCAAAGAGGCGGCCTGTGCGTCCCAAGCCAGTTTGGATCTCATCCAGCATCATCAGCACATGGTGCTGAGAGGCGAGTTCCCGCATTTTGGCCAGGTAACCCTGGGGAGGAACCAGCACTCCCCCTTCTCCCTGGATGGGTTCAGCCAGAATGGCCACGGTGTTGGGTGTAATAGCTGCTTCCAGCGCCGCGGCATCGCCAAAGGGTACGATCACAAAACCCGGCGTAAAGGGGCCGAATCCATAGCGATACTGCTCCTCGCTGGAGAAGCTCACAATGGTCACGGTGCGCCCATGGAAGTTGTTCTCACACACGATGATCTCGCCTTGGTTTTCTGGAACCCCCTTCTTCACCAGCCCCCACTTACGAGCCGCCTTGAGGGCCGTTTCCACCGCCTCTGCCCCAGTGTTCATGGGCAGAGCTTTTTCATAGCCCGTGACGGCGCAGAGCTTGTGCAAAAATGGGCCCATGGTCTCGTTGTGAAAGGCCCGGGAAGTGAGGGTGATCTTCTCCGCTTGCTCCACTAAGGCCCTGATAATCTTAGGATGTCTATGTCCCTGATTCAAGGCCGAGTAGGCAGAGAGCATATCCAAGTACTTCCTGCCCTCCACATCAAACACCCACACCCCTTCACCCCGTTCAATCACCACGGGCAGGGGGTTGTAATTGCGCGCGCTGTACTGATCAACCTCACGGATCAACTCTTCCGTCCTGGCCAAGGCCACCAACTCCTTTATTTCTGGTCTCCCAATTTGTGCTGATTGATAAAGTCTGCCAGTACTTCTTCGAGGTTGGGGCTGCCGATCTCCTGCAGGTCGTAGTACACTCTGGTGTTGGGTTGGTTGATTTTTACCACACGGTTTAGATCAATAGGAGTACCGATAATCACCGCATCACAGTCCACATTGGCGATGGTGGCTTCCAGATCAGCCCTCTGCTCATCGCTGTAGCCCATGGCAGGAACCAGCGCTCCAATATGGGGGTAGATCTCATAGGTTTCCGCCAGCTTACCCACTACTTTAGGCCTGGGATCCACAATCTCCGCTGCCCCGTATTTCTGGGCAGCAATGGTGCCTGCCCCCAGCTTCATTTCACCATGGGTTAAAGTGGGACCATCTTCCACAATAAGCACCCGCTTACCCTGAATCAGCTCAGGGTTCTCCACCCGAATGGGGGAAGCGCCGTCAATAATCAGCGCATTGGGGTTCACCCTGCGAATATTGCGTCTGACCGTTTCAATGTTCTCAGGTGCGGCGCTGTCGATCTTATTGATCACCACCACATCGGCCATACGCAGGTTTACTTCACCAGGATAGTAAGTGACCTCATGCCCCGCCCGGTGGGGATCAGCCACAGTGATCAAGAGATCTGTCTGGTAGAAGGGGAAGTCGTTATTGCCGCCATCCCAGAGGATCACATCGCACCCTTCAGGGTCGTTTTCCGCTTCCCGTAAAATGGCTTCATAGTCAACGCCGGCATAGATCACGTTGCCCCGCTCAATATGGGGCTCATATTCTTCCATCTCTTCAATAGTGCATTTATGCTTTGCCAAGTCCTCGATGGAGGAATAGCGCTGCACTTTCTGGGCAGCCAAGTCACCATAGGGCATGGGATGCCGCACCGCCACAACCCGCACTCCCTGTTTAAGCAGGATTTCTGCTACTTTGCGGGAGGTCTGGCTCTTGCCTGTGCCGGTGCGGGTGGCACACACCGCGATCACCGGTTTGCTGCTCTTCAGCATGGTATGCTTGGGGCCTAAGAGGGTGAAGTTAGCCCCAGCGGCATTCACTATGGAACTGAGGTTCATCACATATTCATAGTGCACGTCGCTGTAGGATAACACGCATTCATCCACATCATAGCGCTTGATCAAATCTGCCAATTCACTTTGATCATAGATAGGAATGCCCTGAGGATAGAGCTCTCCAGCTAACTCAGGCGGATACTTGCGCCCGTGAATATCGGGAATCTGCGTGGCAGTAAAGGCCACCACTTCATACCGGTCATTATCCCTGTAGAAGGTATTGAAGTTGTGGAAATCCCTCCCTGCAGCCCCCATAATAATCACTTTCGTCCTTGCCATACACTGTCGCCTCCTTGAATTTGAGTATTTACGCCTCCAGTTTGCATAAATATAAATAATTTTACCTTTAACGTGCACACGGTATTTTTATTTTAACATTTGGAGCCTTACTATTCAAGGAAAAAGCCAATATGGAGAAGGCTGCCTCGCATCTTCGTGCGAGACAGCCCGGGGTTAGCCCAGCTTGCTCAGGGTTTCTCTCAATTATGCTCTTTAAACCTAATCATAAAGTCCCGTAAGGCTTGGCAGGCCTCCACAGGAACAGCGTTGTAGATGGAGGCGCGGCAGCCGCCAATGGAGCGGTGCCCAGCCAGCCCCACAAAGCCCGCCTCCTTGGCTTCCGCTAAAAACTTCTTCTCCAGTTCCTCACTAGCCAGATTGAAAGTGACATTCATTAAGGAGCGGCTTTCAGGTTCAGCATGCCCCTCGTAATACCCGCCGCTCTCGTCGATCACATCGTAGAGCAGCTTGGCTTTGAGCTCGTTCTGCCTGGCCACAGCTGCCACTCCACCCTGCCTTTCCACCCAGCCCAATACCTTGCCCAAGAGATAGATGCCGAAGGTGGGCGGTGTGTTGTACAGGGATCTGGCCTTGGCATGGGTATTATAGTTGAGCATGGTAGGCAGGTCGTCTTTGGCACGGCTGAGCAGGTCTCTGCGGATAATCACCACGGTTACGCCTGAGGGCCCCAGGTTCTTCTGCGCCCCGGCATAGATCAGGCCGAACTGGCTCACATCAAGGGGTTTGGAGAGGATGTCACTGGACATATCGGCAATCAAGGGAACTTCCTCGGTCTGGGGGAACTGCTGCCACTGGGTTCCGTAGATAGTATTGTTAGAGGTAATGTGCACATAAGCTTCATCGCCGCCGATCTCCAGATCGGCCGCCGCGGGGATATACCTGTATTGCTGATCCTTACTGCTGGCACCCACCTTGGTCTCGCCCACCTTCACAGCCTCCTGCAGGGCCTTTTCCGACCAGGAGCCAGTGAGGATGTAGTTAGCGGCCTGTCCCTCTCCCAAGAGATTCAGAGGCACCATGGAAAACTGCAGGCTGGCCCCTCCCTGAACAAACAGGACATGGAAATCGTCAGGAATGCCCAGGAGCTTGCGGAGGAGCTGTTCCGCCTGTTCATGGACGGCATCATATTCTTTGCTTCTGTGGCTCAGCTCCATCACCGACATCCCAGTTCCGCCAAAATCCAGCAGCTCCGCCTGGGCTTCCTGCAGCACTTCCAGGGGCAGGGCAGCTGGGCCAGCGTTGAAGTTGTACGCTCGCTTCATTCCACTCCCTCCTCACATTCAGATTTACCTTAATACTACCATAATTTCACGTAACGGCAACTAATGGATCCGGTGACGCCAAATCGCGCCAAGGCCTGTCCCTACATTTTGGCAATTGAACTCCATGTGATATAATAGTAAAACCTTAGGGAAATATCTGTGCACAAAGGAGAATGCCCATGTTTCGTGTGCTGGTCTCAGACAAGATCGCCAAGGAAGGACTCACACCTCTTTTGGACAGCAGCCAGATTACCGTTGTGGAACGCAGTGTCAGTGAAGCCGGTGATTTAGAAACATATGATGCTCTGCTGGTGCGCAGCGCCACCAAGGTGACTGCGGAAGTGCTGGGGAAAATGCCCAAGCTGAAGATTATCGGCCGGGCTGGTGTCGGTGTGGACAATATCGATGTGGCCGCGGCCACACAGCGGGGGATCGTGGTTGTAAACGCCCCAGATGGCAACACCATCGCCACTGCGGAACATACTTTCGCGCTGATGCTGGCCATGGTGCGCAAACTGTGCAGGGCAAATGAATCCCTGCGCAGAGAAGAGTGGAACCGTTCCGCCTTTGCAGGCACGGAGCTCTATGGCAAAACCCTGGGCATCATTGGTTTCGGCCGCATCGGTTCCGAAGTGGCCAAGAGGGCGCGGGCCTTCGAGATGAATGTTCTAGCTTACAGCCGCTCCCTCACCCCCGAGCGGGCTGAGCAGATGGGAGCCAAGGCCAGCAGCATCGAGGAGATCCTGGCCCAGGCTGACATTATCACGGTACACACTCCCGTCACACCAGAGACCAAGGGGCTGCTGGGTGAAGAGAACCTGAAGAAGACTAAGCCTGGGGTGATGATTGTCAATGCTGCCCGAGGCGGCATCGTAGATGAGGATGCCCTCCAGCGTTATCTGGAAAGCGGCCATATCGCCGCGGCGGCGTTGGATGTTTACAGTACCGAGCCCCTGAGCAGCTTTGATTTGGTGAAGCTGGACCAGGTAACCGCCACTCCCCATATCGCCGCTTCCACCAAGGAGGCGCAGTTGAAGGTGGCCCAGGTTGTGGCTGAGGATGTACTTAACTTCGCCTTAGGCAAACCAGTGCAGAATCAGGTCAATAGGTAGAAAGCGAGGTGGCAAAATGGCTGTTGTAAGGCCTTTTCGGGCACTGAGGCCCAATGGCAGGCTGGCGGAAAGAATAGCGGCACTGCCCTATGATGTGATGAACTCAGTGGAAGCCAAGGACATGGTGGAGGGTAACGAGCTCTCCTTCCTGCGCATCGATCGGGCGGAAATCAACTTCCCAGAAATCCTGGATCCCCATGATCCCAGGGTATACGCCAAGGCCAGGGAAATCCTGGACCGCATGATTGCCCAGCAGGAGTTGATCCAAGACCCCCAGCCTTACTTCTACATCTACCGCCAGATCATGGACGGCAGGGCTCAAACTGGGCTGGTGGCCTGTACTGCCATTGACGACTACAATAACGATGTGATCAAAAAGCATGAGTATACTAGGCCTGACAAAGAACAGGACCGGATTGACCATATCAAGGCCCTTCAGGCCCAGACTGGGCCCATTTTCCAGACCTATCGGGATAACGAAGAAATCACCAAGCTGATCACTGACTGGACGGAAAGCCACCGTCCCCTGTACGAGTTTCACGCCTACAATGTGGATCAGATCTGCTGGGTAGTGGACTGCCCAGACACCATGGAGAAGCTGGCTTCCCTGTTCCAAGGCCTAGACCTATACATTGCCGATGGACACCATCGCTCAGCGGCTGCAGTGAGGGTGGGGATGGAAATGCGCAAGCAGAATCCAGATCCCCAAGCAGAGTTTAACTACTTCCTCTCCGTCCTTTTCCCCGCCTCTGATCTGAAGATTTGGGCCTATAACCGCCTGGTCAGGGACTTGGCAGGGGCTTCTACCGAAGAGTTCTTCCAGAGCATCCAGGCGCGCTTTTTGCTGGAAACGGCACCTGTTTCCCCCTACGCCCCCGAAGAGAAAGGCACCTTTGGAATGTATCTAGGGGGCCAATGGTACAAACTCACTCCCCGCCCCGGAGTGGTGCCAGGGGAAGATTTGGTGAAAAGCTTGGATGTATCAGTTCTCCAAGACCAGCTCCTGCAGCCTATTCTCAAAATCGAAGATCCCCGCACCGATGAAAGGATTGAGTTTGTGGGCGGGATCCGGGGGCTGAAAGAGCTCGAGCGTAGGGTTGAGCGGGACATGACAGTGGCTCTTTCCTTGTACCCCACGTCCATCCAGGAAATCATGGCCGTGGCAGACAACGGCCAGGTGATGCCCCCAAAATCTACTTGGTTTGAGCCCAAACTGCTGAGCGGCCTGTTTATCCACAAGCTCACATAATGTCGAAAGCTGGAGGAAACCTCCAGCTTTCTAGTTATAGAGCCTAAGGCCCAGGCCTTGGGCGTACTGCCGCGCCTGATCATACTCCCTGGCGCTGAGGCGGCGCTTCAGCTCAGGAAACCGATCCGCCTGATAACAGGGGTAGTATTGATCCATCAAGTTCACCATACAGTCTGGGGACAGCTCCCCGGCAATAAAGTCCAGCACCTTCTTGGTGTCCTCCAGCCCACCTGGCAGCACCAAGTGGCGGACCAGTAGGCCCCGCTGAGCAACTCCTTGGGCATCGAGCTGCAAGCCCCCCACCTGGCGATCCATTTCTAGAAGGGCCAAGCGCGCCCGCACAAAATAATCCTCTGCCTGGGAGTAGAGGAGCCCCCGCTCCGGCGAAGCGTATTTCAAGTCTGGCATATAGATATCCACCACTCCGTCCAGGAGCTGCAGAGTGGCTGCACTCTCATAGCCGCCGCAGTTGTACACCAGGGGAAGGCGCAGACCCCGCTGGGCAGCTGTGTACACCGCCTGGAGGATTTGGGGCACGTAGTGGGTTGGGGTAACCAAATTGATATTGGGGCATTTGTAGCGGTCCTGAATGATCAGCATCATGGAAGCAAGCTGTTCGCTGGTGACGGGAGAGCCGGATCCCAAGATGCTCAGCTGATAGTTCTGACAGTACACACAGCGCAGATTGCAGTGCCCGAAAAAGATGGTTCCGGAACCGGTCCGCCCCACCAGCACACTTTCCTCCCCCATATGGGGGCCGAAACTGGACACCACTAGGGTGGAACCAGCCTGGCAGAACCCCTTTTCCGAGGCGCGATCCGCACCGCATTCCCTGGGGCAGAGATGGCACGATCTAAGCTGTTCTTCGGCCTCCCCTATCCTAGCTTCGAACTCTGTTCTGCTGAGCTGCAAATAGCTGGCACTATAATCCATCTTCTCCCCCCTTTCCAGGACGAAAGCCCGGTTCGCCGGGCTTACTTCGCTATCCTTCTAGAATGTCCTTGAGCTCTGCAGTGGGCTCATTGGGATAGTCAAATACCCTGCCTTCCCAAGTCCTGATCTTCACGGTCCGCTTACCCCGGGAGATCAGGTACTCTGGTGCGATGGGCGTTTTGCCATAGCCACCGGGAGCATTGATGATATAGGTGGGAATAGCCATCCCCGAGGTGTAACCCCGGAGATATTCCATAATCTCAATACCGTCATCAACGGAAGTGTTGAAGTGCTTGGTGCCCACCACATCCTTCGCGTGGAAGATGTAGTAGGGGCGCACCCTGAGCTTGAGCAGTTCCTGATTAAGGAGCCGCATTACGTATTTATCATTGTTAATCCCATTGAGCAGCACCGCTTGGTTGCCTAAAGGAATTCCTGCGTTTACCAGCTTGTCGCAGGCAGCTTTCGCCTCCTTAGTTATCTCTTTGGGATGGTTAAACTGCGTGTTGATAAACAGCGGCGGGTATTTCTTCAGGATCTCCACTAAACTGTCGGTAATGCGCTGCGGCATGGTCACTAAAACCCTGGTTCCCAGTCGCACATAATCAACGGAGGGAATGGCGTGGAGCTCACCTAAAAGCCAATCTAAGGTGCTGTCTGCAAGCATTAGGGCATCGCCGCCGGTTACTAGTACATCCCGAATCTCGGGATTGCTGCGGATATAAGCGATGGATTCCTCCAGCTTTTTCCTGGTGGTATGAAAGTCCTTGCTCCCGATATTCCTCCGCCTCTGGCAGTGCCTGCAGTACATGGCACATTGGTTGGTCACATTGATGATCACCCGATCTGGATAGCGTCTGGTGATACTGCCAGCGGGATTAGTGTATTCCTCACCCATGGGGTCGGCCTGGCCGCCCACGAGGAGCTCTGCTTTGGTGGGAATGGCCTGAAGCTTAATCGGATCATATTTGTTATCTTCATCGATGAGAGCCAGGTAATAGGGGGAAATTCCCCAACGGAACTGTTCGCCCACCTCTCGGACGGCCTGGACCTCATCGTCCTCTAGTTTTATGATCTGAAGCAGTGTGTCTAGGTCAAAGATCCTGTTTTTGAGCTGCCATTTATAGTCATTCCAATTTTCTTCGGTAGCGCCTAAATGGGCAAGGATTTTGGCCTTCTGCCGCTCGTACTTCTCCTGTTCGGCGGCTCCCATACCGCGGGGAATGGATTCCTTGGCTTTCAGGTAATCGGCGATGGTGTCCCTCAAACTCTCCGCTCTCTTCAGCGCTATCTGTCTTTTATTCATAGCATCTCCTTTCCATAGGCTCAAGTTACCGTTGAACCTAACCTCGTGTCTTACCTAAGGGAAAGCAGCACGAAAAAAGCAGGGTAGAGCAAGCATATGCCCTCCACCCCGCCGTACTGCACACATATTCACTTAACAGTCAGCCGCTCAACAACACGCTCCCAAAGGTTGTGTAACATTATACTACAGATCTCCATCAAAAGTCAAAACTGGCCACATCTGGCAGCCTT
Source organism: Bacillota bacterium (assembly GCA_012837385.1). Lineage (GTDB taxonomy): Bacteria > Bacillota > Limnochordia > Darwinibacteriales > Darwinibacteriaceae > DTU010. Next base: position 45,180 of record DURH01000039.1, read on the forward strand.
GGGGCGCGCTTACTCCCTAGCTATCAACGTGCTCGTAGCGTACAGAAAGACTCCCTGCAGCCTGGTCCAGAGTAAAGGTATGGGCCCCGATCTGGACAGTAACCCTACCCCTGCCCTCCAGCACTGTGAGGGTCACGTCCTCGTGGGTGATAACCACGTCCAGCAGTGCTTCGCCCACCTGTACTTTGCAGCGCAGATCAGACCATGCGCCAGGAAGACGGGGATTGATGTGCAGCATGCCCTCTTGGACGCGGATGCCCGCAAAGCCGTGCACAGCCGCCTGCCACAACCCGCCTAGGGAAGCTGCGTGCAGCCCGTGAGCACTGTTCTTGAGACCGTCGCTCAGGTCAATGCGGCAGGCCTTTTGGAAATAGGTGTAGGCCTGGTCCTCCAGCCCTAAATCGCTGGCCACCACGCTGTGAATGGCCGCGCTTAAAGAAGAGTCGTGCATGGTCTTGGGCTCATAGAAGGCCCAATTCGCCTCTTTCTCTGCAGGGGAAAAGGCATCAGGGAAGAGATGCAGCAGCATCACCACATCAGCCTGCTTGAGCACCTGGGACTGGGTGATCTCCCGCCAACTGTACACCTTCTGCAGCTCTCCAGGGTGTTCCCGGTACTTAAGCACATCGATTTCTGGGAGCTCAAAGAAACCGTCAAACTGCTCCAACAGGTATCCCTGCC
>DURH01000040.1 GCA_012837385.1 Bacillota bacterium
CAACATCGTCAGCAGTACCATGGAAAGTCCAGATGGGCACGTCCTTTAGTACCGCTACCCTCTCTGGAAACCCCGTGAGCCACATGGCTCCTCCGCAGATGGGTACCAAGGCGGCAAAAGCCTGGGGCTGATGCACACCCCAATGCCAGGTTCCGTAACCTCCCATGCTCAATCCCGTCAGGTAAATGCGCTCCGTGTCCACTTGGTAGCTGTTCACGATCTCCTCAAACAAACGGTCCAGCTCATCCAGGTTCCGATCCCAGGTCTCATTCTCCCGGCACTGCGGGGCCACGATGATAAAGGGGAAATCCTTGCCTTCCTGCACATACTTCAGGGGGCCATGCACCGCCACTAAATCCAGGTTTTCTCCCCTCTCGCCTGCGCCGTGCAGGAAAAAGAGCAGGGGCCAGCGCTTCTCTCCCCCTGCCTCATAGCCTGGGGGCAGGTACAAGGCATAGGAAAGCTTAAAGGATTTTGTGATGGTTCCGGTAACTTGATGGTTAGTTATTGGTGACAAAGTCCAGCCATCCTCTCTCCATGATACTCCTTGCTGAATGATAGAAGGTGGTAAGTACTTCTTGCTCCAACTCGGTTTTCCTTGTCAGTACCGAAGAAAGATAGGCCCCCTTCGCCGGAGCCAAGGGGGCGTCGATAATCTCAGCCTGAGGATAGGTGAGGCCGATTAAGTACTGCACCCGCCGGCGAATTGTGTCCGAACCCAAGAGCAAAGGCCCGTAAAATCCGATAACGGGATCTGGACGGCTGATCCAGCGTGCTAAAGTTGTGACCAATTTATACAGGTCCCAGGCGATATCACAGGCCACTGAAAGCGCCCACGGATTGCCCTGTTCAACGAGGCGGTCCAGGAACGTGGCCAGATGAAACAGGCACTCCCCACTCTGTTCCAGCTCCTTGATCCGCAGATAATCGGTGAGGTCCTGCTCCGTGCCACAGGCGACGATGCTCCCGAGGCGGGAGCCTACACGCTGCAGAGGGTTCCAAGCATATTCCTCATGCCTGGTTTGATACCGCACCCCGTTTTCGGCATGGAGGATGGCCGATCCAATTTGTCCTCCCACCAAGAGCAGACGTTCCTTGGGGCTGTGAATCCCCAAGGTGGAAGTGGTGGCGAAATCCTCGATTTGCACATACCTCTGTGCCAAAAAGCCGGACACCACAGGACGCATCTCCTCGTCGGTGACCTGCATACCCCGTTTGTATGTAAAACAGACTCCTGCAAGCCTGGACCAGACCTCAAAGCCCACCGCTTCCCTGATCTTCTCCAAGTTGCTTCTGGCCCTCCTGATTCCCCACCTGTGGGGGTTGAGCGATCCGCCGATGCCGGCAGACACAATCTCTCCCGATGAATTCCCCACAACTACTGATGCACAGCGGTTGTTGTCAGCAATCCCTAAAAACAGTGTACCCCTCATACGCAGCTGCCTAAGTAGTCATATGACTATAGCTCAACTGTGATTAAGATTCTGTCTATTTTAGGGATAGACTACTTGGCCTGTTCTCCCCCTCCTTAGTCACTGTGATGCAATATTAAGTGATTGTTGAGATTATATCATGGATCAGCGAAAAATCCTAGTCCTTCTGGACACCATCCAGCTATAGGCCGAACAGTGCTTTGGGATTCTTGTAGAGCAGGTGTTCCGCAATGGCCACTACTGGCATCTCCGCCACAAAACCGTTGATTTCACGCCAAAGGCTCGTCATGGCTTTCTCTCCCCTCCACGCCCACATCAACTTGGTGCAGGAGCTCACTGACCACGGCTGCTGCCTGCACTCCCCGCAGCACCGTGTCCGCCTTGAGCTGAAGGCGGTGGGCTAGGATAGGCACAGCCAGCTGCTTCACATCGTC
>DURH01000041.1 GCA_012837385.1 Bacillota bacterium
AGCCTTGCTGTATTATCCGTTTGCCATTTATTGAAACACCAGTTAATGGCAAAACCAAGGGGAAATTTCTCCAAATTACCAGCTATTAATTGAGATTTTCATCGGTGCAGAGCGGTGAGCGCAATTGCAGGACATCGGGCCATCGATCCAGAATTTACTATGCTTGGGTGAGAGCCTAGCCGGGGGAGTAGGGACAGCGCCTCAAGGGAACAATAACCTGTCCTGGACTTTTAGGGAATTCTGCTGAGGCCCTGGACCACGGCTTTGTACACAGCTGCTGTTTTTTTTGCCATTTCTTCGCTGGACAGATTAGTAACGGCGTAGCTGCGTCCCCAGTTCTGGAGTTTCTTCAACCGATGGGGGCGGTGGAGAAGAGTATGGAGATCGTATTTTAGGTCGGCGAGATCAAAGCGCTCCAAATTGCCGCTGAAATCAAAATCATCCTGTTTGACCAGCTGGGGAGCGATTAGTCCGTCATAGGCCTGCTGCATCAGAAACACCGCGTTTCCGCAGCTGAGGGCCTCCCGAGCTGTACGGCCGCAGGCGGCAACCAGGCCTGACTGCTGCAAGTGGGGCACAAGGTTAACCTGCCAGGGTATGTACTTGGTGCCTGGGAGATTGGGATTCCAGTTGGAGATGATCTTGAGGGGAGTGCCCACAATCGCGGCATTCGCTTCCACCAAGTATTTTAGAGGTTCCAGGCGCCTTTTTTCCAGGCGGCCCACATACAAAAGGGCTTTGCGGGGCCCCTTCTGGCCCGGCGGTGGAGTGAACACGTCGGTGTCGATGCCGTTGGGGATAATGTGGGTTTTGTGGCTGTACGCGCTGAGCTCGGCTGCCACCTTTGGGCCAATGGCAATAATCGCGCTGGCGGAGTCCAGATACCTGCGAAAACGGGCTTGGCCAAAACCCAGGCCGTGGCAGGTGACAACATAGGGGATGTTGAGCCGGGAGGACAGTACCTGGGCGTTCTGGAAGAGAGTGGAACTCTGGGCATGGATGACGTTGGGCTTCCACAGACGGCACTGGATGGTCAAACCCTGGATGTTCAGACCATGGGAAAAGGAAATGCCGTTCTTGACAAGGGTGGGCGCATAGTCACTCCAGAACAACCTGGAGTGTATAGTCCCAAAAGCAATATGGGGAAGCATCCGCATCTTTTGGAGCTGTTTGGCCAGTTCTAGGACATGGGTGGTTTGGCCGCTTAAGAAGAAGTCAGATAACAGCAATACTTTCAAGCCTCATCCCCCCAAGTTCCGCTTCTACATAATTTATGCGTCCCCTGGGAAAGGGTACTACGCTTAGTGAGGAGTTGCCGATAATGAGTTCTTGGATCACGGTGCTGGTGAATCTGTTCGGTGGCTTGGGCATTTTCTTCTTGGGAATGCAGCTGATGTCTGACGGTCTGCAGAAAGCCGCGGGTGAACGGATGCGGCGTATTTTGGAGTTGTTTACCTCTAGGCCCTTTACAGCGGTTTTGACTGGAGCGGGGGTAACAGCGGTGCTGCAGTCTAGTTCGACCGTTACCGTGATGATCGTGGGTTTTGTCAATTCTGGTTTGATGAACCTCACCCAGGCCCTGGGTACGATCATGGGATCCAATATTGGTACCACAATTACTGCTCAAATCGTGTCGTTTGACATCTATGTTCTTGCTTTTCCCCTGATCGGTGTAGGGGCTCTCCTTTACTTCTTTTCGAAAAAGAGGTTCCTCCGCTACCTAGGTAAGGTGCTGCTTGGTTTCGGGCTGCTGCTCCTGGGATTGTCTACCATGAGCAGTGCAGTAGATCCTCTTAAGACCTACCAGCCTTTCCTGGATCTTCTGGTGCTTTTCGGCCAGCGTCCCCTGCTGGGTATACTGGCGGGAGCAGTTTTCACCGCTATTGTTCAGAGTTCCAGCGCGACCACGGGTTTAGTTATTGCCTTGGCTTGGCAGGGAATTGTGGATCTGCCCGCGGGCTTGGCCATAGCAGTGGGAGCAAATATCGGTACATGCATAACGGCAGTCTTGGCTGGCACCACTGCCGGCACCTCCGCTCGCAGAGCTGCCATAGGACATGTGCTCTTTAATGTGTTCGGTACGGTTTTGTTCGTTATCCTCCGCAGGCCCTTTGTCAGCCTTGTGGGCGCTACTGGGGCCTCTGTGGCCAGGCAGTTGGCCAATGCTCACACCCTTTTTAACGTCTTTACTACTCTGCTTGTCTTCCCCTTTCTAAAGCATTTTGTTAGACTGGTTACGGTGCTGGTTCCAGGCAGGGATGAAGTGATCGAACTCAAGCCGAAGTTCCTAGACGACCGTATTGTGGAAACGCCAGGGGCGCTTTTTGCTGCCAACCAGGAAGTGCTGCGCATGATCAACCTAGCGGTGGACATGGTGGAGCAGGCCATTTCGGCCTTTATCAAGGGCGACAAATCCCTTCTGCACCAAATTGAGCAGAGGGAGCAGGTGGTGAACACCTTGGAGAAAGCCATCACCGCGTACCTGGCCAAGACTAACCAGAGCTCCATGAATGTGGAGCAGGCGCGGGAAGTAATCAACTTAATGCACATCGTCAATGATGTGGAGAGGATCGGCGATCATGCCATCAACATTGCTGAGTTGGCTGAGGCCCGAACTGATGGCAATCTGGATCTCAGCGAGGCCGCGGTGGAGGACCTGAACAACATGTCTGGGGAAGTGATGAAGATGTGCAGAGGTGTGATTGAAGCTCTAACCGAGGATAACTCGGAGCAGGCCAGGGGAATAGTGGCCTTGGATGATCTTGTTGATGATCTGGAGAAGCGCTACAGGGCCAATCATATTCAGCGCCTCAATGAGGGAGTGTGCGATCCAGAGATTGGCGTACTCTTCCTGGACACCATCAGCAACCTGGAACGCGTGGCTGACCATGCCACCAACATCGCCGAGGCCGTGGCTGATATCGCTTTCTCCAGGTAGAAGCGGTCATGGAGTGGGTTGGAAAGGCGAATACTCTACATGAGTCTTACAACACTGCACGCGGCTGAGCGGCCAATACACATATTAGGAGGACCATGGTGATGGAAGTATCTGACAAAACGAGACTATTTACAGCCATCGATAAAGAAGCGATAAACACTCGCGAGATTTTGGCAAAGGTATGGGCAGCACTGGAAGAGAAGGGTTACGAGCCCCTGGATCAGATTGTGGGCTACCTAGTCTCTGGCGATCCCTCGTACATAACTGCCCATGACGATGCTCGCAGGCTCATCCAGAAGCTGGAACGCAACGACCTGCTGGAAGAGATTGTGGCTGACTACTTCAAAGGTTTAGTTTAAGGAGGGGTTTCCGTGTCGCGATTAATAGTCGAAGGTGGTAGGCCCCTCCGCGGGTCAGTTGAGATCAGCGGGGCGAAGAACAGCGCCCTGGCCATTGTAGTAGCAGCTGCCCTGGCCACAGAGGGCGAGTGTGTTTTAGATAATATTCCTCGAGGCAGTGATGTGGCCACCATTTGTCAGATCCTCCAGGATTTGGGGGCCGAAGTCTGGTACGATGATCAGGATCGCCTGCATGTCAAGGGACAGAACCTCCATAAACACCAGGCTTCCTACGACCTGGTGCGCAGAATGCGGGCTTCATTTTACAGCGCCGGTTTACTCTTAGCCCGCCTAGGCAGGGCGGAAGTACCCCTGCCCGGAGGATGCGCTATAGGGTCTAGGCCAGTGGACTATCATATCAAGGGTTTTTCTCAGCTGGGTGCAGACGTGACTATCGAGCATGGTTACATGAAGGCGGAGGCTGGGAGGCTGAAGGGCTCTCACATCTACATCAATCGCGCCAGTGTGGGCACCACCATCAATTTGATGATCGCCGCTTCTCTGGCTGAGGGTACAACTGTGCTGGAGAATGCCGCCAAGGAACCGGAAGTTGTGGATCTGGCCATTTTCCTCAACGGCATGGGGGCTAAGGTGCGCGGTGCTGGTACGGACAGCATCCGCATTGAAGGAGTGGAAACCCTGCGGGGTATAGAGTATTCCATCATACCTGACCGCATTGAAGCGGGTACCTTTATGCTGGCTGCTGCCATCACCGGGGGAGATATTGTCCTGAAGAGCGTGGTGGCGGAACACTTGCGCGTGCCCATTGTCAAGCTGGAGGAAGCTGGTGTGACCATAACCAGAGGCGATAACGAACTGCATGTGGTGGCACCGAATCGCCTCCAGGCAGTGGATGTGGAGACACTGCCCTATCCCGGTTTTCCAACTGATCTGCAGCAGCCCTTTGTGGCTGCCATGTGCGTAGCAGAAGGCACCAGCGTGATCAGGGAGACCATTTTTGACCGTTTCCGCTATGTTGATGAACTGCGTAGAATGGGCGCAGATATCAAGACAGAGCAGAACACCGCCATTGTGCGCGGCGTTCCCCAGCTGACTGGTGCCCCCGTGGAGATTACTGATCTCAGGGCCGGGGCTGCCCTGGCTATCGCCGCCTTAGCGGCACAGGGGCGCACTGAGCTCTACGGAGTGGAGATCCTGGATCGGGGCTATGAGTTCTTCGAAGACAAACTGCGGCAGCTGGGCGCGCAGATCTACCGCGAGTAGTCCATCAGTTCCGCACTTAGGGCCGCAAGGCCCTTTTTTTGACGGGATTACAGGAATTTCTCAGCATGAACAGAACATCTGAACTGAGATGGGGGTGAGTGCTTTGTCTGTGCAACTCTATACACACAGTGATTATTCCCTCCTCGAATCAGTGCTCACCGTGGAAGAGCTGGTGAAGCAGGCTGCCAGCCTCGGTTATGAAGCGCTGGCCCTCACTGATCACAACAGCACCGCAGGCCACTGGGAACTGGAGCGCTGCTGCCGCGAGGCTGGCCTCAAACCTATTTTCGGTCTGGACGTGGACGTTGACTTCGGAGAGCCGGGAACAACAGCCCAGGTGGTGGTCTTGGCGCTAGACCAGGTAGGGTACAGGAATCTACTGCGTTTTGCGTCGCAACAGATCCCCGTGCCCAGTGTGATGCTGCCTGAGTTTAAAACTGGCCTGGCCATTTTGGAGGGAGGCAGTACAGGACAGCTAACCAAACTCGTGAGCACCGGGCGAATTCGTGAGGCTCAGGCCCTGCATACCTGGTATACAGAGGAGTTTGGCTCCGCCTATTTCCTCCGCTGGGAAAGGGAGCAGGATGGTCAGTTGAGAGATGTCCTTCCTGGGTCCAGCTTCGTGCTCTGCCAGGACGTGCGCTGCGCGGATCCCGCTTCCATCGAAACGCTGGAGATTCTGGCGAAGATCAAAGGAGGCGTCCCCTCGATTCCTCCTTACCCCATGCTGAGCTGGCAGGATCTCGTGGAGAGACTTGCCGTTCCCAAGGAGGTAATCGCCTCCACCTTGGAATTAGCAGAGCGCTGCCAGGTACAGCTGCCTAGAGACAGCATGCTGCCTGCTCACCCAGGCGGAGAGAGCCTGACGGACCTGGCTTGGCGAGGCGCCAAGCTGCGCTATGGGGAGCTCACTGCTCAGGTCAAGGAGAGACTGGAATATGAGCTGGACATCATTGAGAAGCTGGGATTCTCCGACTATTTCCTCATCGTTGCTGACCTAGTTCAGTTCGCCAGAGGCGCTGGTATTCCAGTTGGTCCAGGGCGCGGCAGCGCCGCAGGGAGCCTGGTGGCCTATGTTCTGGGCATTACTGAAGTGGATCCCCTGGCTTGGGGACTGGTCTTTGAGCGTTTTCTCAACCCTGAGCGCAGAAGCAAGCCCGATATCGATGTGGACTTCTGCTACGAACGGCGCACCGAAGTTCTGAACTATGCTGCGGAGCGTTTCGGCCGTGACCATGTGGCCCAAATCGGCACCTATGGCATCTTTGGCCCCAAGGCGGCGGCGCAGGAAGTAGAGCGGGCTTTAGGCGAAAAAAACCCGAGGGCGGCGGCTGAGATCCAGCCCTTGAAAAGGCATCGGGCGACCCACGCGGCTGGAATCATTGTGACCAAGGGGCCTGTGCAGGATGTGACCGCGGTGTACACTGACCGGGACCTGCCTGTGACCCATTACGATATGTATGCCCTGGAAGACTTGGGGGCTTGGAAAATCGACATCCTGGGGCTGAGGACGCTGACTCTGCTGCGCAGGATGGAGGAAGAGGTTCAGAAAAGGGAGCGGGAGTTCTCCCTAAAGAACATACCCCTCGATGATCACCGCACCTTGGAACTACTGGGCCAGGGGCGCACTTTAGGGATCTTCCAGCTGGAGAGTGCCTTGTTCCAGGATCTGCTCCGCCAGCTCCAGCCCAAATCCTTTGCAGATATCGCGGCCCTGCTGGCCCTGGGCAGGCCTGGGCCTCTAAGCATGTTCCGGGAGTTTGCAGCCAGGCGGGAGAACCCCAGCAGAATCACTTATCTCCACCCTGAGCTGCGGGAGATTTTAGGCGAGACATATGGCTTAATCCTCTATCAGGAACAGGTGATGACCATCGCCCACCGTCTAGGAGGCCTTTCCTTAGGCGAGGCCGATCTACTGCGCCGGGCTTTAGGCAAAGATGATGCCCAGGCGATCAAGCAGTGGCAAGACTGTTTCCTTAAGGGGGCCCAGGAGAGGGGCTTAAGCGCGGCAGATGCCCGGAAACTCTTTGGCAGCATTGTTCAGTTCAGCGGCTATGCCTTCAACAAAGCCCATTCCGTGAGCTATGCTTTGCTCTCCTGGCGGGCGGCTTTCCTCAAAGCACATTATCCAGAGGTGTTTTTTACGGTGCTGCTTAATCAGGGCAGTGCAGGGAAAGGGCAGAACGAGCTCTTAGCTGAAGCTCAAGCCCTGAAGGTGCAGGTTCTGAGACCAAGTGTGCTCTATTCTGAGGCGCAGGCAGCTCTAGAAGGGAAGGCTTTGCGGCTGGGGCTTACAGCCAGCAGACAGCTGCCGCCTTACACTGCCCAGCAGATTGTGGAGAAGCGCCAGCGCCATCGCTGGACTAGTTTTGCCCAGTTTAGGGCAGGGTTGAAACTAGAACCGAAGCAGCTGGAGACGCTGATCCTGATGGGAGCAGCAGATGACTTTGGTGACCGCAATCAGCACCTGAAGGCGCTGGGTTTGAGCACAAAACAGCACCTGGAGCTTTTGAGGCTGGAGAAGGAGCTTCTAGGTGGCTATGTGAGCTCCCACCCCTGCAGCCCCTTTCTGCCCTTGGTAGGTCAGCTGAAGGGAGAATTGGAGGCCGCGGTGGGCGAGGTAGTGGAGCTGAAGGCCGGGGGCAGGACCTGTCAAGGTGAGCTGGACACGCCTCAAGGGCAGCTCAGTTTTCATGGGCAGCTGGAAGCCTTACACGGTGTCCAGAGCGGCGGCCGGGTGGCTTTGTTTGGATCCTTTAAAGCCGGTGAGCTGGAAGCCCAGTGGGGCCTGCCCTTAGGGCCCATTTTGTTGATTACGCCTCAGCCAGAGCAGCTGGAGACCATCAAAGGGATCCTGGGAGCGCAAAAAGGAATGCTGCCCACCATTTTGCTGTTTGGAGAAGCGTACCATCTACTGCCCCAGGAATTTTGGGTGCAGGCAGCAGCGGTGGACGGTTCCTTAGCAGAAGTTGGGATTGTTTACACCTGGTTCGATCCCTGGAAAGAGCATGGATGAGGGCAGGGGTCTAGGATTGGGTATGGAACTTAACAGTAAGGGAGGTGTCGGCAGTGGCAGCAGGAGATGATTTCATTATGGTTAAGGCCCTGGAGGATGGCGTGACCATCATCGGCTTGACCAGGGGGGCTAGCACCAAGTTTCACCATACCGAGAAGCTTGACAAAGGGGAGATTCTGATTGCCCAGTTTACAGAACACACTTCCGCGATTAAAATAAGGGGGAAAGCAAGGGTTTTCACTGGCTTAGGAGAAGCTGAGTCAGAGTAAGTAAAGGAGGACCATTGACCATGTGGAAAGTGGTGTACATTGCCCCCAACCGGCCTATAGCAGAAATGCTGCAGGGGTTGTTACGGGACGGCGGAATTCTTACCATGCTTCGTCCCATAGGTGCACCGCATTTGGGGGATTCCGCCAGTATAGAAATACTCGTACCAGAATCCGAAGTAGAAGAGGCCAATGAGATCATTGCGGCTTCCTTTGGCTAAGGTTGATTGTGATGCTCAACGTTTTCAAGGGCAAGCCCAAGTACATGACTGTTAAACCGGAGATTGGCAAGCAGAAGGAATTTCCAGAGAATCTGTGGACACGCTGTGATGGCTGTGGCAAGGTGATCTACAACAAGGAGCTGGACAAATCAGGGTATCTCTGCCCCGAGTGCGGCTACCACTTCAGAGTTGGATCCGCTCAGCGTCTGGCCATGCTGGTGGATAAGGGTAGTTTCGTACCCTTTTCTCCTCTAGTGGCTTCCAATCCCCTGGATTTTCCTGGATATGAAGATAAAGTCATTAAGGCCAAGGAGAAGACTGGGCTGGACGATGCCGCCTTGGTGGGAAAAGCGGCCATAGACGGCAGAGAGTGCATACTGGCCATTCTCGATTTTTCTTTTATGGGCGGCAGTATGGGTTCAGTTGTCGGCGAACAGCTGACCAGGGCTTTTGAGAGGGCCACTGCGGAGCGCCTGCCTGTTGTGGTGTTTTCAGGGGGCGGCGGAGGAGCCCGCATGCAAGAGGGCATCTTCAGCCTGATGCAGATGGCCAAGACGGCCCAAGCAGTGGGCAAGCACAGCCGAGCAGGACTCTTGTTTATCTCCGTGCTCACGCATCCCACCATGGGAGGAGTGTACGCCAGTTTTGCTTCCTTGGGGGATATCATCTTGGCCGAACCTGGAGCGCTGATCGGGTTTGCCGGGCCGAGAATCGTGGAAGAGACTACCCGCCAAAAACTGCCCAGTGGTTTCCAAACCGCTGAATACGCGCTGGAGCACGGCATGCTTGACGCTATCGTACCCCGGCCGCAGATGGCCCAGTACGTGAGCCGGCTTTTGGCCTGGCACAGGTAGGTGAGGATGATGCAGGCCTTTGAATGGGAAAAGCCCGTAGTGGACCTGGAAGAGCGCATTAGGGAGCTTAAACAGTACTGCGCCCAGGCCCAGATGGATTTCAGCGAGGAGATTGAGAGCCTGGAGCGCAAAGCATCGGCTTTGCGACGGGAGATCTATGAGAATCTCACCCCCTTTCAAAGGGTGCTCATGGCTAGGCATCCCAAGCGGCCCACCACCCTTGATTACATAGGGCTGCTGTTTGATGATTTTGTGGAGCTGCACGGTGATCGCACCTATCGGGATGATGGCGCCATTGTTGGCGGCATCGCCCTGTTTGAAGGGCAGCCGGTAACGGTAATTGGCCCTCAGAAGGGGCGAGACACCAAGGAGAACATCGCCAGGAATTTCGGACTACCCCATCCTGAGGGGTACCGCAAAGCGCTGCGCCTGATGAAGCAGGCTGAGAAGTTTGGCCGGCCCATCATCACCCTGATCGATGTGGTGGGTGCCTATCCTGGAATTGAAGCTGAGGAGCGGGGGCAGGGCTTGATGATCGCCCAGTGCGTTGAAGAAATGTCCTTCCTCAGGACGCCCATCCTGTCCGTCATCACTGGTGAGGGTGGGTCAGGAGGGGCCTTGGCCTTAGGCGTGGCCGATCGCATCCTGATGCTGGAAAATGCCTGGTATTCTGTGATTTCCCCAGAGATGTGCGCCACTATTCTCTGGCGGGATTCCTCTAGGGCTGCGGAAGCCGCGGAGCTGCTGCGCTTAACCCCCATGGATCTCTTGAAGTTTGGCATTATCGATGATGTAATTACCGAACCCCTGGGTGGAGCGCACCGGGATCACGAGTTTACCAGCCGGCAGATCCGATCCTTTATAAAACGTTATCTAGCAGTAATCAGGAGAATGGATGTGAACCAACTGGTGGAGGAGAGACTGGCTCGCTTTCGCCGGATCGGCCGGTTTCATGACAAATCCAGTCAAAGTTTATTGTGATAGGAAAGTGGGATGTATTGTGGGAAAGAGAATTGGAATTCTTACCAGTGGCGGCGATGCGCCAGGCATGAATGCTGCCATTCGAACAGCGGTGCGGACAGCACTCCACTATGATCTGGAGCCCTGGGGCATTTACCGTGGCTATCACGGGCTGATCAACGGAGAAATGGAGCCCCTCACCAGTAGAGCTGTGTCAGGTATTATCCAGCGCGGCGGTACCATCCTAAAGAGTGCCCGTTCAGAGAAGTTTATGACTCCCGAGGGGCGGGCTCAGGCCGTGGATATGCTGCGCCAGCACGAGATCGATTCCCTGATTGTGATCGGAGGGGACGGTTCCTTCCGAGGGGCCTTGTCCCTGCAGGAAGAGGGGATCAAGGTGATCTGCATTCCAGGCACCATTGATAACGACATCGCCTGCACCGATTACTCCATAGGGTTTGACACCGCGGTGAACAATGTGATGGATGCGGTGAACAAAATCAGGGATACCGCCAGCAGCCATGAACGGGTTTATTTGGTGGAAGTGATGGGGCGGCATTCAGGGTACATCGCCCTTTATTCGGGGCTGGCCTGCGGTGCCGATGTAATCTTGATTCCTGAGGTTCCCTACAGAGTGGAAGATGTCTGCAAGCAGATTCAGCGTGCCGCCGAACTTGGCAAGTCCTTTAACATCATCGTGGTGGCAGAGGGCGTTAAGCGGATAGACGGCAGCCAAAACTCTGAGAGCCCCGCTCTGCAGATTGGCCGCTATATTGAACGGGAATCTGGCTTTGAAACTAGGATCACCATTTTGGGCCATATTCAGCGCGGCGGTGCGCCCACTGTGCGGGACCGCTTACTAGCCAGCCGCCTGGCGTATCATGCCATAGAGCTGATCTACCAGGGCAAGGGCGGCAAGATGCTGGGCGAGGTGAACCAGGTGGTTAAGTCCTTTGACTTGGCCTATGCCCTAGCCCAGGAGAAGCAGCTCAATCTGGACTATTACCGCCTGTCCAACATACTGGCGTCGTTTTAGGTAGAAGGAGGTTTGACTATGCGCAAAACCAAGATCGTCTGCACCATTGGCCCTGCCAGTGAAAGCCCTCAGATGATCCGCACTCTGCTCAAAGCGGGCATGAATGTGGCCAGGCTCAATTTTTCCCACGGTACCCTCGATGAACATTACAACAGGATCAAAAACCTGCGGGAAGCAGCTGCGGAACTAGGCACTAACTTAGCTCTGCTCCTGGATATCCAGGGTCCTAAGATTCGGGTGGGCAGGCTGAAGAACGGGCCTGTGGAGCTGGTTTCAGGGGGAGAGTATACCCTCACAGTAGAGCCTTGCGAGGGTGATGAGCAAAGGATCTTTGTAGACTATCCCTATCTGAACCGGGATTTAAAGCCTGGCGCTGTGGTGTACATAGACGATGGCCTTTTAGAGCTCAAGGTAAAAGAGATTAAAGGCCCAGATGTCATCTGCCAGGTGATCGTAGGCGGGCCCTTAAGCTCCCGCAAAGGGCTGTCGCTGCCAGGCATAGACGTTGACCTTCCACCCATCACCGAGGATGATGTGGAACATATCCGCTTTGGAGTTAAGCACGGGGTGGATTTTATAGCCGCTTCCTTTGTGCGCAAAGCCGAGCATGTGGAGGCGGTACGCCGCATCATTCAAGAAGCCGGGGGAACCCAGCATATAGTGTCCAAAATTGAAAGCAATGAAGGGCTCCGCAATATCGATGAGATTATCGCAGCCTCCGATGGCATTATGGTAGCCCGGGGCGATTTAGGTGTGGAGATTTCGCCAGAAGAGGTACCTCTGGCTCAAAAGATGCTGATCCGCAAATGCAATTTGGCCGGTGTGCCTGTGATCACAGCTACCCAGATGCTGGATTCCATGATCCGCAATCCCAGCCCCACCAGGGCTGAAGTGACAGATGTGGCCAATGCCATTTTCGAAGGCACGGACGCGGTGATGCTGTCAGGCGAAACCGCGGTGGGCAAGTACCCCATCAAAGCCGTGCAGGTGATGGACAAAATCGCTCGCCGGGTGGAGCAGGTGATTGACTACGCGGCCATCCTGCGGGAAAAGGCCAACGAAGGTAGAAACGCCATTGACCAGGCGGTTTCCCTGGCGGCCTGCCAAGTAAGCCAGGATCTGGATGTGGGAGTGATGATCTGCTCCACCTTTTCCGGAGCCACGGCCCGCTTCCTGTCTCAGAAGCGTCCCAAAGCAGTGATCTTCGCCACTTCGCCGAATGAGATGGTAGTAAGGCAGCTGGCTTTGGCTTGGGGCGTATGTGCTGCCCATATGGTTAGGCCCCCTGAGGTTGAAGCCATGGTGCAGAAGTCCATCGAGCAGGCCAAGAGTCACGGGCTGATTGCCGAAGGCGACATTGTTACGGTAACCGCAGGACTGGCGGGGGGAACAGCAGGCAGCACCAATATGCTGCGGGTGCTGAGAGTACAGTAACTATTTCTTTCTACAGATTGTAGGTGGGCGTTTGAAGGCTGGAAAACTATCAGGTGAACTGCTGGAACGCATGGTCCTTTCCACCATCCAGTTCCACCGGGACGACGTGCTGGTGCATGCCGGATTGGGTGAGGACTGTGCCGTAATCGACTTCGGGGAAGAAGTGTGCCTTATCACCAGTGACCCCATCACCGGCGCGGTGGAGGGTATTGGTGAGCTGGCGGTGCATGTGGCCTGCAACGATCTGGCCGCCAACGGTGGCACCCCAGTGGGGGTACAGGTGGTCCTGCTTGTGCCGGAAGGCACGAACGAAGGGTTTATTCACCAGGTTATGGAGGACATCCAGAGGACCGCCGCGGCTTTGCAGGTAGAAGTTATGGGCGGCCATACTGAGGTGACCAGTCGGGTGCGGGATTGCGTGGTCTCGGTCACCGCGGTGGGCAGGGCCCCCAAAGAACGCTATGTTACTTCAGGCGGCGCCAAACCGGGCGATGACATCCTGATCACCAAGGGTGTAGGCATTGAGGCCACCGCCATTTTGGCCAGGGATTTCAGCCATCTGCTGCCTTTTGTCATTTCAGAGGAGCAGATTGGTGATTTCACCAAGCGCCTTTCTGTGGTTCCCGAGGGCCTTTTGGCAGCGGAGTTCGGTGTACATGCCATGCACGATATTACTGAAGGCGGCCTCATGGGGGCTGCTCGGGAGGTGTGCGCCGCAGCTGGCGTCGGGGCGGAGATTTGGGAAAAGGATGTGTTTGTGCCCAGCCTTACTGCGCAGATCTGCGACTGCCTCAAGCTGGACCCCCTGGCGCTGCTCTCATCGGGGTCCATGCTGATCGTATCGCCCCAGGGAGCTGAGCTCCAGGACAAGCTGGAGCAGGCAGGTATTCCCGCCTTTGTGGTGGGGAGGATTACAGAGGGAGACCATCCCGTTTTAATTCGTAACAGCGGGGAACATGTTCACATAACTGCACATGTGGAAGACGAGTTGTGGAGGTTCTTTGCCAGGGCAGAAGAGGGGAATTGACATGGACGGCAGATTAGGAATGAAAGCTAATCCAGGCAAGCAGTTGGAAATGGCGGTTGGGGAGAAGGTTTATCTGCGGGTGCCGGTGCGCACCAAGTTGATTTCTGCCACCGACAACATCGTGGAAGTGGCCCGAGAATACTTGGGGCACCTAGTTCAGCCCGATGATATTGTGGTGGTAAGTGAAAAAGCTGTGGCCATCAGCCAAAGGCGGTTCTACCATGTGGACGAAGTGAAGCCTTCTCTGCTAGCCAAGATCTTAAGCCGGTTTGTGCGCTACTCGCCTGCTGGTGCCAATTTGCGCAGTCCCCAGGCCATGGAACTGACCATGCGCCAGGTTGGGCGCCTCAGGGTTCTGGTGGCTGCCATTATCGGTGGATTGGGTAAGCTTTTTGGCATTCGTGGCTTGTTTTACCGCATTTGTGGAGAGGCAGCCAGTTCCATTGACGCAGCCTGGGAATACACTATCCCGCCGTATCAGAACTGCATCGTGCTGGGACCGGAGAACCCCCAAGGCGTAGCGCAGGATTTGAAAGCGGCCCTGGGCTGCGAGGCGGCAGTTATCGACGCCAATGACTTAGGTGTCCAGGTCTTGGGTACATCCAGCAGTAGGGTGGACGAGCCCCTCCTGGTAACCCTGCTGCAAGACAATCCCTTGGGTCAATCTGCTGAACAGACCCCCTTTGGCATTATCCGCGCGGTTACAGAGTCGGAACTGGATCTCACCAGTACAGGTTAAGAAAATAGGCCCCCAGAGCTCGGCACAGCGTGCCGCATCTGGGGGCCTTGTGCTTACTGGAAACTGCAAATTAAGAGAATTAGTTGTTTTCCAGTTGGTGGAATGGTAAAATAACTGCAATGAAATATGATCGGTTCGCCGCCACTACTGCAGGGGGAGGGTCTGTAATGACAAAAGGACGGGTTCGGTTCAGCATTCAGACACGGCTTATGCTGTTGATTGGTCTGGTGATGTCCCTCTTGATTCTGGGTACAAGCATTTTTTCCTACTACAACGCGAGGAACATAGTGGAGTCAGGTTTGACCCGGGAAGCTCAGATGATTGCAGAAGACAACGCTCAGGCCATATCTCAGTGGTTTAAGTCCATTGAAGATGAAATGTATCTCTTTTCCATTATTCCCGAGGTACGCAGCCTCAACCGTGAGGAAGCGAGAAAACTGATGGAAGCCTTCCTGGAAGGCCGGCCAGAATATGGCGGGATTTTGCTAGCCGATACCACGGGAACCGCTACCACCGTGGAAGGCTTGACTATCAATATCGCGGCTAGGGACTACTTTATCGGGGCCCTGAACACGGGCGGAATTGTTTATTCCCAACCGATGGTTACCCAGGGAACCAATGTGGCCACCATCATGCTGGCCCGGCCTATCTACGGCCCAGGGGGTGCTGCGCCCGTTGGCGTAGTGGCCTTCTCCGTTACCTTAGACTATCTGCAGTCTGTGGCAGCGAGCATGAACCTAGCTGGCTACGGACATGGCTGGCTGGTCAATGATTCTGCTGTAGTGGTGGGCCACCCCGATCCAGAGTATATAGGGAGTGCGGATCTGCTGGCCCAAGAGCCCGATCTCAAACCTATCGTGGACAACATGCTCAAAGGTAATGCTGGTGTGGATAGCTATAGATTGGGGAAGAGTACCAGGTTAGTCGCCTATGCGCCCATCTCCCAAAACGGCTGGTCCATCGCGGTGGAGGCGGACCAAGAAGATGTGATGAGGGCTGTGTCCCGCATGCGCCTCAGTGCTGTGCTGATGGCTGTGATCGCTTTGGCAGCGGGCTTTGCCTTAGCCTGGGGTCTGGCCGTTTCCCTGACCAAGCCCATTTTGGAACTCACCGATACTGCTGAAAAGGTGAGCGCTGGCGATCTGACTGAGGTGGTAAGGGTAAAGCGTCAGGACGAAATTGGCTCCCTAGCTTCGTCCTTTGGGGAGATGATTCAGAACCTCAGAGGAATTATCGAGAGCGTCAAGGGATCCGCGGACCAGGTGCTGGATACGGCCAGTCAATTGTCGGCAGCAACGGAGGAAACATCAGCCTCCATTGAGCAGGTGGCAGCTAGTGCCAATAACTTCTCTCAGACCGTCTCGTCCATGAACAACAATGTGGGAGAGGTAACCCAGTCTGCTGCCAGCATCACGTCCATGGCTTCAGAGGGCGAAACCGCACTGGAGCGCACCGCTTCCCAGATGCAAGAACTGCGCCACAGCATCCAGGAGCTGGCTGAGATCATTGAAAGCCTGGAGGCAAGCTCTTCGGAAATTGAAAAGATCGTACAGGCGATCTCTGAGATTGCTGAGCAGACCAACCTGCTGTCCCTGAACGCAGCCATTGAAGCTGCCAGGGCTGGAGAACATGGCCGCGGCTTTGCAGTGGTGGCCGAGGAGGTTCGCAAGCTGTCAGAGCAGAGCAGCAGCGCGGCTGAGGAGATCAGGCATCTCATCTCTGAGGTTCAGCGGAAAACCAAACAAGCTGTGGACGGTATGCAGAAGAGTGAGCATAATGTGGATGAGACCACCACAGTGGTGGGAGACAGCGGCAGGCTGCTTTCCACGATTATTAGGGGAATTAACGAGATCGCGGAGAGAATCCAGGATATTGGCGAGGACACCAAGGAGATCGATATTGGGGCTCAGGAGATGGCGGCAGCCACCGAAGAGCAGTCCGCCACTGTAGAAGAGATTACCACCTCGGTGCATGGACTCAGCGAGATGGCCGAGGAGCTGCAGTCTGTTATCGGAAGATTCAAGGTCTAGAAAAGCCAAAAACCCCAGCTGGTCTGGGGTTTAATCTTTTTAATGGTGCCGAAGGAGGGAGTCGAACCCTCACGGGACAAGCCCACACGATTTTGAGTCGTGCGTGTATGCCAATTCCACCACTTCGGCCTGCTTATGCCGTTGACATTATCAATCGTACCATGAAGCACCCGGTTTTGCAACTACTTTTTCCATGCCTCCTTTCCTTGACTTTGTCAGCCGGGGCAGGTAAAATCGTAGTAGAATTCTAATCATAACTATTACTATCCTGGAGGAGTTACCGTGAAACCCAAAGGCTTTGTTCGACGTACCAGACAGAGGGAAGTTATCCTAGAAGTCTTGCGGGGCACCAAGAGCCACCCAACGGCAGATTGGGTCTACCAAGAAGTACGCAAAGAGATGCCCCAAGTAAGCCTAGGTACCATATACCGCAATTTAAAGACTCTCAGCGAACATGGAGAGATTCAGGAGCTGGCCTTCGGCAGCACCCACTCCCGTTTTGATGCCAACAAGGATATGCACTATCACTTCGTGTGTGAACAGTGCGGGATGATTGAAGATTTGGATATACCGCCGGTGGAGGGGCTGGACGACCAGGTTGAACAGCTCGGTTTCAAGGTCACTTCCCATCGCCTAGAGTTCTACGGGAGTTGTCCAAAATGTGCAGAAGAGTCCATGGGCAAAGCCAATTAGCAGTGAGGTTTCTGGCCTGAGTATCCGTTGATGCTCAGGCTTTTTTTCTTTCCTGCATTTACATCATGTACCATATGTAGTATAATAAGTAGGCAGCGATTACAACGTGTTGTATTAGGAAGGAAGATGCAGGTGCAATTATCTGATAACGCCAGAATCGTTTTAGAGCGCCGTTACTTAGCTAAGATTGATAACAAAATAGTGGAAACACCTGAAGATATGTTGCGCCGGGTGGCCAGGAACATCGCCCAATTTGAGACGGATCCAGTGTGGGAAGAACGGTTTTTTGCTGTGATGGACAACCTGGAGTTCCTGCCTAACAGCCCTACCTTGATGAATGCTGGAAGGGAACTGCAGCAGCTATCTGCCTGTTTTGTGCTGCCTGTGGAAGACTCCATGGAAGGTATCTTTGAAACCCTGAAAAACACGGCTCTCATCCAGAAGTCCGGTGGCGGCACTGGCTTTAGTTTTTCCCGCCTGCGTCCAAAATCAGATATGGTGAGTACAACTGGAGGGGTGGCTAGCGGCCCTGTGTCCTTTATGAAGTGCTACAACGCGGCTACCGATGCCATTAAGCAGGGGGGCACCCGCCGGGGCGCTAATATGGGTATTCTGCGCGTGGATCACCCTGATATCCTGGAGTTTATTCAGTGTAAGGCAGATTCCTCGGAGATCACCAACTTCAACATCTCTGTAGGTATCACCGAGGAGTTTATGGAAGCGGTATTCGCGGATGAGACCTACCAGCTGATCAACCCCCGCTCCAAGGAAGCGGTGGGAGAACTGCAGGCTAGGGAAGTGTTTGAACTGATCGTGGAAATGGCTTGGAAGAACGGGGAACCAGGCATTGTTTTCCTGGATCGCATCAACCGCTTTAATCCCACCCCCCATGTGGGCGAAATGGAGGCTACCAATCCCTGCGGTGAACAGCCCCTGCTGCCCAATGAGAGCTGCAACCTGGGCTCCATCAATCTGGCGAAAATGGTTAAGCAGGATGCAGACGGCCAGTGGACAGTTGATTGGGCTCGCCTGCGGGAAGTGGTGGAGATTGGCGTCCGCTTTCTGGACAATGTGATCGATGCCAACAACTACCCCATTGCAGAGATCAGGGACATGACCTATGCCAACCGCAAGATCGGCCTAGGTGTGATGGGTTTTGCTGATCTGCTCATTCGCTTGGGCATTCCCTATAACAGTGAGGAAGGTGTGGAACTGGCCCGAGAGCTGATGCAGTTTATCCAAACTGCAGGCCATGATGCCTCGTCTAAGCTGGCGGAAGAGCGGGGATCCTTCCCCAATTACGCGGGCAGCGTGTTTGAGGAACAGGGCAGGCCCATGCGTAACGCCACGGTGACCACCATTGCACCCACCGGTACCATCTCCATTATTGCCGGCTGCTCCAGCGGTATTGAACCCATCTTTGCCCTGGCCTTTACCCGCAATGTGCTGGACAATGATCGCTTGATCGAGGTCAACCCCATGTTTGAAACCATTCTGCGCGAGGAGGGCTTGTACTCTGCCGAGCTGATCGAGGAAGTAGCCCAGACCGGAAACGTGAAGGATATGGAGGCCATTCCAGAGGAGCTCAGGCGCATTCTGGTCACTGCCTATGAGGTGACGCCTGAGTGGCATATCCGCATGCAGGCTGCTTTCCAGGAATTCACAGACAATGCGGTCAGCAAGACGGTGAATTTCCCCAAGGAAGCAGCAAAGGAAGATATCAGAGCTGTATATGAACTCGCCTATGAACTAGGCTGTAAGGGAGTTACTGTCTACCGGGCAGGTTCCCGGGAAGGTGAAGTGCTCACGGTTGGGCATAAAAAAGAAGAGTTGAAAGAGGATACCGAAGCCCCATCCAGATCCAGGCCTGCTCCCCGCAAGAGGCCCACGGTGACCAGGGGCGAGACGGTGCGCATCAAGACCGGCTGTGGCTCCCTCTATGTAACAATTAATTCCGACGATCAGGGTATCTGTGAAGTGTTTACCACCATCGGGAAGGCTGGCGGCTGTGCCGGTGCTTTCTCAGAAGCCACTGCCAGGCTGGCCTCGCTGGCCCTGCGCTCCGGTGTGGAGCCGCAGCAGGTGGTAAAACAGCTCAAAGGCATCCGCTGCCCACATCCCATTTGGGAAGGCGGGCGCCAGGTGCTTTCCTGCCCCGATGCCATCGCCCAGGTACTTGATGAGTACATTAAGAACAACGGCACGAATGGCGTTAAGATCGAGGCCAGGGAAAAGGCTAATCCAGGGCCAGGCCGTTCCTCTGATCGAGTGTTCGCCGGAGAAGCTTGCCCTGAGTGCAGCGGAACCATGGTACAGGAAAGCGGCTGCGCCACCTGCTTGGACTGCGGGTTCAGCCGCTGCAGCTAGAGCTTCCTAAGCATAATCTCCTCCTTCCGTCCATATACTGGGCGGAGGGAGGAGATTCGTCTTTTGTCTAGTTGTCCATGACATTCTGCAGCCATTCGCTGGTGAGCAGTCTCTGAGCCAGTTCCACCTGGGCGTACTCCAGCACCTGGGTCCAGTTGCGGTTCAGGGCGGCATTGATCAGCTCAGGGGCCACATCCAGGTACTCAGCTGTTTCTGCGGTGAGCCGCTCCTGCAGCATGAGCTGGAGGCTGCTCCAATCCTGGTTGATGGCGGCTTCTGCTTCCCAGGGGGCCACACCGCGATCTACTAACTCTTCGTAGACCTGGTAGCGCACCTCTTCGCCCAGCTCTTCCCAGTTGCCAGTAATCAGGGCGTTGATCTGGGCTGGGGTGAGGATATCTGCTAGAACCTGGGTAGCCTTGTTCAGCCCCTGGATCAGGGCTTGGACTGTTCCCGCTTCTTCCAGTTTCACGAGGAGTGCTTGGTTGTCTCTAACCAGGATTTCGACCTTCTGTCCTGGGCGCAGCTTCTCCTCTTTGTTTAAGGTATCCTTGGTCAGGCTGCCTGGGGAGACGTAGAGGGTCTCACCTAGGATTGTGAGTACAGTACCTTCGCCTTCTTCCGATGCCTTGACCACTACCTGCCTGCCGTCATTCTGCACTTCTTCCACCACGCCAGAAATCTCATCCAGCCTGAGGGCTTGGTCTAGGATATAGGCTGCTTCTGCCCTGGTAATCAGGCGATAGGGTTCAAAGCGGCCAACCATATGGGTGGGGAGCAGAGCTAAGCGCTGGAGCAGTTCAATGCCTAGAAAACCTGGGTAGTCCATGTTCAGATCAGAGAAGGAAGGGTAGAACCCCTTGGGAGCCTCGGTGTGTTCCCCTAAGCCTAACAGGCTGCCCAGGAGGCTGGCAAACTCGCCCCGGGTAATCCCTTCAGGATGGGCCACCAGAAGCTGGTTGAGCCAGGCTGCCAGTTCTGTGCTTTCCTCTTCGGTGAGCTGGAAAGCAGCTGCTAAAAGCTGCTGCGCCTCTGCATGGCTGAGGCTTTTGGACGGCGCGAACTCAGAGTCCCACAGGCCCTCAAAGAGCCCCTGTTCCTCCAGGGTCAGGATGGCGCTTTCCGCCCAGATTCCGTCGATATCGGCGAAGGCTGCCAAGCCAGTCGCACTCAAAAATGTCAAGAGCACCAAAACCACAACACCAGCGGTGAGTTTTGTTGGTCGCATGTGCATACTCCTTTTCTTCCAAACTGAGTCTATCTTATACCCCAGGATTCTCCCCTTTCAAGGGAAGCCCTTTATGTAAAAGTGGGCAGGTCCGGCGTCATTGCCCAACTAAGGCAGGTTTTTACAGGCGGTTGTGGAATAGACAAGGAAGAAATGAGGGATGTGCCGTGGCTAAGAGTTTGTTTCTCATAGATGGCAACAGCCTGATTAATCGGGCTTTTTACGCACTGCCGCCCCTGACCAGCAGGACGGGGGAACCCACCAACGCAGTATACGGACTCACCATGATGCTCCTGCGGTTGATGGATGATTACAGCCCCGACCAAATCTTGGTTGCTTTTGATGTTTCTGGGCCCACCTTCCGCCACAGCCAATTTGGCGAGTACAAGGCTCACCGCAAGGGCATGCCTGATGACCTGCGCTCCCAGATCCCCATTATGAAGGAGCTCTTGGACAAATTGGGCATTCAGCGCCTGGAACTGCAGGGTTTTGAGGCTGATGACTTAATCGGCACCGTGGCTAAACAGGGCGAAAGGGAAGGCTACCAGGTCCATATTGTCACCGGAGACCGTGACGCCTTTCAGCTCATTTCGCCCCAAACTAGGGTGCTGTTCACAAAGCGGGGTATTACCGAAACAGAGACGGTTGATGAAGAGACCCTGCGCAAGGCCTATGGCCTAACCCCTGAGCAGGTCAAGGATCTCAAGGGTTTGATGGGAGACAGTTCCGACAATATTCCGGGAGTGCCAGGGGTGGGGGAGAAAACCGCCCGGAAACTATTGGAAAGCTATCATTCCTTGGAGGGTATTTACGAGCACCTAGATGAAATCAAGGGCAAGCTTCAGGAGCGCTTGAAGGAACACCGAGACCTGGCTTTCTTGAGTAAGGATTTGGCAACCATCCGCTGCCAGGCTCCCGTTGAGGTTGATCTGAGCCTCAGGGGGAGCATGGACGAAGATGCTGTGCGGGAGATGTTTCAGGAACTGGACTTCAGGACCCTTTTGGAACGGCTGCCCGCCAAGGAAAAAGAGGGTTCGCCCCAAGGCAAGGAGTTGGATCTCGGCTTTACTAAGGTGCAGGAAGGCAGCTGGGATGTATTTCTAGCTGAACTCGATGTTTCTGAGCATGTCTATTTGGGCTATGCTGCGGAACACTCTATGCTTTTTGTGCTGCTCAGAGATAAAGTGTGGGCCTTAAGCAGCAAGCTTCTGGAAAGCCGCCTGGAGAGCCTGCTGCCACTTTTCGCAGAGAAGGAAATCTACGCGACCGGCGGCAAGGATGTGCTCCACCTCTTTGGCCCCAGGGGCTCGGTGCAGATCACCTTTGATTTGGAGCTGGCCTTGTACTGCTTGGATCCTGAGAAGCGCTGGAATTTGGGTTCCATCGCCCAGTTTTTCCAGGAGGAAGCAGGGTCAGTGGATCCGAAAAGTGCAGAATACCATTCAGCGATGGTGCGCCTCCTGAGGGCTGCAGCCGCTAAGGTAGAGGAGCGGCTGAAAAGCGATGGACTCTGGGATCTGTATCGCGAGATCGAGCTGCCCTTAGCTAGAGTGCTGGCAGAAATGGAGGAACAGGGCATTTTAGTGGATCAGGCTAAACTGGAGGAGATCTCCCAGGATCTGCAGGACTCCTTAGACAGGCTCACCGCGGAGATCTACGCCCAAGCTGGAGAGGAATTTAACATCAACTCCCCGAAACAGCTGGGCACCATTCTCTTCGACAAGTTGGGCTTGCCGGTGCTGAAACGCACCAAGACAGGGCCATCCACCAGTGCGGAAGTGCTGGAGGAGCTCAGCTATCATCCCATTGTGGCCCATATCCTGGAATACCGCCAGGTGGCGAAGCTGAAATCCACCTATGCCGATGCCCTGGGCGAGCTGATCTCACCGGAAACAGGAAGGGTGCATACCACCTTTAACCAGACAGTAACTGCTACAGGGAGGCTGAGCAGTACCCATCCCAATCTGCAGAATATTCCTGTACGGACTGCAGAGGGGCGCCGCATCCGGGAAGCCTTTGTGGTGCCGGAGGGCTGTTATTTGCTGAGCGCCGACTATTCCCAAATTGAGCTCAGGCTCTTAGCTCATCTTTCCCAAGATGAGGTGCTTCTAGAAGCGTTCCGCAGCGGCACGGATATTCACGTGCAGACCGCCTCGGAAGTATTTGGAGTGCCGAAAGACAAGGTAACTGATGAAGAGCGCAGTGCGGCTAAGGCCATTAACTTCGGAATCGTTTACGGAATCAGCAGCTTTGGCCTGGCCAAGGGCATCAACCTAACCAGGGCCCAGGCCCAGGAGTATATTGACTCCTACTTCCTCCGCTATCGCGGTGTGAAGGCCTACCTAGACGGTGCGGTGCAGCATGGCAAGGAAAAGGGCTATGTGCAGACCCTCTTTGGGCGCAGGCGTTACCTGCCCAATCTGAAGAGCCGCAACTTCGCTCTGCGCAATTTCGCGGCCCGCACCGCCATGAACTCTCCCATTCAGGGCAGCGCCGCGGACATTATCAAGCTGGCCATGCTAAAAGTACGCGGGGCACTGCAGGAAGCGGGCTTAAGCGGCAAGCTTCTGCTCCAGGTCCACGACGAGTTGGTGCTGGAAGTGCCAGAAGGGGAGCTGGCGGCAACAGCTGCCTTGGTGAAAAGAGAGATGGAGCGGGTGTGCGAGTTAGACGTGCCCCTGATTGTCGATGTATATTACGGACGGAATTGGCGCGATGTTGAGCGCTATCAGTTTGAGGAGTAGACTATGCCTGAACTACCAGAAGTGGAGACCGTGCGGCGCAGCCTGCTGCCTGTGGTTCTCCACAAACCAATTGAAGCTGTACACATTCACTACCCTAGGCTCCTACACAATCGATCGGTAGGGGAGTTTCAAGAACTGGTTGTGAATAACCAGTTCCTGGACTTGACTCGGCGCGGTAAGTATCTGATCTTTAGCCTGGAGGGAGATCTGGAGCTGGTGGCCCATCTGCGCATGACGGGGCGCCTGATCTACTATTCCGATGCCAGCATTCCCTTAGCTAAGCATACCTCCGCAGTATTCGATTTCGGGGCAGAGGGTGCCCTGCGCTTTGAAGATGTGCGGAAGTTCGGCACCCTGGACCTAGTACCCAAGGGTAAGTACGAAGAGGTGAGGGGCCTCTACACCCTGGGCGTGGAGCCCCTGTCAGCAGAGTTTACTCTAGACCATTTCCAGGATCTGCTCGCCGGCCGCAGCACAAAGATCAAAGGACTTCTTCTGGATCAGACGAAAATTGCTGGGCTAGGCAATATTTACGTTGATGAAAGCTTGTTTGAGGCGGGAATTCATCCTGAACGCCCCGCGGGTTCCTTAAGTAAAGCAGAGAGCAAGCGGCTGCATAGGGCGATAAGGGAAGTGTTGGAGCTGGCCATTGCCAACCAAGGAACCACCCTGCGGGATTACCGCACGGGATTTGGGCAGGAAGGGTCATTCCAGAACCGACTGCAGATTTATGGCAAGAAGGGGAAGGCCTGCCCCCGCTGCGGCGCCGATTTGGAGCACAAGAAAGTGGCTGGACGGACAAGCCATTTCTGCCCGGCCTGTCAGAGGGAACTAATATGATCGGCTTAACTGGAGGAGTAGCAAGCGGGAAATCCACAGTCGCCAAGCGGCTGCAGGCACTGGGAGCGGTGGTTTTGGACGCGGACAAATTTGCACGGGATGCCGTGGAGCCCCACACCCCAGGCTGGATCCAAGTGAAAGAGGCCTTTCCAGAAGTGATCAGGGATGACCAGTCCATTGATCGGCGCCTCTTAGGTGAGATTGTCTTCGCCCAGGAAGAGAAAAGGAAGGTGTTGGAAGGGATCATTCATCCCCAGGTGCTGACCATGCTGCAGCGGGAAGCCCGCCTGGCTGAACAGGAAAGCAAGGTAGTGGTGGCAGAGGTTCCCCTCCTCTATGAAGTGGGGTGGGAGGACCTGATGGACCAGGTTTGGGTGGTCTACGTCCACCCTGAAACGCAGCTGCAGCGTCTCTTGGAGCGGAGCGGCTTCAGCAGGGAACAAGCAGGGCGGATAATAGCCAGCCAGATGCCCCTTGAAGAGAAGGTGCGCCGGGCTGACCAGGTTATTGATAATAACGGGACTTTGGAAATGACTTGGGAGCAGGTTGATGCTCTATGGAAGGAGCTGGGAGCGTGAGAATAGCACTGATCGCCCATGACAAGAAGAAAAAGGACATAGTGGCTTTTGTGCAGAGGCATCTCGAGGATCTGCGGGAGCATGAGATCATCGCCACAGGCACAACTGGGGGCTTGATTCAAGAGTCCACTGGACTGCCTGTGCACAGGGTGCTCTCGGGGCCCCTCGGCGGTGACCAGCAGATCGGTTCGCTGGTGGCCAGCGGAGAAGTGGAAGCAGTGATCTTCCTTAGGGATCCCTTGACGGCACAGCCCCACGAGCCTGATATTACCGCACTCCTCAGGGTGTGCGATGTGCACAATACGCCTTTAGCCACCAATGAGGCAACTGCAGAGCTGGTACTGCGCCATGTCAGGGAGAGCAGGGGATAACGCCGGTGCGCATCCTTGCTGTTCTAGCACTTCTTGGCGCGGTCATTGCGGGAGTTGTCTTCTTGCCCAACATCCTGCAGGAGTTGTTTCCCATTGGTTATGCAGAGCTGATTGCAGACGCAGGGAACTTGCACGGGGTGGACTGGGCGTTAATTGCAGCGGTAATCCAAGTAGAAAGCGGCTTCAGCCCCGAAGTAGTGTCTAGAAAAGGCGCGGTGGGGCTGATGCAGATTATGCCGGAAACCGCGGCTTGGGTCGGTAACCGCCTGGGCCAGAAAGTTGCCCCTGAGGATCTGCTGGACCCACAGACTAACATTCATTTGGGAACTTATTACTTAAGTTATCTCTTGGGCCGGTTTGACACTGAACACGCAGCCTTAGCCGCCTATAACGGAGGGCCAACCAATGTGGCTAGGTGGTTGGAAGAGGGAGTGTGGGACGGTTCCCATGAAACATCTGGCCGCATACCCTTTGCTGAGACCAGGTCCTATGTACGTAAAGTCACTGCCATGCGGCGTTTATATCAGTTTTTATATCCGCAGGGAGTAGAGTAGTTGGAGCATTGAGAGGAGCCAAGTAGATGGTGAAGCAGATTGAAACCGTGGAGCAGGTCGCAGACCTCAGAGTTGAGCAGCCTAGATTGTTTTCAGCCACGCATGAAGAGATCGCGCAGGGCTTGACCACAGACATTTACTTTGTGAAAACCAAGGAGATCCTCCAGAACATGGGCAGGGAGGATGCCCAGGTAGTTGCGGAGATCTTTGGCAGGCGCCCTGGTGTGTTTGCCGGGCTTCCAGAAGTCAAAGTGCTTCTAGAAAGCTTAGGTTTGGAAGTGTGGAGCTTAGAGGAGGGTGAGCGCTTCGAAGCCAAGGAAGTGGTTATGCGGGTGCATGGGCCTTACTCCAAATTCGGCATTTATGAGACTGCTATCCTAGGCATACTAGCCAGCTCCAGCGGCTGGGCTACTGCTGCCCGTACCGCCAAGGAAGCTGCAGAAGGCAAGCCTGTGCTCTGCTTCGGTGCACGCCATGTTCACCCGGCAGTGGCTCCGGTGATGGAGAGGGCGGCCATTGTAGGTGGCTGTGATGGCGCGTCCTGCATTCTCGGTGCCAAACTGGCTGGATTAGAGCCCTCAGGAACAGTGCCCCACGCCCTCTTCCTAATTGTCGGGGATACCCTGGAGGCGGCCAAGGCCTATCACAAGTTTATGCCTCCGGAGTCGGCCCGTTCCATGCTGGTGGATACCTTTAAGGATGAGGTGGAGGAGAGTCTGCGCTTAGCTGCTGACCCAAAGACGGGGCTGCAGTCTGTGCGCCTGGATACCCCCAGTGAACGGGGGGGAGTCACCCCTGGGCTGATTCAGGAACTGCGGGCTAGGCTGGATCAAGCGGGCTACAGCCACATTAAGATCTTTGTATCCGGCGGCTTGGATCCTGATCGGGTCAAGCTGCTCTCCGCGGCTGGTGCCGATGCCTTTGGTGTGGGCAGCTACATCTCCGGTGCCCCTGCCATTGACATGACTATGGATCTGAAGATGGTGGACGGCAAGTCCACCAGCAAGCGGGGGCGGATTCCAGGCCTGGCGGAGAACCCCCGGCTGAAGAGAATCCTCTAGTCTCCAAATCTATCGGAACTTTCCAGCGCTTCTAGGCAGGAGATCCTCCCATTGTGGAGAAGAATCGTAAGATAATTGCGGAGAATCGGTGCAAACCATCTTTTCTCCCGCGGATAGCTGGTGAGAGGAAAGAGAGGGAGGGTGTTATGACCGAGAAACTATTATCAGTAAGAGACCTCAAAACTTATTTCTATACAGATGACGGAGTCATTCCTGCCGTTGACGGTGTTAGTTTTGAGCTGGATCGGGGGGGCACCATTGGCATCGTCGGTGAGTCAGGCTGTGGTAAGAGTGTGACCTCCCTGACCATTATGGGCCTTGTTCCCCAACCGCCTGGAAAGATCGAGGGCGGCGTGATTGAGTTTGAGGGCAAAGACCTGCTGAAACTGTCTGAGGCAGAGATGCGCCACATTCGTGGCAATGACATCTCCATGATCTTCCAAGAACCCATGACCTCGCTGAACCCCGTGTTCACAGTAGGCAACCAGATTATGGAAGCAATTATGCTGCACCAAGGCGTGGACAAGGCAGCGGCACGGGAAAAGGCCATTGAGATGCTGCGCCTAGTAGGTATTCCTTCGCCTGAGCAGCGCATTGATGATTATCCTCACCAGATGAGCGGCGGTATGCGGCAGAGGGTGATGATCGCCATGGCTTTATCCTGCAATCCTAAGCTGCTGATCGCAGACGAACCCACTACCGCATTGGACGTGACCATTCAGGCTCAGATCCTGGATCTCATGCGCCAGCTCCGGGAGGAACTGGGTACCGCCATCATGATGATCACCCACGACTTGGGCGTAATTGCCGAGCTGGTGGAGAAGGTTGTAGTAATGTATACCGGCAGAATTGTGGAGGCCGCCGATACCTACACCATTTTCAAGAATCCAAAGCATCCTTATACCATCGGCTTGTTAGCTAGTATCCCCCGCCTCGATGGCGATGGTTCCAGGCTGCAGGCCATTCCAGGTACCGTTCCCACCCCAGGCAGCTTCCCTGAAGGGTGCGGTTTCCATCCTCGCTGCCCATTTGCAGCTGAACTCTGCGAGAAGAAACTTCCACCGTCCTTTGACTTGGGCGATAACCATCATGTAGCATGCTGGAAGATAGTGGATTACAACGAGAATGCACCTATAGATCAAAGGGAGGTGGGCTAAACCATGGCTGTGGAAGCAACTGCAAGATCACAACAGAACGAAGTGCTCCTTGAGGTTCGCAACTTAGTCAAGCATTTCCCCATCCGCCAAGGCATCATCTTTACTAAACAGGTTGGCGCGGTACAAGCTGTGGACGATATCAGCTTCACGGTGAAAAAGGGTGAAACCCTGGGACTCGTGGGCGAGAGCGGCTGCGGTAAGACCACGACTGGCCGGGTCATTCTGCGCCTGATTGAGCCAACATCTGGTGCAGTGATTTTCGATGGCAAGAATGTTCCCGCACTGCCCAAGGATGAACTGCGGGAACTGCGCAAGGACATGCAGATCATTTTCCAGGATCCCTATGGTTCCCTGAACCCCCGGATGACAGTGGGCGATATTATCGGAGAGCCTCTCCATATTCACAAGCTGGCCAGAGGTCCTGAGCGGGAGAAAAGGGTGCGGGAGCTCCTGGAGGTTGTAGGTTTGAGTGCCTTCCATGCCCGGCGCTTCCCCCATGAGTTCTCGGGAGGTCAGAGGCAGAGGATCGGCATCGCCAGGGCCCTGGCTGTCCGTCCCAAGCTGATTATCTGTGACGAGCCCGTTTCCGCCCTGGACGTTTCCATTCAGGCGCAGGTTATCAACCTGCTCCAGGATCTGCAGTCGGAGTTCGACCTCACCTATGTGTTCATCGCCCATGACCTGAGTGTGGTGAAGCACATCAGCGATCGTGTAGCTGTTATGTACCTGGGCAAGATTGTGGAGCTCACAGGGAAACATGAACTCTACCACAATCCTAAGCATCCGTATACCCAGGCTCTGCTCTCAGCCATTCCTGAGGCCGACCCGACCATCAAGAAGGAACGGATTCTGCTCAAGGGCGACGTGCCCAGTCCCATCAACCCACCCAAGGGCTGCCGGTTCCATACCAGGTGCCCCAAGGTGATGGACATCTGCAAAACAGAGGAGCCCAAGTTTGTCGATTCTGGCGATGGCCACTTTGTAGCCTGCCACCTGGTTCCAGCAGCAGAAGAGAAGGGCGCTTAACGAAAACAGCAAAACAAAGTCCTCCGGGGGATGACCTGCGGAGGACTTTTCTTATCTGCGTTTGGCAGAAGTTATTCAGCAATTTGATTCTGGAAGTCGGCGATAATGCTCTGCAGCTGTTGCGCCAGTTCTGCCAGGTTCTGGGCGGAGGCTGCTGTTTCTTCGGTGCCAGCAGCCGTTTGTTCTGTAACATCTCCAATAGCCTGGAATAGGGCCACGGCTTCCTTGGTCTGCTCTGTTTGAGCCAGGCACTCCTTGGCGATTTCCTGCACCAGCACCTGGGTGTCATTGGCGGCCTTGGTGATTTCCTGGAGGGCCTCCCGTACATCGTGCACTTCACGCTGGCCCTTTTCCACGCTTTCCAAAGAACGCACCGTCTCAATTTGAATGCGTCTCAGCACCTGGTCAATTTCCTCCGTGGCATTCTGAGAACGCATGGCTAAATCGCCTACCTCCTGTGCCACCACGGCAAAACTGCGGCCCTGCTCTCCAGCCCGGGCAGCTTCAATGGCTGCATTGAGGGCCAGGAGGTTAGTCTGCTCCGCGATATCCCTGATTAGGGCAAGGATACCAGCGATTTCCTTCACCTGCCTGCTCAGGCTGTCCACGGACTGCTTTATGTCGTTCATGCCACCCACAGCATCAGCAGCCTGCTCTTCACCCTGGGCGGCTGCTTCTGTGGCGTTGCGGGAAAGGATTACTGCATCCTTAGCCTGCTTCTCCATGGCCAGCATGCCAGCATTCATTTCCTCAACTTGCTTGGTTCCGCGCAGTACATCTTCACTCTGATTCTGAGCACCTGCAGCCATCTCTTCCATCCCAGCACTAATCTCCTGGCTGGAGATGGTGAGGGCTTCACTGGCACTGCGGATGCGATGGAGCATCCTGGCCAATTGGGTGGTCATTTCGTTAAAGGCAATGGTGAGGTCTCCAGTCTCGTCCCTGCGCAGGCGCTTGGGTTTGTACTGGCGCAGCCGGCCTCTGGCCACATCTTGGGCATGGAGGGTCAGCTCCGCCAGGGGCTGGGCAATACCCCGAGCCATGATCACCGCCGCTACAACAACGATCAAACCGGTGACCAGAATCCCCCCGTAGCCGATGGTGAAGAGCCGGTAGACCAAGGCTAAGGCTTCCTTGGAGGGTTGGGCGATGCGGACTTCCCAATCGAGGCTGTTAGCTGCCTCCGCCGCCAGATCGACGTTGGCGAACGCAGTGATGGCTTCTGCACCCTGGCTGGTGCGCCCGGTAGTACCTTCGCTTTCTGCTAGAGCAATCGCCTCTGAGAGCCTGTCTGGGAAGACCTGGACAGCGGCACCTTCAGAAGTGTTTTCCACACTTAACACCACTTGGCCGGAGCTGAGCAGCTGCAGCTCTCCGCCTTGGATCTCAGAGATGATGGGAACCATGGGATCCGTGAAAAAGCTGAGGGGAACCAAGCCCCTAATTAGGCCAGCGGGCCTAGGAGAGCCAGTGGCGAGGGTTGATGACCTATAGATGACAGCAGCCATCACAACGCCCAGTTCTTCTTGTCCAGGCAGCTGCTGGATATCACTGATATAAGTACCATTTTCCAGAGCAGATTGATACCACAACTCATCTAGATGGATAAAGCGCTCGGGCCGCTCCGTGGCTCCCAAGACCATACCGTCCAGATTGACCACAATCAGCTGTGAAAACCTGGCGAACTCCGCTACCGTTTCCTCCAGGAAAGTTTGGGTGCGGCTGTTGGCCTCCAGGTTTCTGGTTTCAGACATGATTTCTTCCATCTCTTCAACTGTCTTGCCCTCCAAGCCCAGCTCCCGCACAACGCTGGTGGGCCTGAGTACCGCCATCTGCTCGATGGAGGGGTTGACCGTAAGGTTATTGAGATCGTAGACAAGCTGCTGGATGGAATCTGCCACGGAAACAGCAATGCGGCTCGCCTGTTCCGATAGGTTAGCCTCGACCATAGCCGTTAAGGTGGATTGGGTTTCAGAGATTACAACAACAGTGAGCGCTATGAGTGGCAGTAAGGCAATGAGTACCGAAGCCAGGATCAGCCGCGCTCTCAGCCGTAGACTAAACCTTCGTCCAGACTTGGAATCTCTCTTCTTTTTTTCTGGTTTTTCTGGTCCGGGGCTGGTCATGGCGTCACTCCTTCAGCAAAATGATTTCATTCTTAGTTCCGCTTTTAGAGCATATTTCCTGCACTCACTGGAAAAAATAGTGGGTTTTGCCATTCAGCCCGCTTTGTGGTAAAATGCAATTGATTAAAGAGAGGAGGCGGGAGCATGAAGAAGCACATCAAAACCCTGAGCGGTACGGCGCTCAAGAACACTTTGATTACCGGCGGATGCGGTGAATGCCAGACATCCTGCCAATCGGCCTGCAAGACCTCTTGTACTGTTGGCAACCAAGCTTGCGAACGGTAGGGATCCCAAGCAGCCTTCTTACCTAGCTTAGGAGGTTGCTTGGGATTTGAATTTGCCAATCTTGGGAGTGACATTTTTGCTGGATAAGACTTGTGTGCACACTTTCAGCCAAGGAGGCGTCCACCTTGCTGTGGACGGAAACTCTGGCGCTGTTCATGTTTTGGATACTGACGCTCTGGAACTGATCAACCTCATTAAGGATAGTGATCGACTTCAGAGCGCTGCTGATTTAGAGCGCTTTCTTAGGGAAAATCCCCACTATCAAGAAGTGGGTGAGGAAATTCTGGACTTAGTGGCAGAAGGCCTGCTCTTTAGTACAGATCTCACCGAGGTTCCACCCCGGCCGGAGTCTGTGGTCAAGGCACTCTGTTTGAATGTGGCCCATGACTGTAACCTGCGCTGTACTTACTGCTTTGCCTCTACAGGTGATTTCCAGGGCGGGCGGGAGCTAATGCCCTTGGAAGTGGCCAAGGCGGCGGTGGATTTCTTGATCCGCGCCTCCAAGCACCGCAGACAGCTGGAGATCGACTTTTTTGGGGGAGAGCCCTTGCTCAACTGGGATGTGGTGCGGGAGACGGTGCTCTATGCCAAGCAGGAGGCGGAGAAGCACGGTAAGGTGTTTCGTTTTACCATTACCACCAATGGTTTAGGACTCAATCAGGAGATTGAGGACTTTATCAATGAGCACATGTACAATGTGGTGCTGAGCCTGGATGGGCGGAAGGAAGTCAATGACCACCTGCGCTATACGGTGGGCCGGAGGGGATCAGTGTATGACACGGTGGTTCCCAAGTATCAGCGGCTGGTACAGGGCAGAGGAAGCAAAAGCTACTATGTGCGGGGCACCTTTACTGCGCATAATCTAGATTTCTCCGCTGACGTTGCCCATTTGAGCGACCTTGGCTTTGAGCAGATTTCTGTGGAGCCTGTGGTCACCTCAGAAGCAGAGGAGTGGGCTCTCGGCGAGGAACATGTGCCTAGAATCCTAGAGGAATACGAACGTCTGGCGGATTTATACCTAGAGCGGCGCGATTCCGGCCAACCCTTCAACTTCTTTCATTTCAATGTGGAACTGAAAAAGGGCCCCTGCCTGTATAAGCGGCTTTCTGGCTGCGGCGCCGGCTATGAATACCTGGCGGTTACCCCCAAAGGTGAGCTGTTCCCCTGCCATCAGTTTGTAGGTCAGGAGGACTATGTGCTGGGCAGTGTGTGGGAAGGAATTACGAATCATGATCTGCCCCTGCAGTTTAAGGATGCCCATGTGCTGAACAACCCCATCTGCAGGGAGTGTTGGGCGAAATACTACTGTAGTGGAGGATGTCCCAAAAATAACGTGGAGGTAGCAGGAGATTTCCAGGGGGTTGACGAATTATCCTGCATCTTAGAGAAGAAACGTCTCGAGTGTGCCTTCTACATCCAAGCTTGTTGCTGAATGTAGGGTCCTAGACGAAATAGACTAGAACTATTTAAGCAGTGTTTTAGCAGATTCGACCCAGGGACGAAGAAAAACAAGCTGCATGTGGGCACTTGGCTTGTTTGGAGTCGCTAGTGCAACCGGCTGGACAATAGGTTTCAGCCGGTTTTTTTGTAAAGAAGTTGGAGGTAGGTCGGATGCGCAAGCGCCTTGGTGACATTTTGCAGGAGCAGGGCTTAATCGATGAACAACAGTTAGCCGCCGCCTTGGAGGATCAGCGCCGCACTGGTGATCGGCTGGGGCAGAGCCTGGTTAAGCTCAATTTTGTTACCGCCGGACAGGTGGCTGATGCCTTAAGCCAGCACCTGCTCATTGATCGGGTGGATCTAGCCAGGCGCTATCTGTCACCTGATGTGGTGGATTTGATCCCAGCCAGCATTATCACAAGCAAGTATGTCTTGCCATTAGAGATTGAGAACGGCACCTTGGTGTTGGCCATGGCCGATCCTTTGGATATCAATGTGATTGATGATCTGCAGCGGATGACAGGCAGGATGATCCGGCCCCTAGTTGCAACCGAGGCTGAGATTGTGGAAGCCTTTCAGCGGACTAGGGATATTGCCCACAGTGCCAAGGAGCTTTTTGAAGACTTCCGGGAAGAAGAGGACAAAGATGCAGAGCCCATCCAGCAGTACTTAGGTGATGCACCAGGCGTTCGCCTTGCTAATTTGATTCTAGAGCAGGCTATCACGCAGAAGGTCAGTGATATCCACTTTGAGCCCCATGAGGCCAGAATGAAGGTGCGCTTCCGCATCGACGGGCTCCTGCAGGATATTATGGAAATCCCCCGTAACCTTCAGGGTGATGTGAACTCCCGTTTGAAGATTATGTCAGGGCTGGATATCACGGAAAGGCGCAAACCTCAGGACGGGCGGTTTCAGCTCAACCTGGCGGGTTACGAAGTGGACCTGCGGGTATCGTCCTTACCAACTGTTTACGGGGAGAAACTGGTAGTCCGGGTGCTGAACAGAACAGGGCATCTGTTGGATCTGGAGGATTTCGGTTTTGAGGCGGACAACCAGCGCAAGATGGAGTCCATGCTCCGCCTCAGCCAAGGCTTGATCTTGGTTACCGGCCCTACTGGGAGCGGTAAGACCACCACACTCTACGCCTTTTTGAACCGGCTGAATTCGCCGGAGAAGAATATCGTCACCGTGGAAGATCCTGTGGAATACAGGATTGACGGAGTAAACCATGTGCAGGTGAACCCCCGGGTAGGCTTGACCTTTGCCACTGGCTTGCGCACTGTGCTCAGGCAGGACCCCGATGTGATTATGGTAGGGGAGATCCGAGATGAAGAAACCGCGGAAATCGCGGTGCGGGCTGCTCTAACGGGTCATCTCGTGCTTTCCACTTTACACACTAACAGCGCCGCAGCCACTGTTTCCCGGTTGTTGAATATGGGTCTGGAGTCCTATATCCTCGGCTCCACCATTATCGGGATTGTGGCGCAGAGGCTGGTAAGGTCCATCTGCACTGACTGCAGGGTTAAGGAGCCCCTTACTGATCCGGTTATGATCAGGTATATTGAGTCGCTGGGGCTGGAACCCCCGAAAGAGGTGTACCGCGGCAAGGGATGCCCGGTCTGCCGCAGTACTGGCTATAGGGGGAGGACAGCCATCGCCGAAGTCCTGATCTTCAACAAAGAAATGCGCCAAGCTGTGGAGCGGGGGGCCGGGGAAGCGGAGATCTTGGATATTGCAGTGCGTTCAGGTATGACCACCCTGCAGCATGCAGCAGTTGAAAAGCTGGTTAATGGTGTTACCACTGTGGACGAAATCATACGTACAGTTTACAGCGTGGATATGGAGGATGATCTATAGTGGCGGGAACTGAGAGGATTACAGCGCTAGTGGAAATGGCCGTAGCACAGCAGGCATCAGATCTTCACCTCTCAGCTGGTTTGCCTCCCATTCTCAGGGTGTTTGGCAGCATATCACCGATCCAGGGGTATGGACGCCTCACCCCCAGGGATATTGAAGAGCTGGTTTTTCCCTTGCTTTCTGACCACCAGAAGGCTGAACTGGAACGGGTTGGTGAGATCGATTTTTCCCACGGATTGAAGGGCATTGGGCGCTTTCGCTGCAACCTGTCGAAGCAGAGAGGTTCGCTCACCCTTGCCCTGCGGGTGATCAGTTCTACGATTAAGTCCTTGGAAGATCTTGGCCTACCCAGTATTCTCCACGATATCGCGCATCTCAAGGATGGCTTGGTTTTGGTGACAGGTCCCACTGGCAGTGGGAAGTCCACCACCTTGGCCTCCATGATCGACATTATCAACCGGGAACGCCGGGGAGTGATCATCACCCTGGAAGATCCCATTGAGTTTCTCCATCAGCACAAGAACTGTGTAGTAAACCAAAGGGAAGTGGGCAGCGACACAAGATCCTTTGCTAGTGGGCTGAGGGCAGCCCTGCGTTCAGATCCCGATGTAATTCTGGTCGGAGAGATGCGGGATTTAGAGACCATCTCCATTGCCCTTACTGCTGCAGAAACGGGGCACTTAGTGTTATCGACGTTACACACCAGGGGCGCGGCGAAAACCATTGATCGCATTATTGATGCTTTCCCTCCAGAGAGCCAATACCAGATCAGGGTGCAGCTCAGCACCGTGTTGGAGGCGGTTATCTCGCAGCAGCTCCTGCCCTTGAAAAATGGGCGTGGGATGGTGCCGGCAGTGGAAGTAATGCTGGGCACTCCTGCTATCCGCAATATGATTCGTGAGGAAAAAGTGCATCAGATTCCATCCATGATTGAGACAGGCGCCCGCTTTGGCATGCAGAGCTTGAAAGGTTCCATGACGGAGCTGGCCAAGAAGGGCCTCGTGGATGAGCTTGCCCTGCACTCTAGGGAGGGAGTCTGGTGATCCGCTACGCCTATACCGGCCGCAGCCGCAGTGGCAAGGCTGTGAAGGGGTTTATTGAAGCAGAGAACGAAGGAGAGGCCCGAACCCAACTGCGCCAAGAAGGATATATTGTCACCTCCCTGAAAGCTGCTAGGGAGCCCATTGCCCTCTTTCAGAAGCGAGTTAAGCTCAAGGCCAAGCACTTAGCCCTCTTCTGTCGGCAGTTTGCCATTATGTTAAGTACTGGACTCTCGCTAGTGAGAGCGCTGGGGCTTTTGGAGGAGCAGGCGGCGGAACCAGGATTCAGCAAGGTGCTCCAGTCCATCCGCCTGGATGTGGCCAGTGGAACTGCTTTTACCAGAACACTAGAAAAGCACCGTGATGTTTTCCCCCATGTGTTCATCCACTTGGTGGAGGCTGGGGAAGTGTCTGGTACCATGCCTGAGGTGTTAGATCGCCTGGCCACCTACTATGAACGGGAAGATGAACTGCGCAAGAAGATTTCCGAAGCGCTGATGTATCCGGCGATTATCACTTCGGTATCGTTTGTTATGGTGATCGTCTTATTGTTCGTGGTTCTGCCCATGCTGGTCAAGAACTTCGCGGGCTTCGGTGTAGAAACACCAGCTATTACCCTGGCCGTGCTGAACAGCCGGGATTGGATGGTCAGCCACTGGTATGTGGTAGTAGGCCTGATCGCTGCTTTGATTATGGGGTGGCGGTACTGGGTGCGCACCAAACCGGGTCGTTGGATGCGGGATTCCGTGCTTCTGTCCGTTCCGGTGCTGGGCGAGATGCAGAAAATGGTAATCTTCTCCAGGTTTTGCCGCACGCTGGCACTGCTGCTGAACAGCGGTATCGCCATGATACCCACTCTCCAAATCTTGGAGCGGCTGATGGATAACGTAGTGGTGAAGAAGGCGCTGGAAGAAGCGAGGCATGGAGTGGAACGGGGCGAAGGGATCAGTCAGCCCTTAGGGAATCACAAAGTATTTCCAGCTATGTTGGTGCAGATGGTTGCTGTCGGCGAAGAAACAGGTAATTTGGAAACAGTCTTGGTTCAGCTCGCAGACTACTACGATCGGGAAGTGAATTTCACCGTTGCCAGCTTTACAAAGCTGCTGGAGCCCGCTGTTATGTTGGTCCTAGCGGTGGTGGTGCTGTTTATTCTGATCTCTGTCTATCTGCCCATGATGCAGATGGTGACAGCGATTTAGGGGGTTGGGGATATGGCCAGGAAAGCTCTGGGCCTTGATATTGATGCCCTGGGTATCAGGGCAGCAGAAGTAGTGCGCAAAGGCCGCAGCAGTAGGCTGGTTTCGAACTTGGCCATGCAGGCGCTGCCTGCCGGGACAATTGTAGACGGAAAAGTAGCTAACCAGCAGGAATTGGTGAGGGGCCTAAAAGCTCTTCTTGAACATGCAGATTTTTCAGCTGACAGTGTGGTGCTTGGCTTGAGGAGTTCGTGGGTGATGGTGAAAACACACCGCCTGCCCGCGATGAATAGGCGCGAGTTGGACAAAGCTCTGGAATTTGAACTCCCCGAACTGGCTTATTTCCCCGTGGATGACCTCAAGGACGTCTGCTACGACTACTTTGTCAACTACCAAACCGAAACGGAAGTGGAAGTAGTAGTGGCAGCGTTCCCCCGCGAGTATCTCTCGCCCTATATCGAGGCTATTCGAACTGCAGGTTTGGTTCTGGAAATAGTTGATCTCCCGGCTTTCAGCTGGCCTGAGTTGTTGGCGGGGGAGAAAAGGCGCGCTTTCGTGGAAGTAAGCGAGGGGCAAACCACCATTGAGGTGCTCTCTGATAACGTGTTTAAGGTGCTGCGAGTTATACCCTTGGGCATCGCCCATTTCCGCCAGGGCTTGCAGGAAGCTTTCGGTTGTTCTGCTGAAGAAGCCAGGGAGCTTTACGCCCAGCATGACGTGGACCACCTGCTTATGGAAGGGTCTGGTGACAAGCGTGTGCTCAGGGCTGTGGTGCAGCAGTTTATCGGGTCTGTTCTGCAGACTCTGGATTTCGTCCGGGCGCAGGAACGGGCCAGCAACTTTAGAGCCATGCTCGATGAGATTATCTTGGTTGGGGACTTGGCGGACATGCCTGGCTTGAGCAGTATGCTCGGTAAAGAAGTGAACCTGCCTACTTATTCTTTAGGCCAAATGGATCTGCTCTTGGGCTTTGATGCCGATCGGCCCAAGCGGCTGAGCAGCTATGGCTCCGCTCTGGCTCTAGGTGTCAGGGGGATCAGCGCATGAAGATGAATTTGCTTCCCAAAGATGAACGTCCCTTGAAGCAATCACAGGTGCGTTGGGGTTTCTTGGTTGGCCTGGTGGGCTTTTTGGCCCTGGCGGCCGCCCTATCGCTGACCTGGTTGGAAACAGCCAAGCTGGACGCCCTCAGTCTAGCCCACCAAGATGCCTTGTCCAGGGAGGCGATGCTGCGCAAGCAGGTCCAGTCCATAAACGCTATCCGGGAAGATATCAAGGCTCTGGAGAGTACAGAGAGTGTGTACAATGAGCTTTTGGCTGTCCAGGCAGGGAGTTTCGCCGCAGTGCCGGATCTAGTGGACCATCCCTTTACTGATTTGTGGATCGAGGGATTGATTTGGAAAGCAGATACCATCAGTTTGGTGGGTTATACACGGAATATGGCAAGCATCACAGGCTTACTCAACTATCTGACAGAACGCAGTGAGCATGTTGAGCTGAAGTCTGCGCAGCCTATCCAGGTGAATCCGGCGCAAGACACCATGTTCTATCGCTTTGCCATGGACGTACAGGGGGTGAAGGCCAGTGCTGCAGCTGAACTCAATTAGGGAGAAACTGACCTGGCAGACAGTACTCATTGTCGCCCTGTATGTTATGGCGGCGGCAGTATTCCTGGGAAGATTTCTGCCAGTGAAAAGCCAAACAGCTGGCCTTGACACTGAGCTTCGTCATCTAGCAGATACTGAGCAACAGCTGCTGCGGGTTGTGGAGCACAAATCCACCTATGAAAACCGTTTGCAGGAGCTAGAGGACAACCTGCGCACCCTGGCGCAAACGGTGCCGTCTCAGTACAATTTTTCGTATGTGCTGCGTGCCGTGGAGGAGCTCAGTGCAGAGTATGGCTTCACCATCCATACTCTGGAGCACATTCCCATCAGAGTTAGCCAGGATGGGCGCACGGGAGTGTTTCCTCTTACGCTAGAACTTGAGGTAGACGATCGGGTACCAGCGTACTTAAGCCATCTGCAGAGGGCGTTTCCTTCCCTTTCTATAGATTTGGTTTCCCTAACCTATTTGGGGGAAAACCGTTTCGGGTTGGTTGTAGACGGGGAGCTGCATGTAGTGATGGCGGCGCCAGGAGACGAGCAAACCTGGCAGCTTCCCCAGGTTGCTGAGGTGGAAGCCGCCCAACTGCCTGTGCAGGCCTTTGGCGTAGCCTTTGAGCGGGTAGGAACCTTCCTGAATGGAGGGTTTAGAGTGTTGGGGATTGTGGAAACAGGCAGTGAGCGCACGGCCTTGGTTTCCCACGCAGGAGCGAAAAGCTGGGTTCGAGTAGGGGATCAGCTTGGCTCCGCGGTGATCAGGGGCATTTCTCCAACCACGGTTGTGCTTGATGTGGACGGGGTTCAGCTAGAATTGACGATAGGGGGTTAGTAAATGCGTACGCAAGTAAAGGCAATGTGTTTAGTGTTGATTGTGGCCTTGGCGGCTGGTTTTTCCCCCGTGTTGGCCGGTGAACTCGTGAATATGGAGTTTAGCCAGGCACCGCTGGTGGACGTGTTTCAGATTCTGGGGCAGTTAGGCGGTTACAATGTGTTAGTCGATCCGTCAGTGCAAGGTGAGGTCAGTTTTGTGCTGAAGGATCTATCTTTTGAAGAAGCTCTGGATCTGGTAACCAAGACCACAGGTTATGGTTACACCTTTGTAGGAAACACGTTGGTGGTTGGCAGCGATCAGCGGCTCAAGACTGAGTTTGGCACTCAGGATGTAAGCTTTGTCCCCGTTAAGCATGTGGACGTGGAAGCAGCACAGCGCTTGGTT
This sequence comes from Bacillota bacterium, assembly GCA_012837385.1. Taxonomy (GTDB): domain Bacteria; phylum Bacillota; class Limnochordia; order Darwinibacteriales; family Darwinibacteriaceae; genus DTU010. The sequence goes on from DURH01000041.1 coordinate 39,527, forward strand.
ACACTAGTGGTTCCCAACGTGAGAAGCTACGTGGATCGGGAACTGAACCTTCTGGTTTTATATGGGTTGACGAGTGATCTGGACATGGCTAAACGAGTACTAGCGGAATACGATGTGCAGGGTGCCCGCAGTGTACCCACAGTGTCCGATTCCCTTAAGCCAGCTGCAGCTGAAGCTGCTCCCACGGAAGAGCTGACCTACCGGGCCATTTCCATCAGCTATGGGGACGGGATGGAGATTCTCGCCGTTGTGCAGCGCTTACTGCCCCATCGTGAGCTCAGCTTTGATGCCGGATCCAGACTGCTGATGGGTTCCACCACAGCGGAAGAGTGGAATGATATTAAGTTGATGGTTGAGGAGCTCGATCTACCCAAGTTCGAACTCAAAGGTGTATTGCGCAGTGAAGACCAAGCCGTGTTTTTGGTGGAATATGATGGCAAGACTTACTCGGTCAAGCTCGGCGATATCCTCCAGGGTTGGGAAATCACGGCCAGTGGCGAGGGAGAGGTAGAGTTCACTCGAGGCCAGCGTAGTTTCACAGTACGCATAGGGAGGTAGGTCCATGACCGCAAAAAAAACAGCTCTCGCCCTAATTATCGCCCTATCCTGCCTTTTAGCCAGTGTTTCAGTCTGGGCCCAGACGCTGGACCTCAGTTTTGATGGAGTGGATTATGCTGAGATCTTTGAAGTAGTGGGCGAGTCTGCCGGCTTCAACGTACTTGTGGATCCCGAAGTCCAGGGAAAGGGCAGTTTCCGGCTCCAGGGAGTTACCTTAACGGAAGCTCTGGATCTGATCTCAGTTTACACAGGCTTTGAATACCGGATCACGGGCAATACGCTCTTGGTGGCCAGTCCTGAGCGCCTTGCGCAGTTGGAAGAGCGCAGCGTACGTTATGTAAGGACCCAGGGAATCGCTCCTGCACAGGTACTGGAAGCTTTGGCTCTGATTATGCCCAGAAGCGATGTATACGTTCAGCCTGAAGGGGGTCTGGTAATTCTCAGCGGATCCCAAAACGTGCTGGATCAAGCAGAAGAGTTGATCCGGGAACTAGACAAGGCGGCGATGCCCAAGGAAGCACCCCGGCAGGATCGAACCATTCTGGAGATTTTCCAGGATATCAGCGCAGAACTTGGGGTTAACTTGATTGCCGATCCATCCTTAACAGCTACTCGCTTGTACATAGATGTACGGAACCAGAATCCCCAGGAGCTTATTGAGCAGATTCAGAGGCTCGCTCCGCTGAAGGTGGAGCAGACGGAGCACTCCCTAGTGGTGGGAAGTGCCAGCGTACCAAGCACAGAACGCCTGAAGGTGTATCGCCTGAACTATGCGGAGCCTGCTGCCACCAAAACAGCCCTATCGCTCTTAATTCCAGAACAGAATATCCAGGTTGATTCAGAGAGGAAAAGCATCATTGTGCGGGGCACAGATGAGCAGTTAGCAGATGTTGACCTCTTCGTCATCGAATTTGACCAGCCCCAGCCCCAGGTGGTGCTGGAGGTATGGGTGCACGAGATTAGTACAGATGCGCTGCAGGATTTGGGCGTAGATTGGGAAGGAGTACCTTCCTTCACCAGTGGCGATGCTCCAGTATTTCTGGAGCTGGAATGGCAGCCCTGGGATCTGATCTTGGCCCTGAAGATCTTAGAGGAAAAGGGTGATGCCAAGCTCCTAGCCAATCCTAAGGTAACCACCCTGAGCGGCCAGCCAGCCAGCATTTTCGTGGGCGACCGGGTGCCAGTTGTGCTGACTGGGGAGGAAGGGCAGCGCACCTTGGAGTTCTTGGAGTCAGGTATTAACCTTCGCGTCACTCCGCGAATTTCCGATGATGATTACATCACCATCCTGGTACAGCCTGAAGTAAGCACCTTTATCTGGAGAGCGGATACGGCCTATCCTCAAATCCGGACCCGGGAAGCGGTGACCAATGTAAGGGTGAAAGACGGACAGCCCTTCGTGCTAGGCGGCCTGCTGCAGGAGGAGGAGAATGAATCCATCAGGAGCATTCCATTCCTGTCTCAACTGCCGCTCTTGGGCAAGCTTTTCCAATGGAAAGAAACGAAACACAAGCAGACAGAGATGACCATATTCGTTGTTCCGCGAATTGTGGGCGATGACGAGGGTGTGGTCAACCAGGATTTTTTTACCCAAGCCCGGTGACCTCCCGGGCCAGGAAGGATAAAGAGTGGACACAAGGGTTTTGGTTTGAGTTCGAAGGAAACCGCGTATCGGGGGGGGTGAGCGCGCAAACGGGTAACTTGGAGAGCGGACTAGGTGCCGTCTATAAAGAGAAAGAGCTGGGAATCACAGGTTATTTCCAGTATACCCTACCCTATCTATCAGGGAGGGTGCAGTTAGATCTGCTCAGCAGTCAAAGGTGGGTGCCGCAAGTCACTGTGGGCGTCCCGCTGCAGTGGAAGCAGTTCAAACTAGAACCGCACCTGAACTTGGCTTTTGAGCAGGACAAGCCTCTTCAACCGAGATGGGGCTTGAGATTGCAGTATGTGTTCTAATATCGCTTATCTCATCAAGTATAAGATTGGAGGAACTGAAATTGTTGAAGAAGATCAGAAAGCTGCTCAAGCAGCAAGAGGGCTTCACCCTTGTGGAGTTGATGATCGTAGTCGTTATCCTGGGCATCCTGTCGGGGATTGGGATTCAGCAGTATGGTAGAATCCAGGACAACGCGAAAAAGGCGGCTCACGAGGCAAATCACAGGATCATCAAGAGTGCGGTTCAGATGTACCTTATGACTGCAGATCCCTTGCCCGAATTGGAAGCAATTAATCTGAAGACCATTAAGGATGCCGGCTATTTGGACAGTCAGATAGTTAATCCTTACACCAACACGGATAACTACAAAATCGCGATCGAGGAAGGTGAGGTATCGGGAGCATATATCATTACGGTTACCCCTTCCATAGAAGAGCCTACAGAAGATCCTACTGAAGATCCTACAGAAGATCCTACGGGCGGGACTTCGTCTAACGGGTAGACCCCAGTAAATGGTGACCTTGTGGTCTAGAACACTGACCGAAGGAGGGACCACAATGCAGCTGAGGGACGAACGGGGCATGATGGCCATCGGTGTAGCTCTGATGCTCATCGTGGTCCTTGCCCTCTTTGGTGGAACTTTATGGCAGTACAGCATGTTTGAGCTG
>DURH01000042.1 GCA_012837385.1 Bacillota bacterium
CCCTGGCTGTCCTGCCAAGCAGCGGCAACCCTGGTCCAGTGCCCGATGTCCTGCAGGGCTTCTCCATCCTGCCAGTGGCCCACAACCACTTTACGGTTCTTGCGCATTCTGGTGTTGATAAACCCAAACTCCCGATCGCCGTGGGCGGACTGGTGCAGGTTCATGTAGTCCATATCAATGGCATCCCAAGGAATATCGCGGTAATACTGGGTGTGGAAATGCACATAAGGCTTGTGCAGTACGTTGAGCCCGCCGATCCACATGCGAGCCGGTGAGAAGGTGTGCATCCACAGAATCAAACCCACACACTTTTCGCTGGCATTGGCTTCCAGAACCAGCCTGCGGATTTCGTCCGCACTGGTCATTACTGGTTTGTACACTACAGTAACGGGAATTTCCGGACGCTCATTGAGGCTGGCGGCCACGTGCTTGGCATCTTCTACTACCTGCCGCAGTGCCTCTTCCCCGTAAAGATCTTGGCTGCCTGTGACAAACCACACTTCGAAATCTTTCAAGTTCAGGTTCATTCTATCTACCTCCCTCAATTTTGACCGTAATAGGCATTCGGGCCGTGCTTACGCAGATAGTGCTTTTGCATGACATGATCGCTAATGGGGTCATCGTGCCCAGACAGCAGCCTGGTGAACAGAGCCATCTGCGCCACCTGTTCCAGGACAACGCTGTTGTGCACCGCTTCATGGCAGTCCTTACCCCAGGCAAAGGGCCCATGTTCTGCCACTAACACCGCGGGCGTTGCCTGGTACTTAATGTCGCTGAATCGCTCTACGATCACCCTACCCGTGTTCAGTTCATAGTCGTTTTCCACTTCTCCAGGGGTTAACAGGCGGGTGCAGGGAATGTCCCCGTAGAAGTAGTCGGCATGGGTGGTACCCCGGCAGGGAATGCTCTGGCAGGCCTGGGCCCAAATTGTGGCCCATTTCGAATGGGTATGCACAATCCCTCCCACCTCTGGAAAGCGCCTGTACAGCTCCAGATGGGTCGGGGTATCTGAGGAGGGACGCAGATTTCCATCCACAATATTCCCGTCCAGATCCAGGACCACCATCTTCTCTGGAGTCAGATCTTCATAGGCTACACCACTGGGTTTAATCACCACCAGGTTCCGTTCCCGATCGATTCCGCTCACATTTCCCCAGGTGTAGATGACCAGCTGCTGCTTCTGCAGCTCTTGATTTGCCAATAATACCTGCTGCTTTAAAGATTCCAGCATAGCTTCCCCCCTTCCCCCTTACAGTGCACGGAGCGTGTCGGCAAGAAGCTCGCCGATGCTCAAGTATTTCTCATAAAGACCCTGGTAGCGCTTGCTGCTTTCAGGATCGGGTTCGTATACCTTGGAATATCCGCTGAGCATAGCATCCTGGGCTGCAAAGACATCTTTGAACTTGCCTGCAGCCACCGCGGCAAACATGGCGGCACCCAGGGCTACCGCTTGGTCAGATTGGACTACCTTGATGGGCATGCCCAGTACATCAGCGCTGACCTGCATTACAAATTCGTTCTTGCCGGGGATGCCTCCCTGAGCGATTACTTCTTTAATCTCTACCCCAGTTTCCTGGAAGCGGTCCACAATGGCCTTGGCTCCGTAGGCGGTGGCTTCCACTAAGGCGCGGAACAACCGAGGTGCATCGGTACCTAGGGTTAGGCCAACTAAGGCACCCTTCAGTTCTTGGTCAGCATAGGGAGTGCGCCTGCCGTTGAGCCAGTCCAGGGCTACCACTGTGGTTGTGGCTGGGTCCACCTTGGCTGCTTCTTCCGTGAGCTTCACTAGGATCCTGCTGCGGATCTTAGCCAAAGCCTCTTCACTCAAGCCGACTTCCTCACCTAGGGCTTCCAAAGGCCAGAACAGAATATCCCTCAGCCAGGCATAGACATCGCCAAAAGCCGATTGGCCAGCTTCTAAGCCCACCATACCGGGAATAACAGAACCGTCTACTTGACCGCAGATGCCCGCGACCAGCGTGTCGCCGAGCTGGTCTTTTGATGCCACCATGACGTCGCAGGTAGAGGTCCCCATGATTTTCACTAAAGCATGTTCTCTAATACCGCCGCCCACGGCACCCATATGGGCATCAAAGGCGCCTACAGCCACAGCTGTGCCCACAGGCAGGCCCAAGCGCTCCGCCCACTCCGGCGTGAGCTCTCCAGCCTTTTCATCGGAGGTATACGTTTCCTCGAACAGGCGATCCCTGAGGCCAGCCAGAAGGGGATCAAGCTTGGTCAGGAACTCCTCAGACGGAAGGCCGCCCCACTCAGGATGCCACATGGCTTTGTGGCCAGCTGCACACCGGCTGCGCTTCATCACCTTGGGATCCGCTGTGTCGGTTAGCACCGCGGGGATCCAGTCGCAGATTTCTACCCAAGAGTAGGCAGCTTCACGCACCTGCTCATCGACGCGGAGAATATGCAGAATCTTGGCCCAGAACCACTCTGAGGAATAAACTCCACCTTCATACTTGGTGTAATCCACCCCTCCCCAAGTTCGAGCCAAATGGTTGATTTCCGCGGCCTCACGCACAGCTGTGTGGTCTTTCCAAAGAATAAACATAGCATTGGGATTGTCGCGGAACTCATCCAGCAAGGCAAGTGGCGTTCCCTGCTCATCAACGGGCGCGGGTGTGGATCCTGTGGTGTCCACGCCGATGCCGATCACATTGGCAGCCACTTCGGGAGGCAGCTTTTTCAGTGCACCGGTGATGCACTCCTCCAAGCCCTCTAAATAGTCTAAAGGATGATGGCGAAACTGGTTCTGGGCAGCATCGGAATACAGTCCTTCCATCCAGCGTTTGTAGTAAGCTACGTCGCTGGCCAGCTCTTCGCCTGTGTCCGCATTGACCACTAGAGCACGCACCGAATCGCTGCCAAAGTCAACTCCAATTACGTACTTAACCTCACTCATCTCAGCACCTCGCTTGAAAAGAAGTTCCGAAAGAGGGGAGGCTGCGCCCCCCTCTGTTAGTTTCTTCTATTCCTTCTTAACACTTCCTGCCTTGATCCCAAACAATAACGCCCCGATTAGGCGCGAATCCATACAAGCATCTCCCCTGGTTTACGATTATCCCAGCTGAAGTAGGGTACTGCCTTAATCTTTACGGGAACTCTGCGGGGCTCTTCCACAGTGTACAGGCCTTCTCCAGGGCTTTCCTCCCTGTAAGCGTTGGCGATAATGGCGGGTACTTGGAGCTCCGCTTCTTCCTCAAGCTCAAACTGGGGATCTTCCGCCAACACCAGCGCGGTCAAATCTGGGCCGTTATCCACCTCTTCCAGGCAGTACACTACAGGCCCCCGCTGCAGAGCAATGCGGCCTGCAGTCTCCCGCACCTTGTGATGAGCCCGCACCCTTTCCACCGGCATGGGCAGATCTACTTCCACTCTGTCCCCATCCCGCCAAGTTCTGTCCAGAACTAGGTAGCCCTTGACCAGATGAGCCGCGGCATCAACGGGCTCACCATTGACCCGCACTTGAGGCGCCCTGCACCAAGCAGGAATACGCACATGGAGTTTAAACCCAGATGCTTCAGCCAGGGAGAGTTTCATTTCAATGCTGCCATCCCAGGGGTAATTGGTGTGCTGAATCAGCTTCACCTGACTTTCCCCTACGGTGCATTCCACTTCACTTTCGGCGAAGAAGTTCACATACAGGCTGTGGTCATCCTGGGAATAAAGATAATGATGGATGGAAGTGAGCAGGCGGGCTAAGTTAGGCGGGCAGCAGGCGCAGGTAAACCAACCCTGCCTGGTTGGTTTGACATGATTGTGATCATGGCGTTTCCTGCACACTTCAGGATGGACTTCCAGGGGATTGACATAGAAGAAGCGGTCGCCTTCCAGGGACATACCGCTGATCACTCCATTGTACAGGGCACGCTCCATCACATCGGCATACTTCCTGTTTGGATCCAGTTCTAACATACGCTGGCCGAAAAAGATCAGGGCAATGGCCGCACAGGTTTCTGTGTAAGCTAGGTCGCTGGGGAGATCGTAATCAAGGGTAAACCCTTCGCCGTAGGACTGGGAGCCGATCCCCCCTGTAATGTACATGCGGCGGTTCACAATATTATCCCAGAGCGTCTCACATGCCTTAAAGAGGGTTTCATCGCCAAGCTCTTGGGCTAGATCAGCCACACCGCTGAAGAAGTACAGGGCCCGCACCGAATGCCCTTCGGCAGTAGTCTGCTCCCCAATGGGCAGGTGCGCCTGGCTGTATTCGTGGGCAAACAAGCCCCAATGGAGGAACTTGTCCAAGCCGCGAGCTTGCGCTTCCTGGTCGAAGTAGTGGGGCTGCTGACCCCGTGCTTCCACAAAGAACTGGGCCAGCTTCAGGTGGCGTTCATCCTTGGTGACCCGATAGAGCCTGACCAAAGCCAGCTCGATCTCTTGATGGCCGGGATAGCCCTTTTTCTTGTGCTCTTCAGGGCCAAAGACTGAATCAATGTGGTCCACGAATCTTTTGACCACCTGGAGCAGTTTGTCTTTACCCGTCGCTTCGTAGTAAGCTACGGCAGCTTCAATAAAGTGGCCGGCGCAGTACAGCTCGTGGTTTTCCGCCAGGTTAGTCCAGCGGTTGTCTGGATCCACTATGGTGTAGTAGGTGTTTAGATAGCCATCTGGCTGCTGGGCCCGGGCGACTAGATCAATTACTTCATCGGCTTGGGCTTCCAATGCTGGGTCGGGATGGGTGGACAAGCTGTAGGCAACCGCCTCCAGCCATTTGGCCACGTCGCTGTCTTGGAAGACCATGCCGTGATATTCACCGGTTTTTTCACCAGCAGCAATCCGGAAATTCTCGATGGCATGACTTGGCTCCACGTCAGGCAGCTGATCATTGAGGGCTTTCCATTGATAGGGGATCATTTTTTTCCTAACCACGTCCGCTCCCTGAGCGAGTAGGCCTCCTTTTAGTACTGTGTTTTTACAGGTGCGCAGTACCTTTTTGTTCACAGCCATACCCCTTTCTAGATTCCTTTTTATTTGAAACATCACCCTGGCTGCACAGGATGGTGGACAGGACTGTGGGACGCCAAGGTCTTCATATGTGTTCAGCGCTGTGTGACGGCACAGCACGAATCGCGAATAATCAGTTTGCAGGGCACATAGGTGGAATCGATCATGGTTTGGCCGGTTTCCACACAGTCGATGAGCATTTGGGCTGCCGTGGAGCCGATATCGGTCATAGGCAGCTTAACGGTGGTCAGAGCAGGTTTCAAGAAGCGGGCCATATCCCGATCGTCATAGCCCAGAACAGAAAGGTCTTCAGGAACGCGCACTTTCAAATCGCTGGCTGCCTCCAGCACCCCGCTGGCCATCACATCATTGGCTGCGAAAATGGCCGTGGGCGGCTCTGGCAGGGCCATGAACTCCCGAGTGGCCCGGTAACCACTGGCAGGGTCTTCCCACTCCCCGTTTTTCACCAACACCGGGTCGAAGGCGATACCGTGCTGACTGAGGGCGTTTTTGTAACCCTTCCTGCGCTCCTGTGAAGGAATCACGTTTTCCGGCCCGTTGATGTAGCCGATGCGGCGGTGCCCCAACCCCACCAAGTAGTCCACAGCTTCCTGGGCTGCCCTGACATCATCTGACAATACCGAATTCTTCTTAGTGTACGGCGACATAGAGTAGGCGTACACGATGGGGAGATCCGGCTTGATCAGCTCCTGGGTGTAAGAGTATACAAAGGAAGCAGCAAAGATAATCCCATCCACCTGCCGCGCCACTAGCATGTCGATGTACGCCTTCTGCCGTTCAAACTCGTATCCGCTGTTACAGACTAAGGCGCTGTAGCCGCGGGAAAAAGCATACTGCTCAATCGCCTTCAGCATGGAAGGCAGGAAGGGAGTGTCAATGTCGTCTGTAATCACCCCAATGCAGTGGGTCTTTTTCATCTTCAGGCTGCGGGCTACTCGGTTGGGCTTGAAATCGAGCTCCTCGGCTGCTTTTAACACTGCTCTGCGGGTCTCTTCCCTGATGTGGTGTGTCTGGTTGTTGAGTACCCTCGATACTGTACTGCGGGAGACCTTGGCCCTTTTGGCAACATCAGATATGGTAACCAAATTCAAGTCCACCTCCTACAGTGATCAGCCTGCGATAGACCCACAGTGTCCATGGGAATGGGCTCCCAAAGCCCTATTAGACATCAGCAATCGATTTCAGAAATCGATTGCTGAACAGATTAAAAGTAAAAGATTATCATCTATATGTTAACTCTAGAGCATGATATTGTCAACGCGTTTTGTTAATTTCTGCCCCTGGAATTTTCAACAGGATTTTGTCTGGTTATGTTATATAATTAGATCTAGACAGACTTCTTTCGATTTATTATTGCTTGGCTAGAGGGGGTGGAAATACAGCAAAATAGAAGAAAAATATCCAATATCAAGTCCTAAAATTCCAAGGGAGGTATTCATTCGTGAAAGGAAGAGTTCTTAGTCTTCTCCTCGTCGTGCTGCTTGTTGTCGGAGTGTTCGCTCCCATGGCCGCTGCTCAGGTGAAAGAACTGGACTTTGTGATCATCACCCACAGCGCCACCATCGACTTCTGGATTCCGCTGGTTAAAGGTGCACAAGATGCTGCAGCTATGATCAGCGCCTACGATCCCAACGTCAAGATCAACGTAACCCATACTGGACCCAGCCTGTTTAACGTAGCAGAGCAGGTCAACATTATGGAGAACGTTATCCAGTCTGGCGTAGACGGCATCATCTCCACCCTGCCCGATCCAACGGCATTCGATGATCCTGTACAGCGTGCTTTGGATGCAGGCATTCCTGTAATCGCCACTAACGCTGACGCTGGCCCAGACAACCCCCGCCTGGCCTATGTAGGGCAGAGCGACTATTCCGCCGGCCGCGTTTTGGCACAGCAGGTAATCGATGCCATCGGCACTAGCGGCAAGATCGCCATCGGCGTAGAGGATCTGGGTCACACCTCGTTGGCAGAACGGCTCAGAGGTGTAACTTCTGTTTTGGATGAAACCGACATCGAATATACTATTCTTCAGACCACTCCGGACTTGACTCAAGGGGCAGCCATCTTTGAAACCTACTTGATCGCTAACCCTGATGCCAAAGCCATTATCAGCGTTGACGCTAACACCCAGTCCCACGGTGTAGTAATTCGCAACCTTGGCTTGGAAGGCAAAGTGATCTCCGGCGGATGGGACCTCGTGCCCACCACCATCGAGAACATTCAAGATGGCTACACCAAGTTCGTCATTGACCAACAGCCATATGTACAAGGCTTCTACCCCGTGCTGGCCCTCTATCTCTATCACCAGTACGGTATTGCCCCGGCTGACATGGACTCCGGTGCAGGTGTAGTTGGTCCTCACAATATCGACGAAGTTGTCAGCCTCGCTGAGCAGGGCTACAGATAGTCTCGAGGCATTAAGTGTTTCCAGCACCGGTCGCCCAGCGGCCGGTGCTTAACCTCTGTTTAGGGGAGGGTTACTATGTCAGAGAAGATACTCATTAGCTATGAATCCATCAGCAAGCGTTTCGGCGGAGTTCAGGCGCTTGATGATGTGTCTTTTTACATACGTCAAGGCGACATTCACGGACTCATAGGCGAAAACGGTGCGGGAAAATCTACGCTGATCAAAATCACAGGCGGGATTTATCGCAGAGATGAAGGCCGGATCCTGTTTGACGGCAGGCCTTTGGATGTGCACAGCCCAGTTGAGGCGGAACGCCATGGAATCTCCATTGTGCACCAAGAGATCCCCATCTGCGACAACCTTACGGTGGCACAAAACGTGTTTTTGGGGCGCCTGATAACCAACAGATTTGGCCAGCCTAAGTGGGACGAAATGGAAGAGAGGACGGTGGAACTGTTCCGAGAGATCGGCCAGACCATCAACCCCAGGGCTCTGGTAGGTACCTTGAGCGTCGCCCTCAAGCAGCTGACCACCATTGCCCATGCCCTGAATACTAAGAGTAAATTCATCATTATGGACGAACCCACTTCGGCACTGACGCCAGGCGAAGTTGAGACCCTCTTTGAGGTACTGCGCCGGCTGAAATCCGAGGGCACCACGATTATGATCGTGAGCCATATTCTCAGTGAACTGATGGAAATTACAGACCGCGTGACCGTGCTGCGCAATGGCAAACATGTGCAGACCATGGACACGAAGGATGCAACCATAGATGGAATTGTGCACATGATGGTGGGCGACGTCCCCCTGCCCACTCCCAAGGACAGCACCGCTGTGCGGGACAAAGTGGTGCTTAAAGTCCGGGATCTCAGCCAGAAGAGGCTGCGCCTCAAGGACATTAGTTTCGATCTCCATGAGCGGGAAATCCTGGGTTTAGCTGGCATTCAGGGAGCGGGCCGTACAGAGCTGGCCACCACCCTCTTCGGTGTCCAGCAGCCAGACAGCGGCAGTATTGAGCTGGAAGGCAGGCCCATCACCATCAAGAATCCCCGGCAGGCTATTGAACACGGCATTGGCTACCTCACCGAGGACCGCCGCAGCCTAGGTGTGTTTTGGGATATGTCGGTATGGCAAAACGCTGGTGCTGCCATAATCGACGAACTCACATCTGTAGGTCCTGTGCTGGACAACAAGCGCATTGAGGAAATGGCGGGCAAGTCCATTGAGGAACTGCAGATCAAGACATCAGGCCCAGCGCAGACCATCCGCTACTTAAGTGGTGGAAACCAGCAGAAAGTGCTGCTGGCGCGGTGGCTGAACGTGAGGCCGAAGATTCTGATTCTGGACGAACCAACCCGGGGCGTTGACGTGGGAGCCAAAGCAGAGATCCGCAAGGTTATCCAAGAGATGGTGGATCAAGGCATCTCTGTGATTGTCATTTCTTCTGACTTGGAAGAGCTGCTGGCTATGAGTGACCGCGTCCTGGTCATGTCCAACGGTTCCATCAAAGGCGAGTTCCTGGCCAAGGACGCGACCTTTGACAAAATCATGGCACTGGCAGTGCAGAAGTAGGAATAAAAGGAGTGATCGAGGTGAAAGAATTCATAAGCTCGCTGAGGTTGAGACGGGAAGTGGGTGTTTTGGCGGCTTTCATCGGGCTCTGCCTGTTCTTCTCAATCGCAACCAACACCTTCCTGACCGTGCCCAACATCCTGAACATCCTCAGGCAGGTTTCCATCACCGGCCTTATCGTCATGTTCATGACCATGATCATCATCTCCACCGACATCGATCTGTCAGTGGGGTCCATCTTTGCCGCGGTCGGCATGATTGTAGCTATCCTCTTCCAAAACGGTATGAACATCTGGCTCGCATCGCTGGTGGGCCTCTTCGCTGGTGCAGGCTTTGGGCTGATCAACGGAGTTGTTACTGTTAAGGGAGGCCTCCCGCCCTTCATCGTCACCCTGGGTACCCAGATGATCTATCGCGGCTTTGCCCTGGTGATCTCAGGAGGTGCACCTGCTTCCGTGCGTCTGCCCGAGTCGTTCTACAATGTCACCGGCGCCCGCACCTTCCTCAACCTGCCGGTACCAGCCCTTTGGTTTGTGGCTACAACGTTAGTTGCCGGCTTTATCCTGCACAAGACCAGCTACGGCTTTAAGGTGTATGCCACCGGCGGCAACGAAGAAGCTTCGCGCCTTTCCGGTATCAACACAGACCGCATCCGCATCACCAACTTCGTACTCATCGGTATCGCTTCGGCCCTGGCCAGCATTATTCAAATGGCCTACCTCAGGGGCGTTACCCCCACCGCCGGACAGGGCATGGAACTTACCGCCATTGCTTCAACCGTTATTGGTGGCACGTCCATGTTCGGTGGAGTCGGAACCATTGTTGGCGCCTTCATCGGTACGCTCTTCATGGGCGTGGTGCGCAACGGCTTGGTTTTGATGGGTACCAGCGCTTACCTAATCGAGCTGATTATCGGCGGCGTACTCATCTTTGCAGTCTGGTTCAGTACTTTCTCAACCAGGGAGAAGCGCTAGCAGCCCTAAGGCTGGCTGAGCGCCCACTGCACGCCGGCAAGAATTCCATCTTGATCATTGCTGGTACTGACAAAATCGGCTTTAGCCAAGAGGGCGGGATGGCCGTTGCCCATGGCGACGGCCCTGCCCGCTGTTGCTGCGAGTTCCAGATCATTTTCCCCATCACCGAAAGCCACGGTCTGGTGGAGGCCTATTCCTAGGCATGCGCAGACCTGTTTAAGGGCCCGGCCTTTGGAAACCTCGCGGCTGACGATTTCGCAGTAGGTTGGTTTGGACAAGCTGGCATTAACCAAGGGTGATGCCGCCTGCAGCCTCTTTTGATACATACTGATCTTCTCAGCACAGCCCATCACAAGGATCTTGTGAACTTTAGAGATGGCATCTAAATCCGCCAACTCGGGCTGTGCTTCTACTATTTCTGCCTCCTGGGCAGAATAGGGGTTTTCTTCTTCAATCAGCCAGCGCTGCCCGGCATAAAAGTTGATGCTGAGCCCCAATTCCCTGGCGAGCTGCAGAGCCTGCTCTACCCCAGGTGCGGGGATCTCCTGTTCAAAAAGGACCTTCTCTCCATCCCCAATCAGGGCCCCGTTTAAGCTGATATACAGCAGGTGGAAGCCCAGCTGCCTCCAAATGGGCTCTAAGCCCACAGGGGGCCGGGCAGAGGCTAGGATGCTTCTGTGGCCCTGAGCTGCGATAAGGCGCAGGGCTTCCTTAGTAGAAGGGAGAATTCGGTGGTCCGAAGTTAAGAGCGTTCCATCCACATCAAAAGCAAAGAGTTTGGTCAATCCTACCTTCCTTTCCAAGGCACTTGGGGAGAACGATAGAAATGTACTCCCTGCACCTCTAAGCGTGGCTCGTGGGCTGCTAAGCGCTGGCGGTATTCTTCCCAGCTCCTCCCTTCCCGCGGAGACCAGCCGATTTCAGCAACCCCCAGGATGCGGGGGAAGAGCATGTACTCCACATCCTTAATGGTGCGCAGAGTCTCCGCCCAAAGCGGCGCCTCAACGCCTAGGATATCTTCTTCGGCAAGCCCGGGGTAGACTGTAACGGGGTCCCAGCCATAGGCATCCTTCACTTCAATGAGGGCGGCCCAATCCTGGCCCAGCACTGTCTCTGGGTTGTATTTCATATCCAAGTAGATGTGGTGGCAGGGAGACATGATCAGTTTGGCCCCCCGGCCTGCCGCCGCTTGGGCCTTGGTTTCTCTACGCCAAATCTGGACCAGATCAGTGGGCTCCAGTCCTGCCTGGATGATTTCGTCCCAGCCAACCAAGGTCTTCCCCGTTTCCGCGACGATGGTATGAACTCGCTCCAAAAAGAGCTTGTATTCCTCTAGGGTGGTGGAATGGGCCTCATCTCCACCCACATGGAGATAGGGGCCTGGGGTGAGCTCAGCCAACTCCCCGAGTACATCCCTGACAAATTGATAGGTGATTTCCTTTTCCACGGCTAAGGTGCTGAAGCCCACTTGAATGCCGCGGTACGGCTCAGGGGCGATTCCGTCCCGATTCAACTCTGGATATGCAGCCAGAGCAGCATTAGTGTGGCCAGGCAGATCGATCTCTGGCACCAAGACCATGGCCCGGCGTTGGGCATAGGCCGCGATTTCCCTGTACTGGTCCTTAGTGTAGTACCCTGCCCTTCCGCCTTCCACCGCCCCGCTGCCTCCGTGGAGGGCTAAGTTGGGCCAGCTGTCAATCATAATCCTCCAGCCTTGATCATCACTGAGATGGAGGTGCAGTCGGTTGAATTTGTAACCGGCCAGAAGGTCAATCACCCGCTTAACCTCATCCACAGAAAAGAAACTGCGGGCCACATCCAGCATCGCCCCTCTCCAGGCAAAGCGGGGATAGTCAATGATCTCAACGCCCTCCAGCTGCCAAGGCCCCTCTCCCGGAGGGAGCAGCTGCCTCAAGGTCTGGCCGGCAAAGAAAAAGCCTGGAAAAGTATGGGCTCTGATGGTTACCAGCCCTGCACTCACAGTAAGCGAGTATCCTTCCTCTCCCAGCTCTCCCCCGGCTCCTTGGCTTGTAAAGAAAAGGCAGCCCTGCTTAGGCTCCTCTGTACAGATTTCTATGGGCAGGGGAAAGCCAGTGAGGCAGCGCAGTGTCTGGGCGATGTGCTCCGCGGCCTTCAAGGCCTGATCACAGCCGGGCTGGACACAGATCTTCGTCTCAACGCCGAAGCACAACAGGCCCTCCTGCCGTTTGATGCTCACCGGTTTGGGGATTAGATCCTTGTACAGCACATCCTTGTTCATTTCCACAATTCCTCCGTTTTCTCGACCTCTAGCAGTAGTTCCCCAGCTTTCAGCACTATTCCTGCCGAGGCGCACCCTGCCGCCTAACCGACATAAAGAAAGCCCGGCGATGCCGGGCTGGCCCGGGAACGCCGGACGTTTGGTTACTCCAGATTGTTCCTTTTTGCAAGGCTAGATTTTGAAGCCTTCCGTGAGCCGCATGAGCAGCTCAGCCTGCTCAGCCAACTCGTTAGCCGAAGCTGTGATCTCCTGCAGTGTAGCAGCCTGCTGCTGTGTGGCTGCAGCCATCTGCTCAGAACCGCTGCTCAGCTCCAAGGCAAAGGAGGCCACTTCACGGATGCGGGCGCTGATGCTGTTGATTCCCTGTCCAATCTGGGCAAAGGTCTCACCGGCAATGCGCACACTGTTGGAACCCGCTTTTATCTCATTAATGCTCTCATTGGCTTCCTTCATAACCTGGGAGATCTGCACATTTACTTCCCGCAGGAGGTTGGCAATCTGTTCCGTAGCCGCAGCGGACTGCTCCGCTAGGCTGCGCACCTCTTCAGCCACCACTGCAAAGCCCCGGCCCTGCTCACCAGCTCTAGCCGCTTCAATGGCCGCATTCAAGGCCAAAAGGTTGGTCTGATCGGAAATTCCCCTGATTAGATCAGTGATTTTGCCGATCTCCGTAGACTGCACGCTGAGCTGCTCCACGCTCTGATGCAGCCCGCCAAAGCTCACTTCAATATTCTTCATCTGATTCACAGCCTGTTGAATCAGCTCCTCGCCTTGCGTGGAGATCTGGCGGATTGCGGTGCCTTCTTCATCAATGGACTGTACATGATCGCTGGTGCGCTGCACTGAACCGGCAAACTCGCTGGTAGTAGCTGCCATCTCTTCCGTGGAGGCGCTGATTTCCTGGCTGGAGCGGTACACAGATCTGCTCAAACCAGCCGTCTTGTCACTGGCCGCCTTCACTTCACCAATCAGTCTGCCAAGTTCCCTCTGGAGGGTTCTAAAGGCTTCCGCCAGCACGCCAAGCTCGTCATTCTTTCTCAAGGCCACTTCAGCTGAAAAGTCGCCTTCACTGATCTTTCCGGCGGAACCAACCAATTGGAACACAGGCTTGACTATGAGCCTGTTGGTAAACAGCGTTCCGATGGCAAAGGCTGCCACTAGGAAGATCAACCCAATTATGATAATGCGCTGGAGCTGCTTGTTTACATGCTGATCTGCTTCAGCATAGGATACCATCGCCCCCAGGGGCCAGCCTGTGCGCTCCAAGGTGGTAAAGGCGGCAAACTTCGCTTCCCCGTCATTATAGTCAAACTCCCCAGAACGGCTGGAGAACACCTTTTCCGCAACCACAGAGCCTGACATCTCTTGGCCGATCACCTCGGGGTTGGGATGGGCCAGCACCATACCCTGGTCGTCCATGAGCACCAGGTAACCAGTTTCCGCCACATTCCTGGTGGAAATCAGGGCACTTAAGCGTTCCAAGGTAACATCAATGCCCACTACACCCACTGGTGTGCTTTCACCTGGCCGGCGTACCGGCAGGGCCACAGTAACCACCAATTTCCCACTGCCCGTATCGATGTACGGTTCGGTCCAGACGATCTTCCCTGCTTCCAGGGCCTCTCGATACCAAGGACGGGTGGTGGGATCAAAGCCGGGAGGTAGGCCTCCTGGTGTAAGGGGGTAGACATAAAACTCTTTGTTTCTCGTTCCATAAAAGGCGTTTTCCACATCTTCGTGGGCCTCCACGTAGTTCTCAAAGAGCTTGACCACCACGGATCCAGCTTCAGGATCATCAATTACATTCTGCACATGGGGATCCTGGCTGAGCATGGTCACCGCTTCTTCCACACTTTTCAGAAATCCATCAGCCACATCTTCCCCGCTGAACAGAGCTTCGCGGGCGGTGATACGCAGCATATCCATGATCATGCCCCTGGTTTCCGTGTAGTTGTTGATTCCCAAAACCAAGAGCGGTGCCACAATTAAGGCAAACACCAAGAGCAGCATCTTCCAACGCAGCGATACTTTCACTAATCACACCTCCCGGCTTGATAAATCCAAGTGTTGTACAATTCTTCACTCTTTGCCTAATTCCTCCAGGATTGGATTAGTGTCTCGATTCACTAGGTGCCGCATCGAGGTATATCTCCCTGCTCGCCCTAATACTGCTGGCACTCCACGGTATCCCTCCATCAAAAAGGCCTTGATCACCTAGATAGGCAGCGGTGGTGGAGGCCACTACACCGTAAATGGTGTGGGTCGCAAATTCATTCAGCACCGTTCTGGGCTCAGATGATTGGATATCAGTGGCTCCCATATTAGCCAGCACACCGTACAGGCCCACCCAAGCCAAGGCCCCCGTGGTAAATCCCTTGAGGGCAGCCTTGTCTTTTCCTGTAAAGGACAGCACATATACTGACAGGATCCCCAAAAGGCTGCCCACAGCGGCATCCGCCAGCCAGCCTACAACCTTGCCCCCAGGGGTTGCGGTCTTTTGGGGGGGCAGCAGCATGCCTGCAGCTCGCCGGGGCCCAGCAGCTTCGGAAAAGCTGCCTCTAAACAACACTCGGCTCACCGCGCCTTTTACCGCGACACCTGTCATGCCCGATACAACGCCCAGCAGCAATCTATCCCGCAATTTTTTCACCATATCACCTCAAACATAGGATAACCACAGAGATGTGCTTTTTCTCCCTTCGGGTCTGCAGGACACAGGCAGGAGTAAGGCAAATGAAAGCGAAAGAGGGAGAAAAAAGGGCGAGAAGGTGAGGAAGGTGATCCGGCGTCCCGATCACACGCCAGTAATTACCACCAAACTGCAGTGTCCCCGTTTCCACGGACCGATGGTTGAACACCGCACAGTATTAGAGCGCCTTCTATCTGCTGAGAGTACGGTGCTGCTGGTGCTGGCTCCTGCAGGATACGGTAAGACCGTTCTCCTCAGCCAGCTGGCTCAAGCTGCGCCACGGCCAGTGGCCTGGTACAGCCTGGAACCCCATGACAATGAACCACACACTTTCATCAGACATCTTGCTGCCGCACTCCGAGGCTTTGCCACCCTAGACGAAGTACAGCTTCAGCGCCTAATCTCGAAAACGGAAGCATCAGCACTGAGCCGCTCTGCTGTGAGCTTTTTTGTTCGCGCCCTGACATCCCTCCCTGAAGGCCCCCTGATTATCCTGGATAACTGGCAGGTAATCAGCCATCCCGACATTTATCAGTTGCTCACAGAGCTGATCCCCCTCCTGCCCGATCACACCCAACTAGCCATAGGTGGCAGAAACCCCTTGGATCTCATCAGGCATCTGGCCTTGGAACGCCTGCACTTGGCAGGCCGTGTGCAGGTGGTGGGCAGGAAAGACTTGACCTTCAGCCCCCAGGAGCTGGATACTTTCTTTGAGGCACACTGCAGCTCCTTGGCCCAAGAGGCCTGGCAGTTTGTGGTAGATCTCAGCGAAGGGTGGCCTATTATGGTCAGCTGCCTGGCCCAAATGGAGAATGTCTTTGAGGAACTGGAAAACCGCATCCCCCCCACCCTAGCAGCCTATTTGGATCGGGAAGTGCTGCAGGGCATCCCTTGGGACGTTCTGGAGTTCCTGGTCAAAACCTCGGTTCTCTCCGCGTTCACCGCAGCCGACTGCGATCAGCTCTTAGGCAGCCATGCGTCCAGGGAGAAGATAGACTACCTAGAAACACATCAGTTTTTCCTAGAAAAAAGTGGCGACCAGTTCAAATTGGTGCCCATGATCCGTTTCCATCTCCTCAGTAAGCTGGGTCCTGAAAGGTATGCCCTGTACAAAAAGGCGGGAACCATTGCCATCGGAAGGGGCAACCTGCATCAAGCCATCAGCTGTTTGTTGGAAGCTGGCGAGCGGGAAGCCATCACCGATTTGATGGTCAAATTCGGCGGGGAAGCAATAGTACGCGGAAGGTGGCAGGATCTAGGCGAATGGTTTGACCAAGCCATCAGCCCAGAGGAGATTCATTCCCACCCGCGCCTGTCCCTGCTGAAAGCCATGGTGGAAATCAGACGCGGTCAGCTAACCCATGCCCAGAAAGCCGTGGATCGAGCGGAAGCCCTTTTTCAGCACAACGGAGATCAAATCGGCTTGGCTGAATGCCAGCTGCTGAAGGCGCGCATCTCCCGGGGCAGGGGAGCCATGAAGGAAAGCTTCGAGTTTCTCTTCGATGCAGAGGCTAATCTGTCTGCTTCCCGCTTTAAGCTGCTGCTGTCCATTGAGAAATCCTGCTTCTACTATAACTCTGGAAGGCTGAGGGAAGCCAGGGACCTCCTTGTGAACTGCTTAGAAGAAACGGAAGCAGCAGGAGACAAAGAGGCCATGGTCAGAGTGTTGGAGGCCTTGGGCAACATCACTTACCTCTTAGGGGAAGCCCCCCGGGCTCTGCTGCTGTTTAAACGGGCTCTATCCCTATGCCCCGAGGGGATCATGCCTGGGTATGATTTCCAGGATGTGATGTCGGCCATCTACGACGATTGGGGTGAAACGGAGCAGGCTCTGTTAATTGCTGAGCGATCCACAACGGCCAGGGAGAAAATGGGCCTGACCGAGTTGCTCCCCTCTTCCCTGCTGCAGCTGGCCCTGGTGTACACCAATTTAGGCCGTTTCGAGGACGCTGAGCGCTGTTTCCTGCGGGGTATCGACTACGTGCGGGAACACGACAGCGACCGCCTCAGCCTCGCTCTGAACCAGGTGTTCCTAGCCCGTACCCTGGCCATCCAGGGCAAATGGGTAGAAGCCCAGGCCTATGCACTGGAAGCCTTGGAAACCGCTGAATCCCGGCCCTACCTGATCCGCACCTCTGTTCCCACGGTGGCAGGTCCGATCTTGGCCAGAACCGGTTCCTGGGAGCAGGGCCTGGAAATGCTGAAGGGAGCCGCGGAGAGGGCCCGGGAAATGGGGTTCATTAAGTGCTTAGCCTATGCCTATCAATCTCTGGCCCATCTTTACTTCCTCCATGGCGACCTAGAGGAAGCAAAAGAGTACACTCGCAAGGCTCTAACCACCTCTGTGAAGATCAATGACCTCCAAAACTTCGTAACCTGCTATCACTGGTATCACCCACTCTTGATGTATGGTTTGGAGGCGGGGATAGAAACAAGCTTTATCCAAAGGGTGCTGCGCAAAGTGGGAGCACGCTGCCTCAAGCACCTCCTGCCCCTGGTGCGGGAGGGCAGCCCAGAGGCAAAACAGCGTATCATCCCCATCCTTTTGGAGATTGGAGGAAGCGAAGCCCGCAGCGCCTTGGCGGCCTTGAAGGCAGATCCTTCTCAGTATGTGGCCAATATGGCAGCGGAAGCCTACGAACGCCTGGCAGGGCCTGAAGCAGTGCTTCCAGCTGCGGTTCCCAAGCGGACCGTGCGTATGCACCTCTTCGGTCCCATGCGTATTTTTGTTGACAACAGGGAACTTACAGGGGTGAAATGGCGGAGCCACAGAGCCCGGGATTTGCTCATCTATCTAACCCATGTGGGGCAGCCTGTTACCAAGGACCAGATCATTGACGCGCTCTGGGCGGACGAGGAGCTGGATTGGGAGAAAGCCGACGCCCAGTTCCACACCACACTCTACCGTCTGCGGAAGGTACTGAAGAATTACGGACTTCCAGACATGATCCAGCGCAGTGCGGATCTGTATACCTTGGCCCTTCCAGTGGCCACGGACCTAGCACAGTTCGAAGCTCTGCTCAAATCAGCCTTATACCAGGAGATGGATTCAGAAGAGCAAATGAAGCTGCTTGAGGAAGCGATGAAGTACTACCACGGCGACTACCTGGAGAATTTGGACTATGCTTGGGCGGTACCGCCTCGGGAAGCCCTGCGCCTGCGCTATGGGGAAGCAAAGCTGCGCCTGGTAAGCTGCTACATGGCTTCCCAACAGTACGAGAAAGCCATTACAGAGCTGGTCCTCCTTGTCAAGAAGGATGAGCTCAACGAAACCTACCACTCCCTCTTGATGGAGGCCTACGCCAAAAGCGGGCAGCGCCAGGCGGCGCAGAAGCAATACTCCCAGCTCACGGAAATCCTAGTATCGGAACTGGGGGTTAAGCCCTCTCCTGAAACCCAAAAACTCTATCACAGCCTTAACCTTGGCTCCCTAAAATAGAACGGCTCCAGAGCGAATCTGGAGCCGTTTTGTGCAGCTGAAGACTTCAGAACATCAAGGATTCTTGGCATAAAGGATGTTGGGATGGGAGATCCACTCGCCGTCTTCTTCGATGCCTTCCCAATCACCCTTCGCGGGCCCGTAACCTCCGCCAACATCGCCGCCATGGGCCGTATCGCGGTACGATGTGAAAATCGCGCTGTCGAACGGGTCATAGCCGTACCGATAGAAGCCTCCGCCTTCGGAAATGGAGATGACTACATACTGCCAGCACCTGAATACACTGCCTTGTCCAATAGTAACCGTAACTCCCGTTAAATAGGGAGATTCGAGGATTACATACGGGTTATTGTTGTGCTGCCATTTTACCTCGGTTCGATGGAGCGACCAATCGTAACCGAGATAAATCGCGTTATACGTGTTGCCTTCAATGGTCAGGGAGTTGTCTGTATCAATGTCGAAGCTGGTCCACAGGGGGTACGTATTGTTGCGGAATTCGCTGCTCCTAACTGTACTGCTAGGCGACCGCATGTCGAGCCCCCGTTCGTTGTACTCAAAGATTGTGTTGGTGACCTCTGTTCCCCTGGAATAGGCATCGTCGAATATGGCACCAACGTCATAGGTGTTTCCGCCAGGCACGTCAGTGGCACTGCCTCCGTACCGCACCAGGCAGTGCTCAAAGACAGCTTGCCCGTTGACCCCAACATACACACAGGGCCAATCCCCGGCCTGCGGTTCAACGGAATCAGGCCCTGCGCTGTCTCCGCCATACTCACTGTCAAAGTAGGAGGTAAAGACAATGGGCTTGCCCTGCTGTCCGTTGGCCTCCAGCCTCCCGTATACGTAGAGTCTCGTGTCGTGGTCAAACTTCATGGTCACACCAGGTGCCAAAGTAAGTTTGGCGCTTGGGTTAATCTCGAAATGCCAATCGTAGAGAACGAAAGCTACTTCAGTTTCTGCCCAGGTGATGTCCCTGGCGAAGAAATACCCGTGCTTGGAATCGGGCGTTACGAAAATCCCCTGATAGGCGTTCTCCTGCGAAGGATCCAAAGGATTGTGGAATATATTGGAATCATCCAAGCTGGTATCCACACTTATTACCAGCGGCTTCTGGTTTCCGTAGAAAATGTTGCTCTGAATCGTTGGCTTTGTTGCATCCGCTGCCCAGAGGCCAACTGTTTCCGAAAGAGTAAAGATGCAGTTCTGCACAACAGTGTTGCTGGTTTGGCCAAGATCAAGCATACCGCTGTTTTCTACTCCCCCGCCGAAGACGAAGCTGCAGTACTCGAATCTGTTGCCATTCGTGGAACCCAGGCACACTCGACCCCAGTCGCCTGCCTCTGGCGTATCCGCCCTGCCATCGGTGTTGCCGCCGTAGTCATCCCGCAGCGAAGTGAAAATGATGCGATTGGACGCGCTGCCCACGGCTTCGATCCGCCCACTGCCCTCCACTTCCAGTCTGGCATCTTCCCTAAATTTGACGATAACCCCTTCTTCAATGGTGAGTTTGCTCCTCACCGTGATATAGTCAGCGTCAATCACATAGATGTTGCCAGACTCCCAAATCTTAGGTGCATTGATGTCTTCTCTGACATAGATGACATTACCTACAGCACCGATGGTGATGTTCCACGTATGGGACACTACACCGCCCTTGCCATCAGCAACGGTCACCTTCACCGTGGCGCTGCCCGTCTGCTGTGGCGCTTTCCACTTGGCTGTGTTGCCATTGGGTGTAATGGTGCCGCCACCCGTGGTGGTCCAGTCATAGCTCAAGCTGTCACCGTCTGGATCTGTAGCGGTGATGCTGAAGTCCACTTCTGCACCAGGCAGCTTATTCAGGTTTTTCTGGTCGGGAATGTAAGAGATGATCTGCGGGGGTTTATTACCTCCTCCGCCTCCTCCGCCTCCTCCACCTGTACAGCCTTGCAGTACCAACATAAGACATAACGCCAATACTGCCAACAGTCTTCTTTTCCAACTCACGCGTTACACCTCCGAAAAAAGTATTCTTCACTGTGAGTGTACAAGCGTGTTCTGACCAAAAACTGACCACCTTCCATCCATTTCTAGCAAAAAAGTAAAAAAAGACAGCATAGGCGCGCTCTATTCGTCTGTTATTGACAGGCAGAGGCAGGAAGCGGTACTGGGAGAGCGAAGATCTGGAAGCAAATCATCAGGCGGAGGTTATGCAAGTGGCCTTATGGGGTTCCTTTGTTAACGCAGCAGCCATTATCGGCGGTGCACTGCTGGGCAGTGTGGTGAAGTTTCCAGAGAAAATGGGCGAAACAATTATGCAGGCTTTAGCCCTGGCCATTCTCATCATCGGTATTTCCATGGGACTGGAGAGCAGCATCCTCCTCATTCCCATTTCAGCCCTTGTCCTAGGATCCATTGTAGGAGAGAAGCTCAATATTGAAGCAGCAATTGAACGGCTCGGTGAAAGTCTGCAGAAGATGAGCGCCCGGGGAGAAAAAAACAAGGCTTCCACGAGCAGCTTTACCCAAGGCTTCTTAACCGCAACCTTAGTGTACTGCATAGGAGCCATGGCGGTAATCGGCGGCCTCAACAGCGGGCTTACTGGGGACCATCAAGTGCTGTATGCCAAATCCATGCTGGATGGCACTACAGCCATACTCTTCTCAGCTTCCCTGGGCATTGGCGTAGCCTTCTCCGCTTTTCCAGTGTTCGTCTACCAAGGAACTATTGCCCTCTTGGCCACATCAATTGCCCCGCTCCTCAGCGAATCAGTGATCCAAGAACTAACCGCCACAGGCGGCATGCTTATTGTGGGTATTGGCCTGAACATGCTGGGCTTAACCAAGTTAAGGCTGGGAAACATGCTGCCAGCCATCATCATCGCCGCTCTGCTGGCTGTGCTGGCCTAGATCAAGTAAGGGTACGGGCTCCTTGGCAAGTCCGTATTCTCGTTATTAGACACGAAAACGGGCTGTTGCAGAACGAACCAATACAGGTTCATCACGCAACAGCCCTTTCGTTTTTCAGTTAAGCTGTACCTGGGATACTAAAAACGCCTCAACTAATCGGTCAGTTTGAAATGCTGCACCAGTTCCTGCAGTTTCATTCCCATATCCATCAAATCCTGGGCGGAGTTGGCTACTTCCTGCATGGAAGCCGCCTGCTCTTCGGTGGCACTGGCTATATCATGCCCACTGCTGTTCACCTGCGCCAACCCAGCTGTAAAGGATTCCACCTGGCGGTTAATCTGTTCCACTGACCCCAGAATGTTCTGGAGCGTCGCCGTGCCTTGGTGCACGCTCTGCAGCGCCATTTCGGCTTGGGTGGAGCCCTCGCTCATGCTGCTGACGATGGCTGAAATCCTGTTCTGGATCTGGCCAATCAGGAGCTCAATGTCTTTTGTGGCCGTAGCGGACTGTTCCGCCAATTTCCGAACTTCATCGGCTACCACGGCAAACCCACGGCCGTGTTCTCCGGCACGGGCTGCCTCAATGGCCGCGTTCAGGGCCAACAGGTTGGTCTGCTCGGCGATGGCACTGATGGCATGCACAATATTGCCAATCTCATCGGATAGCGATCCTAACCCAGTAATATCACCGGCTAGGCTGTGGGTCATGTTGTTCAAGGTCTCCATCTGGCTCACAATGCCTGTGATGACCTGACTGCCTTCGGTGGCCTGCATGGATACTCCTTGGATGGTTTCGTTCATAGCCCGGGCATTGGTGTTCATGGACTCCAGAGTGCCAGAGAACTCATTGGTGGTGCTGGCGACCTCTTCCACAGAAGCGCTGACTTCTTCAGAAGCAGCGGCCAGCCTTTCGCTGGTGTCTGCCAGTTCGCCGGTGGTTTCCGAGATCAGGCTGAGAAGTTCTCTTATGCTGTTGATAGTCTTGTTCACGGCCTGGGCCACGATGCCAATCTCATCCTTGGAGGCAACCCCCACGCTCTTCGTGAGATCCCCATCGGCAGCCGCTTCGATCACAGTCTGAACCTTGCGCAGTGGTTTACCGATTTGGCGGCCTAGAATAATGGCTACGACCATGCCGATCACCAGGAAAGCTGCAGATACAACAATGGACAAGTTGCGCAGAGCATACACGTCTGTGAGCACATCAGCTTCCAGAGCTCCCACACCGATCATCCAGCCAGTTGTGGGCACAGGAGCGAGGCCCATGATCAGCCTTTGTCCATCAACGTCAAACCGCACAACACCAGGGTTTCCAACGCCCAATTCCTGGATAGCCTGGCCGGCGCTGGCCAAATCCTCTGTATCCGTAAAGAGATTTCTCTGCTCCAGCACAAACTCACGATTGGGATGCGCGTAGAGCGTACCATCTGGGCTGAACAGCATGGCCCAGCCGCTCTCACCAAAGCCCAGTTGGTCGGTGACGTCATTCAGGGCGGTTCCATCCCGCCGTCCAACCAGCACTCCTGTTGTCCTTTCCCCGTCCTTGATGGGTACAGCATACATGATCACCAAGCTGTTGGTCACTTTGCTGACCAAGAGATCGGAAACCACAGACTGGCCTTTAATGGCTGAAATGAAGTAATCCCGATCACCGAGGTTTGTGGTAGTACCGTCCGTATACTGTGCAAAGCCTGTGGGAGAGACCACACCGATGGCCAGGTACAATCCCAAGCGCTCAGCTTCTGATTGGAGCACAGGCTCCTGCATTCTCCAGTTCATGCTGGCGATATCGGGCCTCACCGCCAGGGTTTCAAGCGTACCCAACTGCACTTCAATACGGCTTTCTAGAAACTTGGCGGCCTCTTCAGCTTCGCTCATCAGGGCTTGTTCAACCTGCTTGATTACAGCAGATGAACCACTGTAGTAGGCAATCAACCCTAATCCTACACTGATTACGAGTACCAAAACACCTACAAATACACTGATCTTTACGGAAATGCTTCCTCGCACCGAATGCACCCCCTGGGTTAGGCTTTAGCGAGTTCTCCATCATTTTCCTTATTACACATTTCTAACCAGCATTCAATTACCTATTCTACTTTACTGCCGTTACTCCTTGTACCGAATGACAATCAAATTTCTTGGATTGAGCTTCCCAAGCAGTGTTGATCATGGACACTGCAATTTTGACATTGAGCAGAAACAGGAGAGCCCGGCTATTTATACGGGATTAAAGAGGAAATACAACGTGGGCATAGAACTCACACTCGAGATCTCCCAGTTACAGCGCTTTTCCTTTACAAACTATCTTGCATAGTCTGCTGATCCGAAATGGTCTCGCAGACTTCCATGCCAAGAACCAGGGGAGGTGAATAGAGTCTGACGCTGATGGTGGGATCTCGTGGGCAAAACGATAGGAAAACCTAGGTCGTAGAAAGCAGCCAAGATTTATCGTGTATCTGATCCCTTGTCAACACACTAACGCACACAAATTACTAACGGAGGCTTAGAAAATGAAAAAGATGAACGGTAGCAAAGCTGCTGTCACTCTCTTCCTTGCAGTACTTGTCTTCTTTGCATGCCTTTTTGTTGCGCGCGTTGTTGAAACAAACGGTGGGAATGTAGATGTTGACAGGCTTGCAATAGCCACGAATGAAGGAGCTGTATTGAGTGCTAAACTCTGGCGCCCCAAGACCGCAACAGCAGAGAATCCAGCACCTGCAGTTATCCTGGTTCCAGGCGGTAACGCTAACCTGGAATACATGTCATCCGTCTCTCTGGAACTGGCCCGTAGAGGATATGTAGCCATTGCCATTGATCCCTACACAATTGGCAGGTCTGACGTAATCCAACCCACCCCAGATTTGGGTGCAGACTCTACCCTGGTCTATGTTAAACAGCTTGATTTCGTGGACAATAATGCCATCGGCATGATCGGCTGGTCTGCCGGTGTTGGCAGAATGAATGCTGCTGCCATTAAAGATGGCGTCCCCAATGGAGTCAAGGCACTATTTGGCTTTGGAGCAGGAGCCCCTGGCGATCCTGAGTTGGCCATCAATCAAGGATATTTCATTGGTAAAATCGAAACGACCTACGGCTTTGGCGTGAACAAGCAAAAGGACATCAACACCGCCCCAGCGTTCACTACTGGCATGCAGACGGATTACGTGGAATTTGCCACTTGGTATGGCGATTTGGCCAATAACAAGGGGCGGATTCTCTACACCGGCTTGACTGGCCATATTCTCGGCCTGATCTCAAAATCCGGCGTAGCCGCGGCATGTCACTTTTTCAATGATGCCCTGGCCCCCGCACCCAATGGCCAGATCAATAACTTCGTTTTCGGCTGGAAGGAATTAAGTACAGCTCTGGCCATGGTGGCGATAGTGGTCATCCTGATCACAGCGGGCAACCTGCTGCTGCAGACCAGCTTTTTCCAGACCCTGTTCAAAGCTGATGAGCCAGCAATCGCAGCCAAAGCAAGTCCACTAACGTGGGCTATGCTGGCGGTCTCCATCCTCTTTGGTGCTCTGGTGGCCAAGTGGGCTGTCTTCAATGGACAGCAGTTTCTCAACAAGACCGGTTTCCTGCAAATCGCCAACGTCAATGGCTTCGTCTTTTGGCTGCTGTGTCTAACTGCTTTTTCCATAGTAGTGTTGGCACTGCGTGTTTTGTTTGACAAAGACCTGGATAAAGCAGCCCTGAAAGCCCATGCCAAGACCTCTACATCCAGTTTGCTGAAGAGCCTGCTGCTGGGCTTCACCCTTCTCGTGATAGGGTATTTCTTGGTGTCCTTGGGTGACCAGTTCTTCAATATCAGCCCAAGGTTCTGGAAGGTACAGCTGAACGTGCTTAATCCAAAACGTCTCAGCTTGCTCCTGATTTACCTGCCGCTGTACATCGTCCCCATGCTTGTCTTCAACTTCGTACAGACATCAAGCTACTACTTTAAAGACAAGCCGAAGCTGTTTACCCTTCTGGTCTGGGCAGCCAACACTCTGCCTGCACTGCTGTTCGTATTCTATGTGTACGGCAAGATCATCTTCACGGGCCTTACACCTATCACCAACGCTGCCATGTCCCGGGCCAATGGCTCCATGTTGGATGCACTGCTGTTGATGCTTCCAGTCAGCTTCATCAGTGCGCATTTCTATCACAAAACCAAGAACTTCTACATCGGTGCGTTCATCAACGCCATGCTCTTTGCGTGGGCTGCTGTAGGCACTGACCTGATTACCTTCCTTGGCTAACAGCTAAGTCAGCACAACAAAGGGCTGGAGGCAATGCGCCTCTAGCCCTTTTTCTGTGCTCCTCTTCCAATGGCGGTAAGCAAAAACCGCCCCCCCGGCAGTTTTACGCCCCTGGGAACGGCCCTTTAGCGGAGTTTCTTGGCATACTGGTGTGTTCTTTTCTCGGCACACAGCACATAGTAGCCGTCTAGCTCATGGATCCGTACTCCTCCGAAAACGGAGATAAGCTTGTTTTTGTACCACTCTTTTCTCTTTACCACTAGGCACATGGTTCCGCCCAGCGTCAGCCTGTTGAACCCTTTTTCGATGAAGTGCTTAGCCACGGAGAAGTCTGTATGGTACGGTGGATTGGACAGTATCTTGGTGAAGCCTGTTTCTGTGAGCTGGCTGAAACCATCGCTCACGCATACTAAAACGCCTGGCACACCGTTCAAGGCAGCATTCTCCCGTGACAAGCGCACAGCTAATGGATCATTATCAACCAGCACGACATTCTCCGCGCCAATCAGCTTGGCAGCTAAGATCCCCACCACTCCATAGCCGCAGCCTAGATCCAGCACTCTGTCTCCTTCAGCAAAATCAACCAGGGATAGCATGGCCAAGGTTCCCTGGTCGATGTGGGCAGGCGAAAAAACACCCTCCTGGGTCTGGAACTTCAGCCGCACACCCTTTAGCTCGGTTTCGATCACTGAGATCACTTCCCCTGTCTATGCCCTATTTCGTAAGGGCGCGAAACACCCGATTCAAATCTACAACCAGTTCAGAAAACAGGACAGAGTGGGCGTGTTCCGGTGCTTTGAAAGTGAGGTGATTGGCGATTTTTCCTGCCTCAAAGCTATACACAACAACGGTCTTGTTCAGTGGATCAGCAATCCAATACTCCCGAACGCCGCCATCCATGTACAGAGACAGCTTCTTAACCAAATCGTGCAGGCGGCTTGTTTCTGAAAGTATCTCGCAGACTAGGGCGGGTACGCCTCTGTAATACCCGTCATCACCAAGGTGTTCCGCCAAATCACAGATCACCATCAGATCAGGCTGCACCACGTTAATGTCCTCTGCCCAGCGCTTTATAGTGATGTCGTAGGGAGCAGAAATGGGGATGCACTCTGTGCCGTCAAAGAAGCGGTAAAATGCCCCAAAGAGTTCAGTCAAAGCCAGCTGATGGTCTGTCTTGGGCGAGGCCAACAGAAAGATCTCCCCATCGATGTACTCATAGCGGTCTTCACCGTTGCTGGTGAAGTCCAGGAACTCCTCATAGGTCGCTTTCCTTAAACCGTACCCGCCCACAAGTGCAGATTCGGCCAGAAGGCTGTTATCGTGCTTAGGTTGGAGCGCAGTCATTCTGGCCACGTCTTGACCATTGCGGGTGATAATGACGTCCTGTTCCTGGGCTAACATGAGCAGTTTCCCGAAGTTGTTTTGGGCCTCTGTAGAACTGATCCGCAGCATCCCGACACCCCTTTGGCTAATTTAGCTAAACTAGCTAAGTCAAGAATAATATAAGTCTGATAGGGCGTCAACTCAAACAGGGTTTATACCACGTGGGAATGGGGTTTTGCATGTTGTCAAACCACACCAGAACATCCCTGGCCAGATCCAGCATGTAGGCGACATCCTTTTCGCCAAAAGGGATGGCCCAAGGTATGGCTGCCAGGGCATTGCTGGCCATGTAAAAGGCCAACAGCTGGAAGAACAGGAAAGGAGGCTCTCCGCCAAAGTAACCGTGGAGCTGGCCGCTGGCAAACTCTGCGCTGGCTTTCACACTGAAGGCGATGCGGTTGAACTCTTCCCAAGGGTCACCATAATCGCAGCGGTTGAAGTCGATGAGAGAAATCTTCCCGTCCCTTGCGATCACCATATTGCCCCCATGGAAGTCGCCATGCTGAAAAGACTGGGGGCGGTTTTTCAGCAGACGCCAATTTGCTTGTAGATAGTCAATCAGGTACTGGTCACCTGGAAATTTGACGGGGCAGGCTGCATAGGCCTCGATTTTTGCACGGGCTTTGCGCCCAAACCTGCTCTCCCAATTCTCGGCGGTGGCAGGTGCGGGAAGGGAATGAATCTGCCGCAGGTATTCGCCTATCTGCACACCTAGGGCATATTGTTCCTGGGCTGTGAGCCTTTCCAGGACAAGCTCTGCATCTTCACCCTCACACCAGGTAAAAAGGGAATAAACGCTCTGCCCCTGCTCGCAGATGCCAAAATCGACGGGCTTGGGTGTGGGAAGCGCTAGGGCTGCCACTTTCTCCAGCATCTCAAACTCATGCCTTTTGCTGCTATAGTAGGCGATATCCGCCAGGCGTAGAAACAGTTTTTCCCCTTGGTGGGTTTCTATGTAGTATTTACGATCACCGGACCAGCCTTGCGTAACCGGTTCAATCCTGCCGAAAGAAGTGTAACCCTTGATATCCTCCACCTTACACCGACCCTTCTAGCACATCCTGTCTAGTTCTACCAGGGAAAAATGTCAAAAACAAGGTACTCTTTGTCGAAAGCATAGCCTAACTTCTCAGCCAGGGCCAGAGATTCTTTGGTGTGGGCATCCCAATTGGGGTACAACCCCCGCTCCAAACACGCCAGGATCAAGGCCGCCCCGCAGATGGTGGCCAAGCCCTGACGACGGTAATCTTCCCTGGTATCGATCTCCACTTCTATTCCCCCTTGAAAGAAGGCATAGGAAGAAGCTCCAGATACTAACTCACCGCCGTGGAAGATGACAAAACCCAGAGCGTTTGCTGCGAACCGGCTGTAACCGGGGATGTTTCCACAAAGATCCCAGGCCCAAGGAAGGGTTAAGGTGAGGTTGTAGATCTCTTCATCGATGGGCCGCAGCTCGTAACCTTGTGGCAGCCCAGCTGCCAGCTCAGCAAGTTTAGAGCGGTCAAAGGCTGTTTTGTCCCGGTTGGTGGCATAGCGGGTCCACGGCTTGGCCTTTTCTTGGTATACCTCTTGGATAGCTTCTTCCCAGGCCTTGGTGGGAGGCACCATCAGCACATTATCGAACTCACAGCCGGCAGGCTTATGTCCAATCAGTTCCCTGTTTACTTCACCGGCAAAATAGCAAAAGCCCGCCAAACAAATCGCTGCCG
>DURH01000003.1 GCA_012837385.1 Bacillota bacterium
AAACAGCCACCGGCATCATCCGGTGGCTGCTCTCTTAGGTCTGAACTGGGTCAATCTCCGAGGCATACTGCCAGGGTTTTTTCGGCCCTCTTTTGGCTTTGACTAAACGGGAAAGCTGCTGGGGATGTGCTCGGTAGAAATAGAGCTGCTCTTTCAGGTTATCGGCATAGAAGCCCTGGTTCAGAGCCCTGGTGATCCACTCGTAGTCCTCTGCTCCCTTTAGAAAGCTGGTGAGGCCGCCGATGCGTTCCAGGAGGGCCCGTTTGAACAGAAGCGTGCCGAAGCAGATCACATGCCCGCCATTTTGGTAGCTAGTGAGAATCCTCTCAAAGCCGTAGCGCACCATGTAGCTGCGTTTTTTCTTTGTGATGTCGTTTTCAAAGACGGCGAAGTTGGTGCCCACAAAGCTGTAGTCAGGATTCTCCACAAGGAAGGCCAGCTGTTTTGCCAGTCTCTCAGGGTGGCTCAGATCATCCGAATCTTGGTTGGCGATGTACTCACCTGAGCTGAGGTGATAGGCGATACTCTGCGCGGCAGCATATCCACTGTTATGGGGAAGGGCTAGATAGATAAAGGAAAGGCCTTCCCGATCCTCAAGGCTTTCCCACCAACCCAGCGCCACCTCTTCAGTGTTATCCGTCGAGCCATCATTCACCACCACTATCTCCAAAGGCCGATGGGTCTGGGACGCCACCGAATCCAGGCACTCCTTAAGGAACTGTCCCCGGTTATAGGCGGGTATGGCGATACTGATCAAAGGTGTCTCGGTAACGGGTTTGGGGCTGACCGGAGTCCTCTCATCCCAAGACACCTTTTCCAATACTGCCGCCTGCCGCAGCTGGCGGTCTGCCAGGGTATCTTCGTAGAACTCCAGAGTGAGCTGGGCAATGCGCTTAATGTCGAAGTTGGCTGTCACCCACTCCCTCAACTGGGAGCAGCTGCGTCTAACCTTGGTGCTGTTTTCTAGAACATAGCGCAGGTCATTGGTTAACCTCTCCACCGTCAGGGGATACGCCCAGTGGTGATCGCCGAAATACACTGACCAGGCCTTATTGAGGATGGTGGGCTGAAGGTAGCCAACATAGGAGACATTGCCTGCTGCAATCACCGGGCGCTGGCAGCTCAAAGCTTCCAGGGCCACCCGGGCAGTAC
Organism: Bacillota bacterium; assembly: GCA_012837385.1. GTDB lineage: Bacteria > Bacillota > Limnochordia > Darwinibacteriales > Darwinibacteriaceae > DTU010. The sequence goes on from DURH01000003.1 coordinate 1,153, forward strand.
CGATTACCACATCGGAGGCTCGGTAGCAGAACCTAGGATCCAGCCTCTGGCCCACCACCTTGATAATATCTTTGTCCAGGCTATCATTGGCCAGCTGGGCTGAGGCATGCACCAAGGGTAAGTGCGCTCCCCCACCCACAATGGCTAGGTGCACCGGGAACTCCTCCTGAAGATTGGTTACCGCTTGGATGGCTGCTTCCACCACCCTGGTCTTTTCCCAGGCCAGGCGGCTCACCACAACCACTAGCTTTTCTTCTTTGGGAACTCCCAGTTCCATGCGGAACTTATTCCATTTGGAGCCCGGTTTGAAGTGTTCCGTATCAATGCCATTGGGAATCAGAGCGATCTGCTGCAGGGGGTAGTCGATAACCCTGGCCAACCAGGTGACCACCGGGCTGCTCACCGCGATCACCTTGGGGCAGCGGTCCAACAGCCCGCGCAGAATGCGGGGAGGATAAAATTTGCCGTGGATGGTGGCCACAACAGGCAGCAGCGTCTCCTGGCTCACCTGCACAGCCACTTTGAGGGCAGCGATGGAATGGGCGTGGATGAGGTTGATGCCTCTGCTTTCCACCAGCTCCTTCATTTGCGTGATCAAAGCCTGGTATTCGGAGTGAACAGGATCATCGCTCTCAAAGGGCAGATGGAAAATATCAAAGGGAGGTTGGGAAAGGGCCGCTTCCAGCACTCCTCCAGCGGTGCCGATGGTAACTTGCACGCCTTCCTTGCAGAGCTGTTCCGCCAGGGAAAGGACGTGGGTCTCCGTACCTCCAATATCGAGTTGGTTGACCAGCATGAGAACAGATAGGGCCACCTTGCTCACCTCGATCCAGTTATGGGACAGTATATGAGTTGAGCAGGGAGGAAGCCCTGGCTATTTTCACAGATCTGGTTGTCCCCATTGACCTGAGAATCTAGAATGGACTCCACCTTTTGGCCGATACTATACTAATCTCTGATTTCCGTGATATCTCCAGACGTCAACAGACTCACCTTTTGTCGGTAGGCGTCTTTCATGGCTAGGCTGTTGCGTCTGATCATGTCTTCTGTTTCCCAATACAAATCGGTGATTGGGCAATATTCGTAAATGGCTTGAAACGTCACTTCCTTGTCTTTGAATATCTCCGTATCTGTTACTTCAACGGTGTCGACATTATGATACTCCCTGCAGATGACACACCCCTTCATCTCGCTGTAAATTATCTTCATGACAGTCACCTCGACTTCCTGTACGGAAAACTCGCTGGGAGGTTCGCCTCGACTTAACCGAGTACCCTCCACTCTTCCATTTCAACAATCCTCTGCTCGTGCCTGGCCTGCTCAGCGGCGAAGGCCATAATGTGGCTTTCCAGGGAATCCTCAATATAGGTTAGGCCGTCCTTGGCATCTTTGCCCTGCAGCATGCGGATAAAATCATGCATCAGGCCGAAGTCTCCCCCGCCGTGCCCAGCGGCCATGCTTTCCACAGTGATAACCTGCTTGTTCTCACCGAAGCGGCTGATTTCGATAATCCCGGCATCGAAGTCCGCTGACAGCTCACCATGGGTACCGAAAATGCGGGTAGTGCGGGTAATCCTGTTGGAAAACGCCGTCAGGGCCATGTTGATCTCCAGGTTATTGCTGAACTTCAAAGATACTGTCTGCACATCAGGCACATTATTATCGCAAGCATACACGCAGCGGCCGTAGGGCCCTTCTTTCAGAGCTTGATACCTACCGGCCAAGGAAAGATCCTCAGTAATCACCGAAACCGGCCATCCTTGGTTATCATTGATATAAATCTTCCTGGCGGAATAGGGGCACTTCGCCTCAATCCCACAGTCAATACACCTTTTCCCTGCACCCTCAGGTTTAGCCTGTTCCGTGAAGTGCACCAGGGAGGCGTTGGAGGAAATGGTTTGGCACTTGGCACCAAAGAGCCAGTACAAGAGGTCCAAATCGTGACAGGTTTTGGCCAAGATAATGGGTGCCGCGACTGCAGTGTTCCTCCAATTGCCCCGCACATAGCTGTGGGCGAAGTGGTAGTAGCCGATCTCTTCCACATGGTCCACGAAGCGAGGTTCGCCTATCACTTGGCTTTCCACCAACTCCTTCAGCCTGCGGTAGAAGTTGGTATAACGCAGTACATGGGCAACCAGGACCTTGGTTTTAGTATCCCGAGCTTTCTCGGCGATCTGCCGGGTTCCTTCCCAGGTATGGGCAATGGGCTTTTCCAAAAGGATTGTGTAACCCTTCTCCATGGCCTGCACAGCAGGTTCCACATGCAGATCATCCAGCGTGGCGATGATAATGCCATCAGCCAGCCGCGGCTGGGCTAAGAGCTCTTCCCAGCTTGCATACTGGTTTTCCTTAGGGATTTGGTGCTCCTCAGCGTATCTCTGCCTCCGCACTGGATGAGGTTCTGCCACGGCCGTGATCTCAGCCTCATCTGGATGCTGGCTCACATACCTCCCATACGCCTGCCCTCTGTTGCCTGCTCCAATCACCGCGATTGATACTTTCTTGCCCATGATCGATCTCCTTCCCTCTGAGTGCCTATGCCTCTATTTGACACGCCCCCAAGGAAATCCTATCAGGCGGATGCTCACTTAAGCCCGCTTCTGCACCAGTTCTTCTAGTACGCTGAGCTCCTGCTCAAGCTTGCTCTGCCTTCTTTGAATGCCCGCTGCATACAGAAAAACCACAGCCCAAACAATGATGTATCCAGCTACGAAAAATGTCATCTCTACTCCCACCTTTAATAATATGCTTGACCTAGGCAAACAGCTCCGCTTTCAGCCGCTTAACCCTCTGCTCCAGATCCAGCGACTTTAAGCGGATGTTCAGTAAGTATACGTATAGCAGCGAAAAGACCCCAACGCTCAAAAACATGGCCACCTTCATTTTCGGGGTCAAGGCCATCCCCTCGCTGGTCACAACCACAGGGTGGATGGACCGCCACCAGCGGGTGGAAAAGAAGACTAGCGGCACATTGACTACGCAGATGATGCCATACACAGCAGCCAAGCGCTTCCTGCTCTCCGTGGCACTGCCCCCCTGCAGCGCGATATAAGCCACATACATAAACCACAACACCAAAGTGGTGGTGAGCCGGGGATCCCAGGTCCACCAGGTGTTCCAGATGGGATAAGCCCAGAGGGGGCCTGTGAGCAGGGTGCAGCTGATAAACACCGTCCCAATTTCCGCGGAGGCCAAGGCCAGGTTATTGGTGCGTTCGCTGCGTTTCCAGAGGTATAGAACGCTGGCGGCAAACACCACGCAGAGGGCTAATAAGCCCACCCAGGCGGAGGCCACGTGGAAGTAAAAGACCTTCTGCACAATGCCCATGGTCTTTTCCACCGGCGCGTAAAAGGCAATTACGTAGATATTAACCAGCATAATCAAGGTAAGAATCCAAAAAAGCGGGCTTTTCAGTCCATGTTTCATGAGCTAACCCTCCAAGACGTAATCGAATAAAAGCAGGGGAAGTATGGTGAACAAAAGATCATAGATCACAAGCAAGTACATCCAGCCAGAGACAGCCTTGATCTCCCCCACCAGGGCCCCTTGGGTGCAGAGAATAGCCCCCAGGAGCAGGGGAATCAGAATGGGAAAAAGCAGGATGGGAAAGAGCAGGCGCGCCCCAGGCAGCTGGACAGTGATGCCGTTGAGCAGAGTGCCCACCGCGGCCAAGCCCCAACTACCCAAAAACACAGCGCCTAGGAAGAACCACAGATTTGCTTTGGCGCCGGCCACATCTATAAAGATCCATAAAAGGGGAACCACAACCACCTCGAGGAGCAGCAGCACAGTGAGGCTGAACAAGAACTTGGCGTAGAACAAAATGCTGCGATCTCCGCTGGCCAGGAGCAGAGCATCCAAGGCCCCGTTATCCTGCTCCTTAGCAAAGGAGCGCTGCAGAGCTAAAATGGCCATAAAAAAGATACTCACCCAGAGTACTGCGGGAAAAACTTGTGCGGTGCCAATCTCCACCAGCTGCAGGGCAAAGCTGAACACAAAGACCAGCATGGTGCCGAACACCAGGGTAGAGAGGAGATGGTCCGTGGTCCTAAACTCATCCTTAAGGTCCTTCAGGTAAATCAAGAACACCTTGCGCCAGAACTTAGGCATGGGTATACCCCCTCTCCACCACACGTCCACCATCCAGCCCAAGGTGGCGATAGGTCAATCCGGCGAAGTGCTGTGGTTCATGGGTGATGGCGAGCTGAATGGACCGATCTCGATGCTGCTCGAAGACTTGACGCAGAATCTCCCGCCCATCTGCATCCAAGCTGGTAAACGGTTCATCGTAGAGAATCAGCGTGGGATCTGCCATCAGGGCCCGGGCGATGGCCAAGCGCTGCTGCATCCCCCGGGACAAAACAGACACCATTTCCAGGCGGTACAGCCACAGGCCTACCAGCTCTAACAGTTCCTGCACACGCTCTGCACCCATGGTGCCGTACATCTCCCCGAAGAACCTGAGGTTTTCCTGCACGGTTAAATTAGCATAGAGCATGGGCTGGTGGGAAATATAGCCCACCCGGCCGTGATCTAAGGCCAGCTCAGCGCCGTTCCAGAGAACCTCGCCGCCGCTCTTGGGAAGCAGGCCGGCCAAAATGCGCAGCAGGGTTGTCTTCCCTGCTCCATTGGGGCCGGTGATGACCAGCAAGTCTCCTGTAACCGCCTGGAAGGAGATATTTTTCAGTATCTGTTTGTGGCCCAGCTGCTTCTGCAACTCTTTGACCACTAGAACATCCTTTACTGCCACGCCTTCACCTGCTTACCTAACTTTCTTCCCAGTACGTGCTCAAGCAGCGCCAGCACCGCACCTAGATAGACCACCCAAGAACCAAACCAGATCCAGCCCACCAAGGCGAATCTCTGTAAGTGCAGCCGCGCGGTTTGGCCTTCCCAACCAGCTAGGTTCAAATACAGATCTTCCTTAAAGGTGCTGAACACTCCCACCTGGGTGGACGGCTGCGTGCGGTTTTCCCAGAAGGTTTTCTCAGACGTTAAGGTGCCAACTTCCCTGCCACTGCGGCTGAGGCGTAAGGTGGTTCCCACTGTATAACGATCCATTCCGTAGCGGGTCTGCAAACGCTGGTAACCCACCGTATAACCGCCAAACTGGATCTCTTCCCCCGGCTCCACAGTGACAAAAACATCATCGGTATAGATGGAGGAACCGGTTACTCCAACCAGCATCAGCAAGACGCCCACATGCACTAAGGTACTGCCCAGCTTGGGGCGCCGTTTGCTAAGGCCGAAAAGAGCACCTAGGTGAGTGGCGGCACCAAAAACGGCTATACCAAAGGTCACAGATGCCGTTACTCCTCCGCCTACCGCAAAGAGGACATAGAGACTTACCAAGACCGCCAAACCCAAGGGAAGCAAAGCCCGTCTTACCTCACCTGCAGCCAGCACAGGTGCCAATCCCATCAGGAAGAACAGAACCAAGAAGATGGGCACTGTCACTTGGTTAAAGAAGGTTTCATCCAGCACGATTTCCCTCCCCGCCAAATTGCGGGAGAGCAGAGGAAACATGGTGCCCAGCAGCACTGCAGCAAAGAGGAGCAGGTACAAGACATTGCCAGCCTTGATAGCTGTTCCTAAAAGGTTAGCGGAGAGGCCTTGGTCAGTGGGATCCTCCGCCAGACAGCTTCTGCGGCGCCAAGCCAAGCCTGCTGAAAAGAGTACAATGGCCGCCAACACCACAAAGAAAATGGAGCCTAAAACCCCACCGGAAAAGGCATGGACGGAATCCAAAACACCACTTCGGGTCAAAAAGGTGCCAAAGATGGTTAAGGCAAAGGTGAGTGCGATCAAGATATAGCTCCACCATTTCCGGCCAGCATGCCCTTTATCCAGCAGCAGGGTATGGAGCAGGGCTGTGCCTGTCAACCAGGGGAAGAGGGAAGCGTTTTCCACAGGATCCCAGGCCCAATAACCTCCCCAGCCCAGTTCGTTATAGGCCCACTGGCCACCGGAGACGATGCCCGCAGTTAGAAAGAGCCAGGCAAAAAGCGCCCAGGGCCGCACCTCCTGCAGCCAGGAATCAGAGCTGTTCCTCGCCCACAGACGGGAAACAACTATGGCAAAGGGAACCAAAAAGCCGCTGAAACCCATAAAGAGCAGAGGTGGATGAACAACCATCCCTACACTCTGGAGCATGGGGTTTAACCCCGACCCGTTAGAGGGAGGATCAGCTAAAAGTTCAAAGGGCGAAGTGACAAAAAGCAAGAGGATAATGAAAAGAACCCGCACCATGTTAATCACAGTGTTGATGCGAAGATCAAATCCTCCATCCCGAAACCTGCGGGTGCGCTGGACCGCCAAGGAGAAAAGGGAGATAACCAAAAGCCATAAGAGCAGCGAGCCGCTCTGCCCCGCCCAAAGCGCGCTGATTTTGTAGAGCACAGGCAAGCTGCGGGCAGAATTCCGCGCCACATAGGCTAAACGGAAATCGTTGCTGAGAAAGGCGAATACCAAAACCAGAGTGCTTAAGGCCACCGCCAAGCTGGAAAGCAGGTTAGCCCTTCTGGACAGACGTGTTCGAGCCTGGGCTCGGGCTCCAGCGAGAACAGCAAGAAGGGCAGATCCGAAAGCGATGTAAAGGGAAATAAGTCCTAGGTAGTGCACTATTCTTCTCCTTCATACTTGGATGGGCACTGCAGCATCAACTTACTCACCATAAACTGCCCCTGGGAATTGAACTTCCCCTCCACGATCACCTCGTCGGCGTGATGGAAGTTGTCAGGAAGCACCCCTTGATAGACCACCTCAATCTGGCAGTCTTGGTCTGTAAGGGCAAACTCTAAAAGGGGAATGCTGGAATCGTAGTCCACACTATCCTCCACCAGCTGCCCTTTAATGCGCAGCTTCTGTTCCTGCCCTTCCAGGGCCTTAGCCTCGGAAATGGTGTAATAATAGGCCGCTGAGTTTTCAAAGGCTCGAAAAGCGAGAAATCCCAGGGCTAGAACTGGCAACAGCGATAGAATGACAATCTTAACCTTCTTGTTCATAACACCTACTCCACTTCGAAGTAAACTGGGGAAAGCGTACTGTACGCTTTCCCCAGAGGTACGCAGCTAGACTTTAGTGCCCTTCGTGGCAGCCTTTGCAGTCCATTTTGCCTAAGGTATCATCTGCGAAGCCGCCTACGTGGCAGTCGAAGCAGGCCTTGGTTTCCTCGGACATTTCAAAGACTGGTACAAAGGTTCCCTCGAGCATTTGGTTCATGTACAGAGCAGCTTGGGCTGCAACGTCGCCGGTAAGAGCCTTGCAGCGGGGTCCTCTCTCGCTGGATTTCTTGCCAGACACTTTACACCAGTTGGCAATGGATGCATGGCAGAGTGGATTCCCTGCTACGCTGCGGTGTTCATGGGTGAGGGGCAGTGCTGTGGCGCTGTACCAAGCCATAAGTTCATTAACAATTGCAGCCATCTGCTGTCCGCCGAATACCAAAGACACGGCAGCTGCTGCTCCATTAAGTGCGCCGCACAGTGTTCCCCATGCTACTACTCCGCCTTTACCAAAGTTCATGATCTGGGATGGTACAAAGCTGAATGGTTCGCCCAGCGATTCCAAAAGGGCCCTAAAGGCGCCTTCAGCGCAGCCTAAGCCTTCACCATAGTACTTGGCGCCGAGTTCCCGTACTGCTTCCACATCTAAGGGTTTGTTGAAATACTCAGTCCAGGGATAGTCGGGCAGGTCGATTGTCGCGCCTTCAGCCTTCGGTGCCAGAATTCCCAAACCACTGGTGGCCAAAGCCAAACCGGCAGCGGCTCCGCCTGCACTGACTAGAAAGTCTCTCCTCGTTAGTACTTTTTTCTTTGCTTCCATCTACATGCGCCTCCATTTGTTATATTAAATCTTTAGAGCAAAGATTCCTAAGGTGGGCTGAACAAATCTTACTGGTTTAGTAATGTTTGTTCGAAATTTCACAATCGAAGCTGAAAAAAATAGCCTAGGCTTGTGGAGCCTGCTTCTTACGGACAACAAGCTTCGCCAACAGAATGCTGACTTCGTAAAGCACCAACATAGGCAGGGCCATTAAGGCCTGGGAAATCACATCTGGTGGAGTCATGACAGCCGCCCCGATAAAGATCACCAGGATGATATACTTCCTGTAGCGTATCAGTGTATTGGGAGTGAGAATTCCAGTACCGGTCAGGATCAGCACGACTAAAGGCAACTGGAAAACCAAACCAAAGGGCAAAACAAGACGGAGAACGAAAGATACGTAGTTGCCGATGGAAATCATGGGCGCCAGAGACTCCGTGCCGAAACCAAGAAAGAATCGATAGGCCAAGGGCAGGATCACCTGATAGGCAAAGACAACCCCCACCATAAACATAACCAGGGCCAAAGGTAAGCCCAAATACAGAACACGCTTCTCTCTTTCTAAGAGGCCGGGTACCACGAACTGGATAACTTGGTACAAGATCACCGGCGAGCTTAGCACAATTCCTACGACTAAAGCTACTTCCAAGTGCACAAAGAAAGCCTCTCCAGGGTAAAGATAGACCAGCTCCCCTGGCAGGCGTGTAAAGAACTCAACAAGTGGAGAAGAATAGTAAAAGCCCACTACAACGGCGACTATCAGTGTCAGAGCGCTGACAATGATCCGGCGCCTCAACTCCGCCAGATGCTCCACCAGGGTCATGCCTTCTCCATCACTCTGCGCTCTGCGCTGCCTTTTGAACATAGACATCCACCAACTTCAGTCATTAAGCAGTTTTCTTTTCCTCATCCTCAGTTCCATCAAGCCCCTTAGTGGCGTTTTTGAACTCCCTGAGCCCCTTGCCGACTGCTTTTCCGATCTCGGGCAGCTTAGCAGGGCCAAAGACCACCAAAGCAATGACCAAAACCAGGATCAGCTCACCAATTCCAATCCTTCCCATCCCTCTGCCTCCTTCCTAAACAAAACAAAACCAAAATAAAACCAATCCAATACAAGCCTATCATTGACCCTTTTCACTGTCAATGGATCCTGGGGACTTTTTGTGAAATAGTTGACATATTGGCCAACCATGTTTCGCCACAAGAAACAAATAGGCTGCTAGCCAAGGGATTATCGGTGATGCTAGCACCTAAAGCCTGGAAGGGACATGGCCCGATCTTACGAAAAGCACAAAAAAAGAGGCCCTGCCCCACTAGTCCGTTCTAGTAGGCACATTGCCTCTGCGCGAAAGACGCTGGGCCAGTTCCCAGCATCTCCCCACTAATCCAACTTAACTGCCGTTCCTGACGCCGAAACCATGAGCATGCCGTTTTTGGAGCCCAGCACTTCATAGTCAAGGTCTACACCAACCACCGCATTGGCTCCCAGCCGTGCGGCCCTGTCGCACATTTCTCGAATAGCAATGTCCCGGGCTTTGATCAGCTGATCTTCATACGCTGCACTGCGTCCGCCAATCACATCGGTGATGCTGGCCATAATGTCCCGAAGAACATTGGCTCCCATGATCGTTTCTCCGGCCACTACTCCATAGTACTGGGTGATGCTCCTGCCTTCTACATTTGGCGTTGTCGTTACGATCATCTATTTTCCTCCCTGCACTAGATACTTCAGACTATTTCGCCGTCGGGATGTTGATTCCTGTAGGTGCCCGAACACAAAAGGAGCTCGATGACACTTTTTGTTGCATACAGTGACACGGACCCTGGCGATTTGACTTTTCGTGACATTTCTTGTATCATAAAGTCACCGAAGGACATAATATGTGGCGGAAGGAGGTTAAGGCAGTGAAAAGTCTCTCAACGGCGAAGCTCGCGGAGACCGTTAAGGCCAAACGCGAAAACCTGAACCTGACTCAGGAGGAGCTGAGCAGCCTTACGGGCATTAACCGCGTAACCATCGGGCGCATCGAACGGGAGGATTTCATCCCATCGATCCGCCAGCTCGAGGCCCTGTCCAATGCACTGGACTTCGATGTGATGGATGTATTCACTGAGTCTCAAGAAGACCATTCCTTCATTGCCCTGAAAAGCGAAGACCTCACAGACGAGGAAAAAGAAGGTGTCGACAAACTGTTCACCATGATGCTGGCTCTGCGGCAGCAGTTCCTGTTAAGGAAGAAGTTCGAAAATGAGACTAACAACGCAACTTAGCGACCTTCAAGTGGCAGAGATTAAGAGACTTGCTGAAGAGAACCGTCTCGCTCTAGGTTTTGTCAACACCCCGATTGCGGCAGAGATTTTTTCTGTTCTCGACAAATTGGATATCACACTGCTCCAGCTTCCCATTGAATCACGTGGCGATCGGCCGGCGTTTTCGGCGGCAATGATATACTCAAGAGATGGCGACAACGAACTAGTGTTCATTGGCCTGAACTCCGCTGACTATTATGACAAGCAGCTCTTTGCCATTGCCCACGAGCTGTACCATTTCTTCGCAAAAACCGGCTCGCATTTCAGTCGAGTCGATGACGACGCAACCCTCATAGAAGTAAAAGCGAATCGCTTCGCAGCCGAGTTTCTGCTCCCCGAAGGAGCCCTGAGAAATGTTGTCATCAGCGAGTTCAAAACGCCGTCACTGAAGGGTATTCCCACGAAAAAGCTTCTACGGTTTGTTGCACGCCTGCATTGTACGTGGTGGCTCCCCTATCCTGCACTTGTTCGAAGACTAAAAGAGGTAGATGCAGTGAGCGATACTCAGTACGAAGAACTATGCGCCATAGATGCGCGCTCTCCCGAGGGAGAGTACTGGAGAATAGGCATGGCCACCAACGACACCGTGTTCTCAATGTTGAACAGGGTGACACGAATAACCGGCACTTCACCAAAGAGCATCGAAGTTATCATCAGGAATTTCGAGGATAACCTGGTTGATGATGACCAGTTCGCAGAATTACTGGAGTTGTACGGTAAGAGCCCAAGAGATTTCGGGTACGGGTATAGGGTCGCAGAAGAGGATATCAAAGAGCTTGAAACGTTTTTCGGCGGGGAGATGGGCTATGAGGGTCAACCTGGCATCTAGCAATCCGGCCCTACTTAGTATCATGGAACAGCCGGACCAAATGATAACTCTCGACGCCAATTTCCTGATTCCGCCGCAGCGGTCCAGAATCACATCGTTAGGTTTCGACTTCGAGACATTCAGAAAGCTCTGGCTAGATCCTGTGTTTTCAGCCTTCCCCAATCTGGCCATCCATGAAGCCGTGCTAGATGAGTTGATAGAATCTTCCACTCGCCAGTACGCTGACGAAATGCTAAACTCTTGCCCACCGCGGCTCCAAGTTCATCGCGATTCCACCCTTACCAAGGCCGAAAGGATGCTAAGAGATGCCATCGAACGCCGCATCTACCCACTGACAAGATATGACCCGTTATGGGACAATCGGGATGACAGGGGCGAAGTGAAGACCCTCGCGTACATCGCGGCCAAGGGCCTGCTCTACTTCGCAGCCCACGACTCAAATGCCCTGAAGCTGATAGAAAATGCCGAGAAATGGTCCACAGGCCTAGATAACGTTCAGGCAATACGGATGTACGAAATCATCTTCTACCTATATACGCATGGCCTCGCCGATAGACGTGGCTTAAAAATGCTCTACAAATATCGGTATTACCTAACGGATCGCGAGAAAGAGTCTAATCCAGGATGGGGCCACTTCATTGAGAGCATGGACAAGCTCTACGGTTCTACCGGGGCAAAGTAGCCATGAAGCGGCCCCTATTCTCTTATGCCAAACAGCACCGGCATCACTTCTCCTCTAACGGTATCCAGATCTCCACTATGGAGCCTTCCTCATCGCCCGTGAACCTTTCATCATAGAATTCGACCACGTAATAGCTTCCGTCAATGGTCCTCTGCTCGTATTTCTCCTTGTTTGCCTCCAGCCACCGGTCCATGTTTTCATTCTCGCTGTCATAGCCCCTGGCGACTTCCACCTCGAATGCTGCATAGGTGGATGGAGGCAGTCTGAAGATAGTGAACTCACTATCTACATCACTGTTTGCCACACTGACACCCACATGCACTGTGTCCTCATCACCATGGTACAGGCGAATCTCATAGCCATAGTCCGACAGCTTGTTGGTGATGCCTATGGTCTCTTGTAGCTCCATAAACCGCTCCCACACTTCCCCGGTCCTGCTCCCATCTCCTGAAACACCGGCGATCAACAGCTCTCCCAGTTCAAAGATCATTGGCTGCATAAAAACACCTCCCTTCCCCACTATCACTTCGCATCGTTTGATCCTGTTTTTGGTGAAGGCCAGCCGTTTTCCTCCCCCTTGTACCCCAAAATGCAAAACCCCCGCGCTTTGCGGGGGATAAAATGGTAAACAGCGGTCTTTCAAGGAGCACAGGGTCCTGTGGAACCTCTGGCAATCAAGACCGGTTTGTACTCGATGCGATAAATACCGTTGTTGCTGCTCTCTTTCTCTTGGGAAATCTTCCTAGCCAGGAGCTCAAAAGCGGCTTTCCCCTTTTCCATCAAGAAAGAGTCTATGGTGGTGAGGGCCACACGCCGGAAGCGGGACGGGAAAATGTTGTCAAACCCGCAAACCGAGCATTCCTCAGGGACACTTAAGCCCGCCTCTTCCAGGGCATCAAGAATACCGTAGGCCACCATGTCATTTACCCCGATGTAGGCAGTTATTGAACGGTCCTTAAGTACAGACTTAGTCAGTTCATAGCCCACATGATACTCCAAATTGGGTTGATACTTATGTGTCGTCAATTTTTTATCTGATTCCACCACCACCAGCTCACCGCCGGCAGCCTCTACCTCGCTTCGCACACCTTCCAGGCGCCGCATGCGGGGTAGGTTGTTTTTGCTCAATGGCGTAGTAATAAACGCCATTTTCTTGTGCCCGAAATTCAGCAGGTGTCTGGCGATCAGTTCACCCGCTTCCACGCTGTTGAGTTCAACGGTATCAATATCAATAGACTGATTCTTATCGCCAACCACAACTACAGGCAGAGACATGGATAGAGCCTTAACTCTCTCCAAGTGGTAGGGCATAAAGGTGTAGATGATACCGGCAAAAGCGGACCGCGAAAAAAGATCTAAGTAGCGGCTCTCTGTGTCTGAATCATGGTAGGTATTGCACACCAACACTCCAAAATCTCTGCTGGACGCTTCATTTTCCACAGATTGAACCAGGGAGGAGTAGTAGGGATTGGCCAGCATGGGTGTTACCACTGCAATCACTGGTTCTTCCTTAGTGAGCGCTATGGTCTGCGCCTTTTTTACTTTGTAGTCAAGCTGGCGCGCCGCATTATATACCCGTTCTATAGTCTCAGGCGCAAAAGACACATTGGGTTTATTATTCAAGATCATTGAAACCGTGGATTGGGAGACTCCGGCTAGAGCCGCCACATCCTGCGCCGTTGGCTTCTTTCCTTTCAAGTCCATCACCCCCCTTGCCTCATACTCTATCAATAATTAATAAGACTGTAAAGGATCAATTGGGCAATTTCCAAAATCGGAGGGCCTATTTAGGAATGATTCTTAGAAATAGTCGAGTGTTGTTATGGATTGGTACATAAACGTATTATTTATGTTGACAGGCGGTGCTGTTATTGGTAATATTAACTCAAATCCATTGAAAGTATCAATGACTTATCGTTGTTGAGTATTGATACTATCAATAAACCAGGAAAGGGACGATGGAGAATGAAAAGATTGCGCAGCGCAGTACGTACTACTCTCATCTGCTCCCTTCTAGCCGTTTTGGTGTTGCTAACGGCTGGTTGGAGCCTCGGCGGCAGCAGGGACAACGTTGTTGTCACCTACAATACGCCGCAGAACTGGGTTAACTGGGGAGACGTCTTACGTGAGTTCTCCCGGGAGACAGGCATTACCGCCCCTAACGACAACAAGAACAGCGGACAATCTCTCACAGCCCTCATTGCAGAAAAGAACAGCCCTCTCTGTGACGTTGTTTACTTAGGAATCGCCTTCGCCCCTCAAGCTGTGAAAGAGGGAGTACTGCAGAGCTACATGCCTCCGGGATTTGACGATGTAGAACCTGCGCTGAAGGATGCCAATGGCCTCTACACCACGGTTCATTACGGCTCTGTTGCTATCTTGGTCAACACCGAAGCCCTAGGTGACCGTCCCATGCCCCAAAGCTGGGAAGACCTGCTCGATCCCATGTACAAGGGTATGATCGGCATGTTGGATCCCACTTCTGCCGCCATCGGCTACAGCGTAGTTGTAGCAGTCAACGAAGCGCTGGGCGGCACCCTGGAAGACTTTGAACCTGCCTTTGACTACTTCAGAAAACTCAACGAGAACGATGTAATCTATCCCAAACAGACTTCTACTGCAAAGCTGATGAAAGGTGAAATCCCCATTCTCATCGACGCGGACTTTAACGGCTATGGTCTGAAGTATGAGCAGTTTGGTCCCATCGAAGTAGTGATTCCCTTAGAAGGTTCCCTTAAGATTCCTTATGTAGTTGGTTTGGTCAATGGTTCCCCCAACGAAGAGAACGGCAAACGGCTGCTGGACTTCCTCTTTTCAGCCAAGGGCCAAGAACTCTTTGCCAAGGGCTATGTGCGGCCCATCAACCCAGATGTACTAACAGAAGAAATCGAGTCCAAGTTCTTACCTGCCAGCGACTATGAACGAGTATTTGACGTAGACTACGAACTAATGAGCAAGGTCCAAGAAGGGTTCAACAATAAGTGGCTTGCGGAGTTTGGTGGATAGCCGCACATTGAGTTATCGGACCAGAGGGTAAACTTCTGGTCCGCCCTCTATCATGCACTAGTACAGGAGGCACTTGGTTATGCGACGACTAGCAAATACCCTATTTCTAGGGCCCACGCTGCTCCTCTTCGGATTATTCTTCATTCTACCCATGGGGATGCTCGTCATCTTCAGCTTCCAGGGAGCAGATGGATTCACCCTAGACAATTACATTCAAATTTTGACCAACCCCCGTTATTCCAAATCCCTCTGGAACAGTTTCTGGCTTTCCGTGGTGGTGACAGCAGGCACGCTGGTACTGTCGGGCTTGATTGCATTCTTCTTAGCCCGCACGGAGTTTAAAGGGAAGAACTTATACATGACCTTAATTACCTTCCCCGCATCTCTGCCTGGGGTGGTAGTAGGATTTATGATCATCGTTTTGTTTGGAAATACCGGTGTGGTTCCCATGCTCACCCGGCAGATCACAGGAAAAGCCATAGGCTCTTTCGCCTACACCATCACAGGGATCTTCTTTGCTTACCTCTATTTTATGATTCCCAAAATCGTGATGACGGTCCATGGTGCGGTGGTGGAGTTTGACAGGCGCCTGGAAGAAGCGGCCAGGACAATTGGAGCCAATGAACTACAGGCCCTGCTTTACGTGGTAATTCCCACCCTGGCTCCAGCCTTTATCTCGGCGGCAGCCATCTCTTTCTACACTTCCATGGGTGCCTTTGGAACTGCCTTTACCCTGGCTAACCAATTTGAGATTTTGCCCATCATTATGTACACCGACTTTACCCTCAACTTCAAGATCGGCTCAGCAAGTGCCATTGCCATTTTAATCGGTGTCATCTGCGTTACTTTGAACATGGTATCCCGAGTTCTGTTAGAAAAGGAGTAAGGCAATCATGGGTAACAGTATTGTCAGTAAAGCTTTCAAGGTACTAGCCTTTGTGCTCATTCTGCTCACATCAGCTTTCTTGATTGTCCCCATCATTTTCACGGTTCTCGGTTCCTTTTCCGCCTATTGGGGACAGACCATGTTCAGCCGCGGATTGACCATGCGCTGGTATGAGTACGTCTTCTATTATTACGGCCATACCATCAAGATCACCCTGCTCATCTCCGCGGTGACAGTGGTTGTAAACACGATTTTAGGAAGCATGGCCGCCTACAAGGTCTGCATGGCCAAGAACGCCCATTCCAAGTGGATTAAGTTCTTTGAGGAAATCCTCACCTTGCCCACTGCCATCCCAGGAATCGCCATAGGTTTGGCTTTGGCACAGGCTTACGCGGTAATGAGACAGTCCGGTATCCTAATCCTCATCGGCCATATCGTCTTTACCTTTCCTCTGATCTTCAGAACTGTGACAGGCGCACTGCGCTCCACGAATTTCAGGGCGGTAGACGAGGCGGCAGCCTCCCTGGGAGCAGGCCCCATCAGAAGGTTTTTCACAGTGATCTTCCCCGCCATCCGCGTTTCGGTCCTATCAGGGGCGATTAACGTCCTCTTGCTGTCACTGGGGGAGTTCAACATCACTTTCTTCCTTTATACTCCCTTCTTGATGACACTCCCTGTGGGTATGTATGAATCCTATGCTTCCCTGCGTATCGAGGTGGGCAGCGCTTTTACCACACTGTTCTTGGTTCTAGCGATACCCCTCAGCCTTCTTTTGAACCGACTCAATAAAAGCAAAACCATGTAAGGAGAGATTGCTTTGACCAGGAAAACCCATATTTCGATAAAGCATATTTCTAAGGTATTCCCAGATGGCACCAGGGCGCTGCATGACATTAACTTAGACATCGCCGAAGGGGAAATCCTTGTCCTTTTGGGCCCCTCAGGCTGTGGGAAAAGCACCTTGCTTAGGACCATTGGCGGCCTCGAGCAGAAGTCCGGTGGCGACATCTACTTCTACAACAAAGAAGTCTCCCAAGTACCTGTGGAAGACCGTAATGTGGGCTTTGTGTTCCAAAATTACGCCCTCTTCCCCACCATGACAGTGCGGGAAAACATCGCCTTTGGCTTGAAGCTGCGCAAGATGGCTAAGGCGGAAATAAGCCGCAAGGTAGACAGCCTCTTGGAAATGATGGAACTGGTGGAACACGCGGAGAAAAAGCCCCGCCAGCTTTCTGGAGGGCAGCAGCAGCGTGTAGCCATTGCCAGAGTGTTGGCCATTGAACCGGAAGTACTCCTTTTGGACGAGCCCCTAACCGCTCTAGACGCCAAGCTCAAGGAATACCTCCGCATCGAGCTGGGGCAGATGCTGCGCAAACTGGGCATCACCGCCATCTATGTCACCCACGACCAGCTGGAAGCCATGTCCATCGCCGATCGCATCGCTGTGATGAACTTGGGCGTGATTGAACAAGTAGATACCCCTGAGCGCATCTATTCCTCCCCCAAGACTGATTTTGTAGCAGACTTTATCGGCCGCATCAACTGTGTAAAGGGGAAAATGGTCAGCGGCGCCGACGGACTCTTTGTGGACCTAGGCTTCATCCAGCTGCCTGCACCAAGTGGTACCGAAAAGCGCGCTGGCGATGAGGTTAACGCTTACCTGCGGCCAGAGGATATTGAACTAGTGGGAACCAAGGCCGATAACTCAGGGAACATCATTCAGGCCATTGCCGAACAGTGCATCTTCATGGGCGACTGCTATCATGTTGTAGCCAGGGCTGGAAATGAGGAGATCTTCTTCGAGGTGCCCAACGGCGCTAGAATCAAGATCGGCGAAACAGTTCAGGTGAAGCTCAACGCCGAAAAACTGATTGTACTATAGAAGGCCTGACGGCGCAGGCAGCGCCCAGGCCATATCAACTGAAAGAGGCGAAGTCTATGAATATAAGCTACTCTGAACTGATTCTGCTCAATAACAGTGTTTTGGAAAACGTGGACCGCTTAATACATCTGGGAGCAGACCGCGTTGAACTGATGATGGATGGAGCGGCTTGGGACAGCTACGGCGCTGATTTCTCCCAACTTGTGAAAGAGCTGAGGAAAAGGAATGTAAGCTATTCCGTCCATCCAGCTGCTTGGGACATAAACCTAACGGCTGAAACCTGCATGCTGCGGGCAGCTGCTTACGAACATCATCTCCTAGCCCTCCGCTTCTCCGCTGAGATCGGGGCTAACCAAATCGTCCTGCATCCTGGGTTCTTGGGCTCCCCCGCCTTCTCCCGGGAACTAGCTAAGCTGAGAGCCAAAGAAACCATGCACCGTCTAGCGGAGGTGGCCAAGTCCTTAGGAGTACAGCTGGCCATGGAAAACGTAGGTTACCGCGGGCAGTCCATTTACACTGAAGAAGAGTTCGTTTCCGTGCTTGACGATGTCGATCCCATAGTGGGCTATTTAGTGGACGTGGGCCATGCCCATATCAATGGGTGGAATATCCCGATCCTGATTGAGAAAGTGGCCCCCAGACTCTTGGCTCTGCATATCCATGACAACGATGGTAAGGGTGATCAGCATCTGCCCATTTACCAGGGAACCATGGAATGGGAGTCCATCTTCCAGGCCATGACTCACTGCAATGCAGACTGCGAGTTTATCTTGGAATACGCACCGGGAACACCCCTGGAGCAGCTGTTGAAAGGCAGGGAGATTCTCCTAGAGCAAGTGAGACCTTTCCCTCTAGCGAAATAGATACCACCCAAAACGAAACGGGCTATTGGCTGTACGCCAGTGGCCCGTTTCACTTCCCACACCTGGCAGGCGATCCGGGAGATGCCTAACTGTGCGACAAAACTGCGCAGGTCTACGGAACGTAGGTTCCTATTATCAGTCTTTTAGTCCATAATAGGATTGAGGTGAACACAATGGATCCCAAAAGAAAAAAAGAACTTATAATGGCTTATCGACTCAGGAGACCCGAAATGGGCATAATTTCCTTTCGGTGTACAGAAACCGGCGATGTATTCCTAGACATTTCTAGGGACACCAGAGCTAGCTTTAACAGTACAAAGATGAAATTGTCCGCTAACATCCACCCTAACACACAGCTGCAGCAGCTGTGGAAAGAGTATGGGCCGGAAGGTTTTGAGCTATCCGTTGTTGAGGTGCTGGATTATAAAGACCCCAATGAAGATCATACGGCTAAGCTTGAAGCCCTGCTGAACAAGCATCTCGCGGCCAATCCCCGGGCACAGAGGGTATGGCGCTGAGCAATATGTTATACTAGCTTGGAAACGGAGGTGCAGACATGGACTGTGGGAAGATCGGCAGGCTGATAGCCAAGCTTCGTAAGGAGCAAAACTTGACCCAAAAGAATATCGCCGATGCGCTGGGGATTCAGAGTAAAACCGTTTCCAAGTGGGAATGCGGCTTGGGTTGTCCTGATCTATCCTTGTGGTCTGATCTGTCCACTATTCTAGGTGTGGACATGAAGCAGCTTATGGAAGGGGAAATCACACCTAACAAACGTGATCCCGGCAACATTGATAGAGTCCGGTTTTATGTCTGTCCCTCCTGTGGGAATATCTTGGTTAGCACAGGAAGTGCCGGCATTTTCTGCTGCGGAAGGAAGTTAGAGCAGGCCTTTCCTTCGGATCAGTCCGCACTACCGAAAATCACTATCGAAGAGATCGATATCGATTACTTCATAACTGTGGATCATCCCATGACCAAGGAACACTACTTAGCGTTTGCGGCCTATGTGAAGAGCGACAAGATTTACTTCAACCGCTTGTACCCAGAGCAAAGCCCAAGCTTCCGCTTCCCCATCATGGGCGGTGGGAAATT
>DURH01000043.1 GCA_012837385.1 Bacillota bacterium
GCTTGCGCCATCTCTCTGAATTGTTCAGAGCGCACAAACTTGTATCTAGATTACTCTAGATGCTTGGCTTATTCTCTTCAAACACAGAACTTTGTGTTCAAGATTGTTGTTTGGTTTTCAAGGTACTGAGCAGCTCACGTCCGCTGTTTGTCCAACAGCTTTCTGCCGGAGCCAATGCCTAATATACCACCAATCATATTCGGGATCAAGGACATGTAATGTCCACATTCGGAGATTGGACAACTCTAGCTCGTTCGTTCTCGCCCAAGGTCCGTTTTCCTACAAAAATCGTCTTTGGGCATGAAAAAAGCCTGCTCAGGCGAACAATACCCGAACAGGCTTACACACTGCTATGCTATTACGAGCGGGGACGCATATGGGGGAAGAGCAGTACGTCCCGAATGCTTGGCGAATCGGTGAAGAGCATAACCATGCGGTCGATGCCCAGCCCCAGGCCACCAGCGGGAGGCATACCGTATTCCAGGGCACGGATATAATCCTCATCCATCATATGGGCCTCATCATCGCCGGCCTCACGCTGAGCCATCTGCTGTCTAAACCGGTACTCCTGATCAATTGGGTCATTCAGCTCAGTAAAGCCGTTGGCCACTTCCCAAGTGACAATGAAGGGCTCGAAACGATCCGTCAAATTGGGGTTGCCCTTCTTGCGTTTGGCCAAAGGACTGACCTCCACGGGATGATCAGTGATAAAGACAGGCTGAATCAGCTTAGGTTCAACAAACACGTCAAAGAACTCGTCCAATACCTGGCCATAGGTAGCATTGGGTTCAATCGCCAACCCCTTCTCCTTCGCGGCCTTCCTGGCCTCTTCAGCGCTGAGCCCAGTGAGATCAACCCCTGAATGTTCCTTAATGGCATCCAACATGGGCACCCGCGGCCAGGGCGGAGTCAGGTCAATTTCCTGCCCTTGGAACGTGATTTTGGTTGTACCCAACACTTCCTGGGCGATGTAGGCGTACACTTCTTCCGTGAGATTCATCATATCATTGGCATCGCCATAGGCCATGTACAGCTCACACATGGTGAACTCAGGGTTATGCTTGGTGGAGATGCCCTCATTGCGGAACATCTTGCCAAGCTCAAACACCTTGTCAAAGCCCCCCACGAGCAGGCGCTTGAGATACAGTTCGGGGGCGATGCGCAGGTAGAGATCCATATCCAAGGCATTGTGATGGGTGGTAAAAGGCCGGGCCGCCGCTCCACCTGCAATCACATGCAGCATGGGAGTTTCCACTTCAATAAAGCCACGCTCAGTAAGGAACTTGCGCAGGCTTTGGATAATTTTGCTCCTGGTTTCAAAAACCTCGCGTACGCCAGGGTTGACGATTAAGTCAACATAGCGCTGGCGATAGCGCAGGTCCACATCCTTCAATCCGTGCCACTTGGATGGCAGCGGCCGCAGGGACTTGGACAGAAACTTCATGTCCAGCACTTCCACACTGATCTCGCCGCGGCGTGTACGGAAGATGGTGCCCTTAATGCCAAGTATGTCGCCGATGTCCACCTTCTGCAGAAGCTCGTACAGCTCTTCCCCGAGGGTGTTGACTCGCAAGTACAGCTGAATGCGGCCAGTGCTGTCCATAAGGTCAGCAAATGTGGCTTTCCCATGGGTACGCAGCGACATGATACGTCCGGCAATCACGGTATCCTGGCCCTCAAGTTCGTCAAAACGGTCCAGAATCTCCTGGGCGGTATGAGTGCGTTCGAACTTTTCACCAAAAGGATCAATGCCCAAATCTATGAGATCCCGCAGCTTTTCTCGACGTACTGCCATTAGTTCATTGAGGTCTTCTCTGTCCTCTGTGTAATCTACGTGCTGCTCGTTCACCGTGATAACCTCCTGTTTTACTTGGCCACCTTCACTATCTCGTATTGAAGAATGCCATCTAACACCTCTACCTCCACTATGGTCCCACAAGTCTTGCCCAAAATGGCTTGGCCCACAGGCGACTCGTTACTGATTTTCAGCTCCATGGGGTCAGCTTCCGCCGAACCAACCAGCTGATACTCCACAACATCTTCTGTCTGCAAGTCCTTGAGCGTAATCTTTTTGCCAATCGATACCACAGTCTCGTCATCATCTTCGTCTGTGTCGATAATCCTGGCGTTGCGCAGGAGCTTTTCCAAGGTGAGGATTCTGCCCTCTATAAAGGCTTGCTCGTTCTTTGCATCATCGTACTCGGAGTTCTCGGAAATATCGCCGAAGTCCAGAGATGCACTAATCCGCTGAGCCACTTCCCGCCTTTTGACGGTCTTCAGCTCTTCCAGCTCTGCTTCGAGCTTCTTTAAACCCTCCGGTGTCAGCAATACTTCTTTGTCAGCCATACGCTCAGTCTCCTTTATAGTTGCATTTACCAGAAGGATCTGGAGATAGATAAGGAATTTCTTCTCAATGCTCCATCTATTATAAGTAGAAAGAATAGGGATGTCAAGAATCAGACAATCCCTATTCTGTAAGCTTCTAGAACCGTTTTACTGCGCCTGGGCCGCCAAAGGTTCCCGGCGCGGTTTAAACCCAATTTCATCCAAAATCCGCAAATAGTCCTCTGGTGTGATCTCAGACACTGGCTTATTGAGGAGAGCAACCAGAAGTCCTTCCATCACATTAGTACCGAAGGAACGCCCCCCGAGGTTGGGAGTGGTAGTGATCAGTTCCTGCACATTCCGCTTACGCAAAAACTCCACGTCCTTGGGTGTGATGGTATTGGTAATGATAGTCTTGCCCGTGAGATCATCGGGCATGTACTTGCGGATCTGGTGGTAATCACCTGCGATGACATCTGCCCAGTTATAGTACTTCTCGTACTTCTTGCGGTCCGGTGACTCTTCCTGCTTAGACCCAATGGGATACAGCCAGCGGAAGGGGAACTGCACCACAATAGGTGCCAGAACGGCAACCACCTTCTCCAGGACACTGAGCTTGTAGATGGGAACGGGCAGCCCCAAGGCAAACATGAGATCGCCGTACAGCACTTCAGCTCCTGTCTTCTGCAGGGCAGCAGCCATACCGAAGCGGTCCACTGCACAGGTTAACAGCACTTTCTTACCCTTGAACATATTGGGGTCTTCTTCCGCCAGGGTTTCAATGGCCCGGCGCTCCAGGGTGTTTTTCAACCCAGACCCGTCCACAATGGGAGTGAGTTGAGGAGCTCTGGCGATCTGCTTGGCTTCCCGCAGTATGAACCGCTTATTGCCACCCCAGAGATAGAGATCGATCCCTCCCATCCCAAAGGCAGCCACTTTGCCGTCCAGCTCCTTAATAATGGAAATGGCCTTCTGCATGTCGCCATCGGTGCCAATGCGTTCCACGGAGAAGTCCTCTCCGCACACGTTCACCGCGGCTTTGCTGTCGCGCTTTGACGAGCCAATGCTGACACTTACGATCCGTCTCATCAGCTACTCCCCTTTAATGGATTTAACGAGCTTCTTGAGCCGTTCTGGGTCGAATTGGATGTCTCCTTTGATGGGCGAAGGGCCCAAGGAAACTCCCACAACCTTCTCACCTAGAATGGCTTCAGCCAAGCGGATGCGCATATCGGACCCGATCATGA
The DNA here is from genome assembly GCA_012837385.1 of Bacillota bacterium. GTDB lineage: Bacteria > Bacillota > Limnochordia > Darwinibacteriales > Darwinibacteriaceae > DTU010. The sequence continues at coordinate 3,573 of DURH01000043.1, forward strand.
TCACATGATCAAACTCGCTCATCTCCACCATGAGCTCCATGAGCCAGTTGAGCAGATTCTTACCGTCAAAGGACTCGATAAGCTTCCAGCGCTCCGCATCAGTGAGCAGGAGAGTGTATTCCACACCCAACTCCTGGCAGAGATGCTCCAGCTCCTCTGTATTACCAAGAGGAAAGCCGATCACGGCCAGGCTGCCGCCCTTGCGGATCTCAGCCAAGCTCTCCAGACGCGAAATAAAGGTGCGATCGCAGCCCACGCGCTGCGCCACCTCCTGTTGGGAGAGCCCAGAGATTCTCAGATCGAAAATGCGGTCCACAATTCCATCCAGTTTCGTCCGATTGAGCAGTTTATCTCCAATGCGAAAAAAGTCGCCCATCCCCTCACCCGCTCTTGTGCACAGATTGTTCACACCAATTATAGCACGTTCAGCACTGCCCTACAACAATTCTTTCAAGAGAGCTTCCACTTCAGCCGAGGTCGCGGCTGTGTTTAAGGCCTTCCTTGTTTCCGCAGAATAGGGAATACCCTTCAGATACCACGCCATATGAGGCCGCATCTCCCGGACGGCCCTGGCTTCGCCATCGTATTCCACCTTCATGCCCAGGTGGCGCAGGGCAAGGGAAACCTTCTCCTCCACGGTTGGCTCTGGCAGCAGGATGCCTTCATACAGATAGGCTTTAATCTGCCGGAAAATCCAGGGGTTACCCTGGGCCCCTCGGCCAATGGCCACATGATCGCACCCCGTCTGCTCCATCATCTCCTTAGCCAAAACCGCGGAAAAGATGTCCCCATTACCCACAATGGGAATGCTGCAGCGGGCTTTGATTCTACCAATCCACTCCCACTTGGCTTGTCCTGAATAGAACTGCTCCCTGGTCCTGGCATGTACAGTGATCCAATGCACCCCAACCTCTTCCAAGCGCTGGGCAACCTCCAAGCAGTTGATGCTGTCCTGATCCCATCCCAAGCGTATCTTGGCTGTGACCGGGATGGGGACGGCTTGGACAACCGCGGAGGCAATTCTACTCAGCAAAGGGGGATCCTTGAGCAGAGCGGCTCCATCCCCATTTTTAACCACCTTGGGAGTAGGACAGCCAAAGTTGAGATCAATCATCTCTGGCTGAACCGTCTCATACACGATTTTGGCAGCCTCCGCCATCACCTGAGGATCATGCCCGAATATCTGGATGGCACAGGGCCGTTCTCCCTCGTCAATGGCAAGCATGCGCAGAGTGCGTTGGTTTTGGTACACCAGGGCTTGGGCGGAAACCATCTCGCTCACAACCAAATCCGCGCCAAACTCACTGGCGAGGATCCGAAAGGGTAGATCAGTCACCCCCGCCATGGGAGCTAAAAAGACTCCCACCTCACACCCCTCCTCGAACAAAAAAGCAGGGAATCCCTGCTTTTTCTGTCTCATTATTATTCCCTTGTTCTTAGTCCTTAAGGTTATACTTGGTGCGGAAGCGTTCGATCCTGCCGCCAGACGTGGTCACAGTCTGCCGCTGACCAGTATAGAAGGGATGGCACTTCGAGCAAACTTCTACTCTAATCTCCGATTTGGTGGACCCAGTCTCAAAGGTCTCTCCACATGCGCAGGTTACGATGCATTTTCCGTACTTTGGATGTATATCAGCTTTCATGAACTCTTTCACCTCACTAACCCAAACTGACAAAGCCACAGCAAATTATAACACAACCATGTCAATCTGGCAATAATGGATTACTTTAAGTAGGTCTGCGGATTCACAGGATTATTGCGGTAGCGAATCTCAAAGTGCACATGGGGTCCAGTTGAATTCCCGGTATTGCCGCTGTAGGCAATTACCTGTCCCCTGGTTACAGACTGGCCTACTTTTACATTAAGCCGGGAGTTATGGGCATACCTCGTCTCCACGCCGTTACCATGGTCGACGATGACTAGAATACCATAGCCGCCGTTCCAACCAGCAAAGGTTATTTTGCCATCAGCCGCGGCCCTCACCGCAGTTCCAGTGTTGACCGCGATGTCTAAACCGTTATGCATCCTACCCCAGCGTGGGCCAAAGGTCGATGAGATGCGGCCCCGCACAGGCCAGTCGAAGGCCTTCTGCAGCTGCCCGTTCACGAGCAGGACATCCCTCGGTTTGAGCTGGGTTGCGCCGGGAATAACCAGCTTGGTATTGGGCTGCAAGCGGCTGGGATCGGTAATGTTATTAGCCTTGGTAATCTCCTCTATAGACACTTGATAGCGCTCGGAAATCTCCCACAGGCTCTCACCAGAAGCGACTCTGTGCAATACCCCTTGAACAGAAAGAATACTCAGCTCCTGCCCCACAGCAAGCATATTGGGATTCGACAATTCATTAGCGGAAAGAATGGAATCCACAGTAGTGCCGTAGGCATTGGCGATATCCCACAAAGTCTCTCCTGAATTAACCTTGTGTACAAAAATGGTGGGTTTCTCCTCGGTCTTCTGCTCTCTTGTCTCTTTGACCTCTTCCTTCTTCTCTTGCACCTTGGGTGGCGCTGGAACAGGAGGTGTAGCCACCTGGAGCGGCGACTCTGCCCAGGAAGGAGCGCCTGAATTCAGCTCCAAGCTGGCAGTCAACTCAGGCAGTGATGGCGTCACCCTCTCCTCCTGCGTTGGTTCTGGCGTGCGTTCCACCGGCTGGGTAACTCCATCGAGGGCAGCTAGAGTTTCCACGGAAGTTGAAGGTTGTCCGAAATTGTCGTGGGAGACGAAATTGTCGTAGATATAGTCGTCCACATTGATGTAAATTACGCTGTCGAGATCCCAGTCACCGCCACCAATGTGCATCCTGGTGTCCACCTGTCCTAAGATCCCGAAACTGAAGATTACTGCAAAAAGCAGCAAAACTAAACCCTTGCCGCGGACAAACCGCCTCCTCATGTCAAATCCTCCCTCGACTGGCAATAACCTACTTGAAAAACTTCGACGCATCAAGCAATATCCCTTCACTTGTTCCTAACATTTTCCGCAAAAGGTGAAGTGGTAATCAGTTCCATCAATTCCTGGTTCGTCTTGGTATGGATCACCCGATCCAACAGCAAGTCTAGGGTTTCGGCTGGGCCCAAGGAGCTCATTGCTTTGCGCAGAACCCAGGTGGCGTCCAGTTCTTCGGCGGTGAGGAGCAGATCTTCACGCCGTGTACCTGAACGGTAGATTTCAATGGCTGGGAAAATCCTGCGCTCAGCGAGTTTGCGGTCTAAGTGCAGTTCCATGTTGCCCGTACCCTTAAACTCTTCGTAGATCACGTCGTCCATGCGACTGCCGGTCTCCACTAAAGCGGTAGCTATAATTGTTAAACTTCCCTGCTCTTCAAAGTTGCGAGCAGCCCCGAAAAACCTCTTGGGCCGGTGGAGCGCCGCTGGGTCAACGCCGCCTGAGAGCGTACGTCCGCTGGGAGGTACCACTAGGTTGTGGGCCCTCGCTAGGCGCGTGATGCTGTCCAGCAGAATGACTACATCCTTGCCTGACTCCACTAGACGCTTCGCCCTGGCCAGAACAATATCCGCAACCCGCACATGGTTTTCTGGGGGCAGATCAAAGGTAGAACTAATAACTTCGCCGTTCACCGAACGCTCCATATCAGTCACTTCTTCTGGGCGTTCATCGATCAAGAGTACAATGATCTCTGTGTCAGGGTGATTTTCGGCGATGGCATTGGCCAGCATTTTCAAAACCGTAGTCTTGCCGGCCTTAGGTGGGGAAACGATGAGTCCTCGTTGACCAAACCCCAATGGTGATAATATATCCATAAGGCGCATGGTATAATTCGTTGGTGATGTTTCCAGGTGGATACGCCGCTGCGGGTAGATGGGCGTTAGGTCATCAAAGCATGGGCGTTGAGAAGCTAATTCGGGGTCAGAGAGATTGATGGCTAAAACCTTGAGGAGAGCGAAGTATCTCTCACCGTCTTTGGGAGGACGCACCTGCCCCAGAATCTCATCCCCGGTGCGCATGGAAAAGCGCCGGATTTGTGAAGGAGAGACGTATACGTCGTCGGAACCGGGTGTGTAATTATCTACACGCAGAAACCCATACCCCTCACTGGTAATCTCCAAAATCCCGCTGATAAACAGGAGATTTTCCTTCATGGTCTCGTATTTCAGGATTTCAATAATCAAATCTTTCTTGCGCAGCCGCTGAAATCCTGACAGACCCAGTTCCTTTGCTAAATCCTGCAGTTCAGCAAAAGTCTTCGATTCAAGTTCTGCAATATTCAAACAGTCACCACCTTAAGGCAAGGGGGAAGGGGCGAACCTTCCCCCCATTTCACTACTATGCACGTCCAGCCGACCCAAAGAGCCTCATCTTGTACCGTACTACCTCTTTCATGGCTTCCCGAGCTGGACCCAGTAGTTTGCGTGGGTCGAACTCTTTCGGGCTGGTATGGACAACCTCTTGGACTGCCTTGGTGAAGGCCTGCCTGAGCTCGGTATCGATGTTGATCTTGCAGATACCCAGAGAAACTGCTTTGCGAATTGACTCATCGCCTACACCAGAAGCACCATGGAGCACCAAGGGGACATCGGTGGCAGCTGTTATTTCTGCCAAGCGATCGAAATCGAGTTTCGGTTCCCCTTTGTACACACCGTGGGCGGTGCCAATGGCAATGGCCAGGGCATCTACCTTTGTGCGTTCTACAAACTCTGCGGCCTCCTTGGGATCGGTGAAGGTGGCATCGGCGGATTCCACTTTGATATCGTCCTCTACCCCACCGATTTTTCCGAGTTCGGCTTCTACGGAAACGCCGCAGGGATGGGCCACTTCGATAACCTTTTGGGTAATGGCGATATTATCCTCATAGGGATGTTGGGACCCATCGATCATTACTGCAGAAAAACCATGGCGAATGCACTGCACTACTTGGGTGAAACTGGTACCGTGGTCCAGGTTCAGAGCCACAGGAACAGTGGCCTTTTCGGCAGCTGTCTTGGCTAGGCCAGCGATGTACTCGATACCTGCGTACTTAATACCGCCTTGGCTGGCTTGGAGAAATACAGGAGACTTCTCCTCTTCTGCAGCCTCAATAATGGCCTGGATGATCTCCATATTATTCACGTTAAAAGCACCAACAGCATACCCACCTTGCTTCGCAGCTTGAAACAACTCTTTTCCCGATACTAACACTTGAACAGCCTCCTTATCATACTATATCAGTTCAATGGTTTCAGCCACTCGCCTAACATCTGCGAGGTACAGGGCTCCATAATGATCTCTGTCACCCTGGACAGCCGCTCTTGATGTTTTGGTGTACTGGCGTCAATTTGGATTACACTACCGCAAAAGGAACAGACTAACTCCACCCGATCGGCATAGACATCCAGCCCCACCGATGAGTGCTCACAATCACACCGGATTTTCTGCTTTTCCGCTAAATCCTGCAGCTGCTGTAGGATCTGCCCCATGATCTCTGGATTGGCAAAGTCGTCGGCTGAGGGAAGAAAAACAGGGGAAGTCTCTGCAACTAGGCTGGTCACGTCTTCGGGATTGCCTAGATAACCAAGATGATGTCCACTGTGGGATGAAAACAGGGTCATAAGTGGCGTAGAAAAGAAAGTCCGCCGGGGCACACGAACATGCTCCCGCTGGCCGATCACGCTGAACACATCCAGTTCATAACAGCTGTGGCTCCGAGCCAAATTCCCTTGGAAAAAGCCGCAGCTGCATACCAGCCGCAGAGGCCGCCGGGAGACTTCAAAAACCGAAAACTCATGCGTCTCTAGTCTTTGGCAAGCAGGACAGACCAGTGCCAAGGCCCGCTTGCTGTTCACAATCACGATAATTCCCCCTATCGGGAATCATAGTTCGCCACCAAGAAGAATTTTCCTCTGAAATCATTTCCGATTACCAAATATATCATAGGAAACTAACGCTCCGTTCTCTTCTTCCACGTAGTAGTTCACTAGAATCAATTCCACTAAGCCACTCGGGTTGACCCAGCACAGAGCATCCTGGAAGGCGTCAGGGCCTATGGGGCGCAGAGATTCCAGGGAGGTGGCCTGTCCCTCCCGGAGGATCAAGCAGTCGTCTGTTAGGGCCAGATACTCTTCTTGCCCGTCATATGCTAGAAGCAGTGTATGCTGATCCGCCAGAACCTGACATACCTCTCCATGGACGATTCTCCAAGGAGGGCCTTGGGCCCAAACAGGGCCGCTGATCACCAACAGGAAGATGACGATGGGTAACCCCCGCTTAATATTTTGCATTAACATGGCGCACACCCTTTCTAGCAAAGAGTATGCGCCGAAAAGCCCTGTCTATGCAAAATTACCGGTGATCAGTTCTCCCTGCGAAAGTCATCTGGAGACAGATTCTCCAAGAAGGAGCGGAACTGCTCCAGTTCGGGGTCTTCCTCCTTAGGTACAGTAATAGCGTGGGGGATGATCTTTTCATCGACGAAAATCGAGGCGCCTGCCCGTAGAGCCAAGGCGATGGCATCGGAAGGCCGGGCATCCACCCGAACGATTTTTCCTCCCTGCAGGTAATGAACTTCCGCATAATATACATCTTCTGCTAGGTCGGTGATCACTACCTTATCTATCTTGGCCCCCAGGGCCAGAGCAGAACTGAGCAGCAGGTCTTGGGTGAGAGGCCTAGGTACCTCCACATTCTCTAGGACAACTGCGATGGCGTTAGCTTCAGCTGGACCGATTACAAGCGGAACAAAGGACTCTTCTCCTTCATCGGCGAGAATGACTACGGGAAGCAAAGTCTCACGATCGATGCCCACCGCCTTCACTTTCATCCGAAGCATACGAACACCTCCTAGTAGTCTACTTCTGACTTCTATCCAGGATCGCTTGCATAAAACCGACGAATAATGGATGAGGCCGCGTTGGCCGAGACTTAAACTCGGGATGGAAGAGGGTGCCCACAAACCAAGGATGATCCTCCAGTTCGACAATCTCCACCACACCATCCTCGGTGGAACCTGCCACCCGCATCCCCGCTTCAGATAATCTCTCCACATACTGGTTGTTAACCGTGTAGCGGTTTCTGTGCCGCTCCTTCACTTCACCCTGCTGATAACAGCGCATGCTGTGAGTGTCTGGGTGGATCTGGCAGGAATATGTCCCCACCCGCATGGGCCCTTCCAGGCCTGTGATTTCAGGCTGACCCGGGATGAAGCTGATCACGGGGTGAGGGCAGTGGCCAAATTCCACACTGCCTGCGTCCTTGAGCTCAGCCACATTGCGAGCAAACTCGATCACTGCACACTGCATACCCAAACAAATGCCGAAATAGGGAACCTTATGTTCTCTAGCATATTGCGCGGCCTTGATCTTTCCTTCCACACCGCGGACTCCAAATCCTCCAGGCACCAAAATTCCGTCCAGGTCTTGCAATATGTCCAGCTTGCCCTGTTCCAGGTCTTCCGCTTCGATCCAGCGCACCTCAACTTCGACGCCGCGGTGAAGCCCAGCATGGCGCAGAGACTCAGCTACACTTAAGTAGGAATCTGGCAGGGAAACATACTTCCCCACAATGCCCACAACAACTTTCTGGGAGAGATCTTTGATCCTGGAAACCAGATCCCGCCACACGGTGAGATCCGCTTCAGGCGCAGTTAGATTTAGCTTTTCCAAAACGATCTCGTCTAAGCCCGCTTCCGCAAAGCAAAGGGGTACTTCATAAATACTCTCCACATCTGGATTGGGAATCACCGCTTTTTCCTCAACATTACAGAACAGAGCCACTTTGGCCCGGATGTCATCGGTTAGATGGGCCTCACTGCGGCACACAATCACATCGGGCTGAATACCGATGCTGCGAAGTTCCTTCACACTATGCTGTGTGGGTTTGGTCTTCAGTTCTTGGGCGGCGGCCACATAGGGAATGAGAGTAACATGGATAAAGAGGCTCGATTCCCGCCCCACATCCATACGGAACTGGCGAATCGCCTCTAGAAACGGCAGTCCTTCAATATCGCCCACGGTACCACCGATCTCCACCAAGATCACATCCGCCTCACTGCTCTTGGCCAGAGACCAGATGCGGTCTTTGATCTCGTTGGTTACATGGGGTATCACCTGAACAGTCCCGCCGCGGTAACCACCCTTGCGCTCCCTGGTGAGGATAGAGTAATAAATCTTACCGCTGGTAACGTTGCTGTCTTTGGAAAGGTTGGTGTCAATAAAGCGTTCGTAGTGGCCTAGGTCCAGATCGGTCTCCCCGCCGTCCTCGGTAACGAATACTTCTCCATGCTGGAAGGGGCTCATGGTGCGAGGGTCAACGTTGAGATAGGGGTCAAACTTGAGGACACTCACCTTCAAACCCCTGCTCTTGAGCAGCCGTCCTAAGGACGCCACCGTAATACCCTTACCCAAACTGGAAACTACGCCTCCGGTAACAAAAACAAACTTGCTCACTCCTGGTCCTCCCCTTCCAACTCTTCGTCTCGATCTTCTGCTTTTTCCGCAGCCAACATCTCGTATTTCGCCATGAGCTCATGGTAAAACAGGTTCTGCAGCAGGGCCAAGAAACTCGCTACAAAAATCAGGAGCGGTGCTGCAAAAACCAGGCTGAGTGCGATGATAATTAGACTGAATACTACCAATAGGAAGCTGGGCCAGGGATTATCCAGCACAACAAGGGCTGCCTTCTTCAAGGAACCAAACACGCCTGTACCCTGGTTCACCATAAACGGGAACACAAACAAATGCATGGCGTACCAGAACACGATCCCCCACACCCAAAAGCCAGAAAGGAGGATGAAGACCTTGCTGGGGTAGTTCTGGCTGAACCAGATATTGAAGAACAAAATGGCAAAGCCGAGCACGGCCAACATCGCGAGGATAGCTCCCCGCAGGAAATAGCGTTTCAGCCCTACCCACATATCGCCTATGACCGTATCCTCACCTTGAATAACTGCGTTCATACGGTAATGCACTGCTCCCAAGGCACCCCCAATGGTCAGGGGTGTAATCAGCAGCACAAGCAAGAAAACTTGCTCGCTTTTCACCGGGAGATAAGTGAAGATCAGAAGAAGCCCGAAGCCCAAGGCAAACCAGACCAAGTTCGTCGCGATCACCTTGCCGATATGCTCATAGCTGAGCTTGAAGGCACGCACCAATGTCCGTATACTGTCTCTAAAGCCCATCTTCACCATCCTCACATTTGCTCTGGGGCATCCACACCCAACAGGCCTAGTACTTTTCTCAGCACAACCCGGATATTGGCTACCAACACCAACCGCGCAGCCCTGAGCTGCTCCTCCTCACCTAAGATGTGGCAGGCGGTGTAGAAGGAATGGAACAATCCAGCCAAGTCCATGGCGTAGCGCGTCAGACGGTGGGGCTCCCTCAGCAGTGCCGCGGTGAGCAGCTCTTCTGGCAGAGCAGCCAACTGCTTCAAAAGGTCTAATTCTGTCTCATGCTGCAGCAGGCTCAAATCTACTTCACTGCAGGTAGGCACTTCTATGCCCAATTCCCTGCCCTGCCGCAGAATGCTGGAAATGCGGGCATGGGCGTACTGCACATAGAACACGGGATTCTCATTAGACTGTTCCACCGCCAGATTCAAATCGAAATCCAGGTGGCTTTCTGGGCTGCGGTTCAGGAAGAAGAAGCGGGCGGCATCTTTGCCAACCTCGTCTACTAGATCCTGCATTGTGATAAATTCTCCGGCCCGTTTGGACATTTTCACCTGCTGGCCGTCGCGCAAAAGAGCCACATACTGGAGAATAAGTACTTCCAGAGTGTCCTCGCCGTATCCCAGGGCCTGAATGGCGGCTTTCATCCTGCCGATGTAGCCGTGATGGTCCGGCCCCCAAATATTGATCAGCTTGGTAAAACCGCGCTGCAGCTTATCATGGTGATAGGCGATATCAGCTGTAACGTAGGTGTAGGAGCCGTCGCTTTTCACAATCACCCGGTCCTTGTCATCGCCGAACTGGGTGGATTTAAACCAGAGGGCACCTTCCGCTTCAAAGAGCAGGCCGCGCTGCCGCAGAATGTCGATGACCGCTTCCAGGGCTCCCCGGGCATGCAGATCGCGCTCGCGGAACCAGAGATCAAACTCCACACCATAGGCCTGGAGATCTGCCTTCTGCATCTCCACCATTTTATCGGTCCCCCAGCGCTTGCAGAAGGCTAAACGCTCCTCCAAGGGGAGATCTAGAAGGTCAGGGCGTTCCTTCTTTAGCACTTCGGCAAGTTCCTGTACGTAAGCCGCGGGATAACCGTCCTCAGGGAAAGGGTAATCAGGATTAGTCAGCTGCTGGTAACGGGCTTCGATAGACCGGGCGAAAATGTCAGCCTGATTACCAGCGTCATTTACATAGAACTCCGTGTCCACCGCATAGCCAACTGCATTCATCATGCGGGCTAGGGTGTCACCAACCGCAGCTGCCCTGGCGTTTACTACATTCATTGGCCCTACGGGATTGGCGCTCACAAACTCCAAAAGCACCTTTTCCCCTGCCCCATGCTCACAGTTGCCATAGGCCTCGCCCTCTTTTTCAATGGTCCGCAGGGTATCGTACAGCCAATCATTGCTCAAGAAGAAATTGATAAAGCCTGGGCCGGCGATCTCCACGTCCCGAATCACACCTGCTGTGGGCAGGTTTTCTACAATGATCTGAGCTACCTCCCGCGGTGCCTTTTTGGCCGGCTTAGCCATCACCAAGGCGATATTGGAGGCAAAGTCCCCATGCTGTTTCTCCCGGGGTACCTCAAGGCCGACTTCCGGCACCGACTCCACCACTAGGTCTCCCTTGTCCAGGGCCGCCTGGATAGCAGTCTCAATAGCCGAGATCAGCTCACTTTTTTGTCTCATTAAAACGCTCATTTTGTCAGCGCCCTCCCTAACTAAAGAAACTCCCCTATAGGAATTCCTACAGGGGAAAAAACCGGCTGTGCTGCACTGGCACTACCATTCTCCGTTAGTATACCATCTTAGCTCCTATTGCACAACCTCTTTTTCCTCACAATGCGGGCCCCGAGGTTAGCCCCCAGGGCCCGGCAGCCCAGTCTAGAACAGACCGGTGATATTCCCTTCTGCATCAATATCTACATTCTCCGCCGCTGGCTTGGCAGGCAGTCCAGGCATGGTCATAATGTCCCCCGCTAGGCAGACCAGGAATCCAGCACCGAGAGATGGGCGCACATCGGTGATGGTGAGCTTCCAGCCCTTAGGCACGCCCTTCAGCTTCGGATTATCGGAAATGGAATGCTGGGTCTTCGCCACGCAGACCGGCAGTTCTCCATAGCCCAACTTAGTGAGCTCCCGGATGGACCGTTCTGCCTTGGGTGCATAGACCACATCATCAGCGCCGTAGATCTCTTTAGCCAAGATCTCCAGCTTCGCTTTTATGGGCAGTTTCCAATCATAGAGTGGTTTAAACTGTGCCGGTTCCTGCTCCAGGACATCAAGCACCGCCTGGGCCAGTTGTTCTCCCCCAGCTCCGCCCTTGACCACAACTTGGGACACAGCCCAGCGCACACCAAGCTCCTGGCAGTGCCTCTGCACCAGCTCCAACTCCTCAGGTTCATCGGTGGGGAACTGGTTGATGGCCACCACAATGGGCAGGCCGAACTTCTTCAAGTTCTCAACATGCTTGTCTAAGTTGGCTAAGCCTTTGTTCAGTGCTTCCAGATTGGTTACCGTTACGTCTTCCTTGGCAACCCCGCCATGCATGTTCAAAGCCCGCACGGAGACCACAACCACTGCCACATCGGGCTTTAGCCCCGAGTAGCCGTGGACGATATCGAAGAACTTCTCTGCGCCTAGGTCAGCAGCAAAACCGCCTTCAGTGACCACATAGTCTGCCAGCTTCAAAGCCATGCGGGTGGCCATAATGCTGTTGTTGCCATGGGCTATGTTGGCAAAGGGCCCGCCATGCACAAACACAGGCTGGCCTTCCAGAGTCTGCACCAAGTTAGGTTTAATGGCGTCTTTCATAATCACTGCTACGGCACCCTGAGCATTGAGGTCTCTGGCGTACACCGGCTTGCGATCATAGGTGTAAGCCACCAAGATTCTGCCTACTCGCTCCTTGAGGTCCTGCAGATCATCTGCTAAGCAGAGAATCGCCATAATCTCCGAAGCCACGGAAATATCAAAGCCCGCTTCCCGCACATATCCGTCACCGAGGCCTCCTAAGCCGATCACTATGTTGCGCAGCTGCCGATCGTTCATATCCATAACCCGCCTAAACACGATGCGCTTAGGATCGATGTTCAGCGCATTGCCCTGGGCGATATGGTTGTCCAACAGAGCAGCCAGGAGATTGTGGGCAGTGGTGACCGCGTGAATGTCTCCGGTGAAATGGAGGTTGATGTCCTCCATGGGTACTACTTGGGAGTATCCGCCTCCGGCAGCCCCTCCCTTAATTCCGAAGGTGGGCCCCAGGGATGGTTCCCGGATACAGGCCGCCACACTCTTCCCCAGTTTGCCTAGGGCTTGGGTGAGGCCAATGGTGGTTACCGTCTTACCCTCACCTGCGGGGGTGGCTGTAATGGCGGTAGTGTAAATCAGTTTGCCATCGGGGCTGTCTTTCAGCCTCTGATAGACTTGGGGATTAACTTTAGCCTTGTATTTCCCATAAAGCTCGATATCATCTTCGGACAGCGAGAGCTTAGCCGCTATTTCGGTTATGGGGCGCAGCTTCGCCTGCTGGGCGATTTGAATATCACTAAGCATTCGTTTTCCTCCTACTCCATGTATTTGCCACCCTGGCTCAACTACAGTGAATGCAGCCCGCAGCCAAGGGCACTTAGTACCGCTTCTTTAATCGACTCGGACACAGTGGGATGGGGGTAAACAACTTGCGCCCAATCCTCGAGGGTTACACCCTGCTCCAGGGCCAGGGCTGCTCCGGCAATCAGTTCCGTGGCCTGGGGGCCGATGATGTGAACACCCAGCACTTCTCCGCTGGGCTTGGCCACAAACTTCACAAAACCAGAGTCTTCTCGGGCAATTACCGCCCTGCCATTGCCCTTTAGGGAATACTTCGCCGTTACTACTTCACCATGTTTCTCTCGGGCCTGCGCTTCAGTTAGGCCCACAGCGGCGATCTCAGGCTTAGTATATACGCAGGCAGGGACAAACCACTCATGCCTAGCCGGCTCCCCAAACATATTGTTAGCCGCGGCCCAGCCTTCCTCAAAGGCTAGGTGGGCTAGCTGCAGGCCGCCAATTACATCGCCGGCGGCATAGATCTGGGGGAGAGAAGTCTGAAAACGCTCATTGACCTTCACATAACCCCTGGCATCCAGTTCAGCTGGGAAGCCTTGGGGCAGAACAGGCCGGCGCCCCACGGAAACCAAGACCAACTCCGCCTCAATTTCGGAACTGCGTCCGTCTTGGTCCACCAGCACCTTGGCACAATCCTCTAAACGCTGGATCTCCGCCACCTTGGCCCCTGTGAGCACCTTAACCCGGCGTTTCTTGAACTCCCTGGCCAGAGCCTGGCTGATCTCCCCATCTTCTGTGGGCAGGATCTGCTTCATTAGTTCTACTATGGTCACCTGAACTCCGTAAGAGGCAAAAATCGTGGCAAACTCACAGCCGATCACCCCGCCCCCCACAATCACCAGGGACTTGGGGAGAGTTGGGCGATCCAGAAGCTGGTCGCTGTTCACCACGATGCGTCCGTCCACTTCCAAGCCGGGAAGCTCAAAGGGCACTGTTCCTGTTGCCACGAGCACATTGGCGGCGCGGAAGACCTCGGTGCCCACCTGGACCTCGCCAGAGGGCAGAAAGCTGGCTTCTTCCCCTAAAACCTTGATCTTCCTTTTGTCCATAAGAAACTGCAGGCCTTTGACGAGGTTGTGGACGATTTGGTCCTTACCCTGAACTACCTGGGCATAGTCCAGATCCTGCACCTGGACAGTGACGCCGTGAACGGGGGCTGACTTCAGATTAGAATAAAAGTGGGCACTCTCTAAGAGAGCCTTAGTCGGGATACAGCCGCGATTAAGACAGGTTCCCCCCAGCCCGTTTTTCTCTGCCACTACCACACTCTTACCCAGGTGGCTGGCGCGAATGGCCGCGGAATAACCTGCTGGTCCCCCTCCTATAACAAGTAGATCAACCTGCTGTGTCAAAACGTCGCCCTCCTTGCCTAGTTGGGATGTTTCGGAATGTAGTACGCCAGGCGCTGCAGCTCCAGGGACAAGTCCACGGAAGCTACTTGCACAGTATCTGGAGTGGTCAGCTTGACCGGCGCGTAATTGAGAATGCACTTCACTCCAGCTCTGATAAAGCGGTTTGCCACATCCTGGGCACCATCGGCTGGCACCGCAACTACTACGATCTTAATCTGCTCTTCCTCCACGATCCGGGGAATGTCCTCCAGGGACATAACTGGTATCCCCTCCACTAAAGTGCCTACCTTAGCAGGATCGCTGTCAAAGAGGGCAACCAGCCGCAAATTAAAGCTGTCATTATCGGCATAGCGCTTCAGATGGTACCGGACCAGGGCTTCGCCTAGGCTGCCCACACCAACCAAAGCCACCGTCAACTCCTGTTCCAGATTGAGGATCTTCCTCAATTCGTTTCGCAAAAAGCCAACGTCATAGCCTACACCCTGTTTGCCGAATTCGCCAAACCAGGCCAAATCCTTGCGCACCAAGGCAGGGCCCACCCCTGCCTTCACACCTAACTCCTGCGAGGAAATGAGGGCCGTGTCGGACTCATTGGCCAGTTCGTCCAGCACCCGAAGATAGAGTGGCAGACGCCTAATTACTGCATCAGAGATCTTATTCCAACGCATCAATTCACCTCCCGTTCCGCCTATTTGTGGTACTTCTCATTATTGATTATGGTAAACGCTCTATAGATCTGTTCCACTAATATCAAGCGCATGAGCTGGTGGGGAAAGGTAAACTTGGAAAAGGAGAGAACCAGGTTCGCTTGCTGCAGAACCCGGGCATCGAGGCCGAGAGAGCCGCCGATCACAAAAGCAATCTGGCTGATTCCGCTCAAAGCAACGCGTTCAAATTCCGCAGCCAGCTGTTCAGAGGATAGTTCCCGGCCCTGCCTGTCCAAGGCGATCACGAAAGTTCTGGGCTTGAGCTCCCCTAAGATGCGCTCTCCCTCACGCCCCAGTACATCCTGGATTTCTTTCTCGCTTAAGGGCTCGGTAAAGCTCTCTTCCTTTAGCTCAGTTATTTCTAAACGCCCGTAGCGTCCCATGCGCTTTTTGTATTCCTCGATTCCCCTAACAAGGTACTTCTCCTTAACCCTGCCAATGGCTAGAATCTGTACATTCACAATTATGGCCTCCTAGACCACTAAGTACTTGGGAGGACGATCACAAAAAGTGCAGCGAGAAGGCGCGATCCAATCGGTCAATGATACCTCCTCCAGCTCATAGAGATCAGGCGGCATATCATAGACCTCAACAAATTCATCCAAGGCTTGTTCCAGGTGTTCGCTGCACACTACATACATATTTTTACTCCCCTGCCAGAAAATACATACTGCACTAGTATCATAACACACATTACTGCGAAAAAAAAGAAGCAGACTGCGCCCAAGCCCCCATGGAATGAGTGGCACAAGGGTAGACCTGCTTCTCTGCTCTGCCTATAACTTAACCTCCGCCTGCCGCTGTTCTGTCCCCCGGTAATAGGCGAGGGTCAGGGTCCCCCCAAACCCAGCCTGCTGCACGGCATCTCTCAGCTCCCGCATGCCCGCGATCTCCTGCCCGTTAACGGCAGTGATAATATCACCTTGATCCAAGCCCGCAGCGGCTGCTGGAGTGTCAGGCAGCACCCTGGTGATAAAGGCGCCGCGGTTCACCGCGAGCTTAATGCCCGCCTGTTCGCTGATGCTCTTGGCTAACGCTGGTGTTAACGAGCCCCCCAGTACACCTAGGCGCAGCGGCCTTCCGTGGGAGATGATCTGATCGCCAATGGCCTTCGCCGTGGAGGACGGAATGGCAAAGCCTATTCCCTGCGCCTGTTCAATAATGGCAGTGGTGACGCCAATTACCTGGCCCTGGTAGTCAATGAGGGGTCCTCCAGAGTTGCCTGGATTTATAGCTGCGTCGGTTTGGATCATCCCTTCCAGATAGCGGTTCTCCCTGGGGTCCACCAAGAGGTCCCGGTTCAGGGCACTTACTACCCCAGTGGTAACCGTATTATCCTGGCCTAGGGGATTGCCAATGGCGATCACCCCCTGCCCCACCCGCAGTTCATTGGAATCGGCGAAACTGGCCACTGGGAGGTCCTGAGCTTCCACTTTGACCACTGCCAGGTCTGTAAGGGGATCTCCGCCCACCACCTTTCCGGTAAAGGATCGTCCGTCGGCAAGCTGAACTCTGATTTCCTCCGCTCCAGACACCACATGATGATTGGTGAGGATGTATCCGTCATCCCGGTAAATCACCCCAGAGCCGATACCCTGCCTCTGCTCCAGCTGCTGGAAGAAGAACTGGTCCACCAGCACCTCCCGGGTGGTCTCAATCTTTACCGTAGCAGGCCCCACCTTCTGCACCACCTGCACCACCGGCTCTTCCCAATTGCCCCGCGGTTCCTGGGATTCTGCGGGGGTCTCGCTTAAGGGGGCTTCCGCTGGGGAGAATATGGACCATACCAGGAAACCCGCGAGAACCAAGATGGTCACCCCTAACAGCAAGCGCCATTTCATAGGCCTTCCTCCTTTATACTGCCTGCTGGTAGTATAACCGGGAGGATTCCCTTTTATGGTACGATGATGGGCCGACCAGTTAAGGGATGCTGCAGGCTGGGTACGGAAACCCGGAACACCTGGGCGATGAGTTCTGGCGTCAGCACCTCTCCAGGCGAACCTTCTTCCATCAACACTCCGCCGTTCAAAACGAAGACATAATCGCAGAAAGCCGCTGCTAAGTTCAAATCGTGGAGCACGGCCAAAACCGTCACCCCTTCCCTGCTCTTTTCCTTTAGGAGGCGGCAGGTGTTCACCTGGTGCTCCAGGTCAAGATGGGTCGTGGGCTCGTCCAGAAGCAGAACCTTAGTCTGCTGGGCAAAAGCCCTGGCAATAGTAACGCGCTGCCTCTCCCCTCCGCTTAAGTCACTTACCAAGCGGTGGGCAAGGTGGGCCACACCTGTAATTTCCATACTCTCCTGAGCGATCTGCCTATCCTGCTCACTGGGCGCCCCCAGGCGCGAGTAAAAGGGAGTGCGGCCCAACAGCACCATTTCCTGCACCGTAAAGGGAATATAATACGATGTTTGGGGTATTAGGGCGATCTCTTGGGCCAGCTGGGCAAGACTGTAAGTGCGCAGGTTCTCACCGTTCAGGTACACTGCGCCCTGCTGGGGTTTGATATACCCGTCCAACAGCTTTAAAACGGTGGACTTACCAGCGCCATTGGGCCCCACAATACCAGAAAAACGCCCTTCTTGGAGACTCAGGCTCAGGCCTTGCAGCACGGGCTCTTCCCCATAGGCAAAATACACATTTTCCAAACGCATCTTATCCATGGCCAGCTGAACCTCGTTTCAAGAGATAGATGAAAAAGGGGCCGCCTACAAAAGCGGTAATAATACCCACGGGAAGCTCAATGGGCGAAAACAAGGTGCGAGCCAAGGTATCGGCGGTGAGCAAAAAGACCGCCCCGCCCCAGAGGGAATGAAACATCAGCCGCCGGTGCTCCGCCCCGAAAACCAAGCGCAGAGCATGGGGCACCATCAAGCCCACAAAGCCGATCACACCAGATACAGACACACAGGCTGCAGCCATCAAGGATCCGATCATCAAAACCAGGCGCTGTACCCTCTGGACATCGATACCTAGGCTGTGGGCCGCCTCTTCCCCCAAGAGGTACACATTGAGATCTTTAGCCAGCCACAGGGCAACAAGGAGGCCACCCAGGACATAGGGGGCAGACATGGTTAGATGGTTCCAGGTGCGCCCAGAGAGGCTGCCCATGAGCCAGAGGTAGACTTCCTGGAGATTCTCGATGCGCAGCACCATCAGCAGCGACACCACGGCGGTAAGAAAAGCACCCACCGCCACACCAGCCAGGAGGAGGCTGGTGGGTTCCAGCCGTCCCCGGCGCTGTCCTAAACGGGAGACCACCCAGGTGGCAACAAGGGCCCCGGCAAAGGCAAAGAGGGGCAGAAAGCCATGCCCTACTAGCCCCGTGGGAATAACCAGCAACAGCCCCACAGCGGCGCCCAAGGAAGCGCCGGAAGAAACACCGATGATATAGGGGTCAGCTAGGGGATTGCGCAGGCTGCCCTGGAAGAGCACCCCGGCCACGCTGAGGCCTCCGCCAACCACCAAGGCCAACAGCACCCTGGGCAGACGCACCTTGAGCACAATCACTTCATGGGCCAAAGACCAATCCTTTTCTACCAGCCCCCCCACCCCAGGGAGCTGAGACGCGATGATGCCCAGCACATCACCTAAAGGGATGCGTACCGAGCCCAAAGCTGTTGCCGCCAATACCGCCGCACAGAGCAGCAGCAAAAGGCCGCTGAACCGGCATAGACTCCGTGTCATGGCTCAATTCCATCAAGGATGGCAATGAGTCCTTCCACCGCATCCAAAATCCGGGGAGTACTGCGTGCATAGAGATCGGCGTTCACCTCATATACATGGCCATTCTGCAGTGCGCTGGTTCCCTGCCAGGCCGGCCGGTTCAAGGCTTCTGTCAAGTTGTAATTGGTGAGGATGATCACTTGAGGATCCCGTTCGATCACCACTTCCTCGCTGAACACCGGCCAGGGGCTACCTGCATCCGCCGCGATGTTCTCCCCGCCTGCTAGCTCAACCAGCTCGTGCATGAAGCTGCCCGGTCCAGCAGTCATAAAGGGGTCATTCCATACTTCCAGCCAGACTCTGGGCTTAAAGCTGCGCTGCACACTGCCGGTCAACTCTGCCAACCGAGCCGCCATGGCCGCGGCAAGCTCCTCTCCCTTCTTTGGCTCTCCCACTGCTTCCCCAAGCTCAATCAGGGAGTGCTGCACCTCGGCAATGGTGGAAGGGGAAACGACAAAGGTGGGAATACCAAAGCTTTCCAGGGTTTCCAGGTGGCCCTGGACTAAGGTGGAGTCGCCGACTACCAAATCTGGTTCTAAGCTTAAGAGCACTTCTAGATTGAGGCTCAAAGCATCACCGACAACGGTCTTGGTCTTGGCTTCCTCTGGGTAGTCGCACCAACTGGTCACCCCTACAACCCGGTCACCCACACCTAGGGCAAAGAGGTTTTCTGTGATGCTGGGTGCCAAAGAGACGATGCGCTGGGGCGCAGCCATGGCCGCGGCGGACAAGCTCAAAATTAACAGTAGGACAAAGAATACCTGCTTCTGCATCTGCAATCTCCTCCAAAAACAAAGATACCCTAGGACAGAGTCGCTAGGGAGAATAAAAAACAGCACCCTCCTTTCCGCGAAAGATGGTCCTACACTCTCGAATTGGCAGGTCTCCTGGCTCCCATCTCATCGCTGATCCATACCTTCCCCACAGATGTGAGTGGTGTTTATGGACCGCTCCTTGGATACAGTGGCGGGACCGCGTGGTTTCTCATTGCTGAGCCCAACTTCCCTATTATGCGCCTGACCGCAGATGCGGCGCGGCGGCACCAATCCGGCTATTCAGTTTTCTACCTTATGTATATGCATATACAACAACGCTCGTCAATATCCTTCTCTTTCCCTGGACATACTATCAAAGCCAATGGAAAGGGGTACTGTTTTGAGCTATCGCGACCACCAGGAAGCCCAGAAAAAGCTGATCCAAACAAAGAAGGAAGCGCTGGAGGCCAAGCGGGAGAGACTGCACAATCCGCGCCCGCCCTCCTATGACCCGCCCCCTGCCGGGTCCCACCCTTTGGTCTTTGCCGCCCTGCTGCTCCTGCTTGTCCTGCCCCTGCTCGCCACATTCCTCTTGGTGCCGAGACTCTTGGTGGCCCAAACTCCCCAGGGCGAGCTGACCCTCTGGGTCTGCAGCAGCACACCTGAATTTGAGAGGATAAAAAGCTGGCTAGAACCTGAGATTCTAGCCAACGACCTAAACTGGACCCTCACCCACACCGACTCCCGGGATGTGCTGTTCACCGCTGTGGCCAGGAACTGGGTGGATTTGGCAATAGTTGAACAAGAACTCGCCGCCGAGCTCTATGCATCCCTGGCCTTGGCTCCCCTTTCCGACCGCATGGAAGGTCCCACCTGGGAAAACTCCTTCGCGCCCTTCTGGGAGCCCAGTCCCTTCCGGAAAACCTACGGGTTCGCTGTACCGAAGACAGGCAGAATTTCCCAGGCCCGCCACTTGGTAACTATCATGAGCCAATTCGCCCAAGCATTCAACCCCTAGCCGCAGCCTCCACAGTGGCTTTGAGCAGCATAGCGATGGTCATGGGGCCAACTCCCCCTGGCACCGGAGTGATTGCGGAGGCCACTTCCTGCACCTCAGCGAAGTCCACATCGCCCACAATCTCTCCATCTACCCTGTTAATCCCCACATCGATCACCACTGCCCCTGGCTTGACCCAGTCTTTCTTCACCAGCTTGGGCCTGCCCACAGCCACGATAAGAATATCGGCTCGGCTGCATTCCTCTGCGGCATTCTTAGTCCGGGAATGACAGATGGTAACTGTGGCATTCTCCTTCAGGAACAGAGCTGCCGCGGGTTTACCCACAATATTGCTGCGCCCCAGAACAACTACGTGCTGCCCGGCAATGGAAACCCCAGTGCGCTTTACCAGTTCCACCACGCCTGCTGGAGTGCAGGGCACAAAGCTAGCGGTGCCAATCTGCAGTTTCCCCACATTAATCGGATGGAAGCCGTCCACATCCTTGGCAGGGGAAATGGCGTTGATCACTTCTTCTTCATTTAGGTGGCCTGGAAGCGGCAGCTGCACCAAGATGCCGTGGACCGTATCGTCTGCGTTCAACTGGTCAATCAAAGCCAGCAGCTCGGCCTGGGTGGTCTCCTCAGGCAGGCGGTGCACCGTGGAGTTGATCCCGATTTCTTCACACGCCCTCTGCTTGGAGCGCACATACACCTTGGAAGCGGGATTATCCCCCACCAGGACAACAGTTAAGCCGGGAGTCCTGCCCTGGGCAGTCAGTTCAGCCACTTGTTTGGCCAGTTCTGCCCTGATCTCCTTCGCAATGGCTTTTCCGTCAATGATCTTCGCAGTCATCTCACTCCTCCTTTTCCCATTATTCCATAGTCGTCAACAGATTAGTTGGACAGCAGCGCGGCTATTCCTTCCCTGCGCTCCAGCTGGGATCAAAAATGCCCCCACAATGTGGGGGCTTGGATAGCGTAGATATGGTGCGCCTAGCAGGACTCGAACCTGCGCACCCGGCTCCGGAGGCCGGTGCTCTATCCTCTGAGCTATAGGCGCACACTTGATAACATCGTAATTATAACAGCCCGGTGTGCAAAAATCAAGAAAGACCTTGGCGCAAATTGCGTCGTGCAAGATCATCTTGACAGAATCCGCCAAGCCTTTATAATATTTAGTAACCGTAATCATTATCACAGTCTACAAGGAGGAATACTATGTCATTAATTGGAAAAGAAGTCAGTGATTTTCAGGTAAAGGCGTTTCATAACGGAGAGTTTCGAGATGTCAGCAAAGCTGACCTTATGGGCAAGTGGTCCGTTTTCGTCTTTTACCCCGCCGACTTCACCTTCGTATGCCCCACCGAGCTGAGCGATTTAGCCGACCTTTACGAAGAGTTCCAAAAAATCGGCACAGAAGTCTATTCAGTATCCACAGACAGCCACTTTGTACACAAGGCGTGGCATGATGCTTCCGCCACAATCCAGAAGATCCAGTACCCCATGCTTGCTGATCCCACTGGGAAGCTGTCCAGAGACTTTGAAGTGTACATTGAGGATGAAGGCATGGCCCTGCGAGGCAGCTTTATCATCAACCCCCAGGGTAAGATCGTCTCTTATGAGATCAACGACAACAGCATCGGCCGCGACGCCTCAGAGCTGCTGCGCAAAGTGCAGGCCGCTCAGTTTGTAGCCAAACACGGTGATCAAGTGTGCCCGGCTAAATGGCGTCCAGGTGCCGACACCCTGAAACCCGGCATTGAACTAGTCGGGAGACTATAGGGTTATCCATACAGCAACCCTTCGAGGAGCAGGACTTATGCTCCTCTTTTTTTGTGCACTCTTTGCCCGGCTTTGAACCGCAGGACCGGCCATACTGCCGGCTTAGAATCAAAGGACCGGCCATGCTGGGTGAAAACTGTTGACAGGGCGCAGGCTAATCCTGTACACTGGAATTACCAACACCCCCCGGGGGTGTAGTGGGGAGTGACTGAGATGAAGAAAGAGAAGTTTAGTGTAACTGGGATGACCTGTTCAGCCTGTTCCGCTGCAGTGGAAAGAGCCGTGGGCCAGGTTGATGGAGTTAGTTCCGTTAATGTAAACCTGCTCACCAACAGCATGGTGGTGGAATACGACGAAAGCCTGCTGGAGCCCAGCGGCATTATCTCCGCGGTCAGTGATGCGGGCTATGCAGCGGCCTTGGGCAGTGGTTCTGAAGCCCAAGCGGAAGCTCGGACTGTGAGCCATATTGACGAGGAAATCTCCGCCATGAAGCAGCGGGTTATCGTCTCCTTGGCTTTTATGGCTGCCCTTATGTACGTTGCCATGGGCCCCATGTTGGGCCTGCCCCTGCCATCGTTCCTATTGGGGTTGGAAAATGCAGCCACCATGGCTCTGCTGCAGTTCCTGCTCACCCTACCTGTGCTCTATGTGAACCGCCAGTATTTCCAGGTTGGTTTTAAAACGCTCTGGAGAAAAAGCCCCAACATGGACTCGCTCATAGCCATTGGTTCCGGGGCGGCGGTGGTTTACGGTGTGTTCGCGCTGTTTAGAATCACCTATGGGTTGGGCCATGACCAACTGGATTTAGTGGCCAGGTACAGCCATGATCTCTACTTTGAGTCCGCCACCATGATTCTAGCCCTGATCACCCTAGGCAAATTCCTGGAAGCCCGTTCCAAGGGACGCACCAGCGATGCCATCGCCCGGCTGATGGACCTGGCTCCCAAAACCGCCACGGTGCTGAGGAATAATCAGGAAGTGGAAATCCCCGTGGCAGAGCTGGTGGAAGGGGACATCATCGTGATCAGGCCTGGCCAGAGCATACCTGTTGATGGTGTGATCGTAGAAGGCAGTTCAGCCATTGACGAGTCAGCCATCACCGGTGAGAGTATCCCTGTCGCCAAAGCAGTGGGCGATGAAGTGATCTCCGCGACTATCAACAAAGCGGGTTCCTTTAGATTCAGAGCCACCAGGATTGGGGATGATACTACCTTAGCCCAGATTATCCGCCTGGTGGAAGAAGCTGGCGCCTCCAAGGCACCAATTGCCAAGCTGGCTGATCGCATTAGCGGCATCTTTGTGCCGGTAGTAATAGCCATTGCCTTAGCCGCCTTCGGGATCTGGCTGCTCCTAGGTCACCCCTTTGAGTTTGCCCTCACCACTGCCGTTGCGGTACTGGTCATTTCCTGCCCCTGTGCCCTAGGCTTGGCCACACCAGTGGCCATCATGGTGGGAACCGGCCAGGGGGCACTCCACGGCATTTTGATCAAATCCGCGGAAGCCCTAGAGACAGCCCACAGCGTGGACACGGTTGTCCTCGACAAAACAGGTACGGTTACAGAAGGCAAACCCCAAGTGACCGATGTGCTTCCCGGCCCAGGACTAACCGCAGAGGAGCTGCTCCAAATCGGTGCCTCCCTGGAGAAACCCTCGGAACACCCCCTGGCTGAAGCCATCGTGGCCAGAGCTGCCCAGGACGGGCTGAAACTAACAGAGGCGGCCGAGTTCCTGGCGGTGCCAGGCAAGGGCATCCAAGCCAGGCTGGGTCAGCAGGCCTATCTCGCGGGCAATCTTGCCTTTATGCGGGAACACCAGATTAAGCTGGGAGAGTTCGAGGCCCACGCCGATGATTTGGCTGAGCAGGGCAAGACCCCCATGTACTTCGCAGACACCCAGCAGGTGTTAGGTGTGATAGCCGTTGCCGACCTGGTGAAACCCACCAGTAAAAAGGCCATCGCCGAGCTGAAGCACCTGGGTGTTGATGTGGTCATGCTTACAGGGGACAACAGGCGCACCGCAGAAGCTATTCGCCGGGAGCTGGAGATTGGAACCGTGATTGCCGAAGTACTTCCAGAGGAAAAGGAACAGGAAATCCGCAGCCTGCAGGAACAGGGCAAGACTGTGGCCATGGTGGGAGATGGCATCAATGATGCCCCTGCCCTAGCCAGAGCTGATGTGGGCATCGCCATTGGCGCGGGAACTGATGTTGCCCTAGAATCCGCAGACATTGTCCTGGTGAAAAACGACCTCCGCGATGTGGCCACTGCCATCAAACTGAGCAAGGCTACACTGCGCAATATCAAGCAGAACCTTTTCTGGGCGTTCTTCTACAACAGCCTGGGGATTCCCCTGGCAGCCGGCCTCTTCTTCCCCCTCCTGGGCTGGAGGCTGAGCCCTATGTACGCAGCTGCTGCCATGAGCCTGAGCTCCATCTTTGTGGTGAGCAACGCCCTCCGCCTTAGAAGGTTTACACCAAATAGATAAAAGGGAGCGTGTTTAGCATGAAGAAAATCGTGAAGATTAAAGGAATGAGCTGTGAGCACTGCCAAAACAGAGTGGAAAAGGCCCTAAACGCCCTGCCCGGCATTTCTGCTGAAGTGAGCTTTAAGAAGGAGCAGGCCCTGGTGTCGGTAACGGGAGAATGGAATGAAGAGGCGGTCACTAAGGCCATCACCGATGCTGGCTATGAGGTAGTTTCCATCAGCGATAAGAAGGGGCTCTTCGGCCGATGAGGAGCGATAAAGAAAAAATAACCCGGCTGTTGAAAACAGCCAGGGGCCAATTGAACGGTCTGATGCGTATGGTGGAAGAGGATCGCTACTGCGTGGACATTTCCAACCAGATCTTGGCTACTCAGGCCATCCTGAGAACCATCAATCACCAGATCCTCCATGATCACCTTAACACCTGTGTGCGGGAAGCCATGGAGACAGATGCCGCGGACGAAAAAATCCGGGAAATTATGTCCATAGTCGATAAACTAACGAAATAGCGGGATGATCAACAAGAGCAAGAGCAGGGCCGCCTCGGACCACAACACGTACGGGGCGGCCTCTGCGCGAAAAGGAAAGCCTGCCAGCACAAAACAGGCGAAAATCGCGGCCAAACCTCCAGCTAGGACCAACATAACGGTGAGCAGAGCTTTCCAACCAGGTTTGACATTCATGTTCAGGCCTCCTCTACTGCAGAATGTTCTGGGGTATCAGGGCAAAGAACTGGAAAAACAGCATCCAGACCACGAGGGTTCCTATGACAAAAAACATCCCCCGCTCCCTCACCCTGCGCAGCACCAGAAATGAACCTAAAGTGGCTGCAGCAAAACACAGCCCATGATGGAGAACACCAAAGAACTGGGGATGCAGTGCGGGAATGGGCAGACGTCGCGCGACCATGGCCAGAGCTGCCAAAAGAGTGATCTGATAGAACAGGGGCTGCCGGCGGTACTTCCCGAACTTTTGGAGCAATCCGTAGGCGGCTCCTGCCACAGCCATTACCCCAATATTCCCTGCGGTGTACACCACAGTGAGCATCATGGTGTTGATCACCAGAAAGGCCAGGTGATAAAAGGGGGCGTGCTCATCGATCCCCATGCGGCGCCACAGCGAAATGGCTTTGGGAAACTGATTGTTGATGCCGTACACATCATACCCGCCATCGGGATTGACATGCAGCCAATAGACATAGCGGTATTCACCGACCGCGTACGCTTCTGGGCGAAATGCCCCTCTGCGCCCCACAGTGAGGTTGATGCGCTCCCCATCGTAGGGGAAGTAGTGGATCTCAGCACCGAAAGGCCCTACACCCTGCCACACCAGTTCAGGGCCCTTGGTTCCCTGCACAAAACGGGGCTTGGTACCGGGAGCGAGTGTCCTTGGCGCAACCGGTTCCCCATCCTCGGCTATGCTGGAGAGGAACACATGCTGCCTGCTGCTGTTTCGGGGCAGAGCAGACCAAGCCAGGTGCACTTCAGTGCCAAAGGCCGCCACGGCGATAAGGCCTCCCTGCTGGATATCCTGCACAGAGCCCTCTCCCACTCTGCGGGGAGCACTCCACTGATCGTCCATCCGCCTGCTCCAGCGGATTTCCACTCCGGTTTGAGAAACCTCCATCCAAGCGAGATGAACTGCGCCGCGGCTGTCTACCGTTACCGCGGGCCTCACCGAAAGGTCTTCGGTGTCCGTCACCGTCTCCACCAGGATTACCTCACCATTTCTGATCTGGGCATAGCGAATCTGGTAGTACGGTTCCCGCTGAGACCAAACCACATGGGTGATTGGCCCTTCTTGCCAGCCAGCCAGATCTTGAATGATGCTGCTGGTGACCAAAACGGGCACCACCTCATGGCTGGAATAAGGAACACCCAGCACGGTGCAGCTGATGCTGCTGCCTTCAGGGGACTTCTCCAACCACACTACATGGCGGCCCCCTTCCCCATCCAGCCCCAGAAAGACACTGTCGATTTCTGCCTGGGCGCGCAAAACAATCTCCTCAGCGCTAAGGCCGTCTGCCAAGGAGCGGTAGGTGAGGTTCAGTTCCTTAAAATAGGTTCCATCTACGCTGAGAAAGCTGGTTCCGAACTCGTCATGGACAGCAAAAAACCGATCCGCGAAAATACTGGTGGTAAAAAGGGGAGCGGTATCCGACCACCCTTCAGGCCAAAGCTCGATATAGTCCCTGGCCAGTGCGTTAGAACAGATAAGTAGAACAGCTAGTAGAACGAAGAGGACAACTCGTGGTTTTTCCAGGACAATCACCCTTTCCGCGCTGCCAATACTTCGCCTGCGGCGGAGCATTTTCCTTCACAACCCCCCTTGATTTTCTGGGCGGTTTTGCCTATAATTAATACGAAAAGCGGATGTGGCTCAATGGTAGAGCATCGGCTTCCCAAGCCGAGGGTTGCGAGTTCGAATCTCGTCATCCGCTCCATTTTTATGTCTGCGTGGCTTAGTAGAACCCCTCCTGATTAGGAGGGGTTTAGTTTTTTGGCGGATAGCACTAGCCAGCTTAAGCAAAGCTGCCTGCTTCCCGATTCACCGCCAGCGGCGAATTTCCAGTTAGAGATGGAATACGTGGAGGGGAAACGGCCTCAATGCCGAAAATGAGAAGCATCGTCGCAAGGGGGAAAGTACATGGCCGTTGTAGGAGTTGCAGTAGCTTTCGGATCAGTTATGTTTCTTGTTTCTAAACGGGTTGCGCTCTGGCTAGCTCTGCTGGCAGGCACGGGCCTCCTTGGCCTGCTGTCGCAAATGGGGCTGCTGTCCTTCACTACAGCCCTGGCTGATGGTCTCCTCAGCCCCATGACGATTCAACTGGTAGTAGCTGTGGCTCTAATCAGCGGCATGGGCAAGGTTATGAAGGAAAGCGGAGACCTAGAGCTGATGGTGAGCTCCATGGTGGCCCTGTTTCCCAGGCCCAAAGCGCTGACTATGCTTCTGCCCGCCCTCATTGGCACCATCAATGTGCCAGGCGGCGCCATTATGTCCGCCCCCATGGTAGAAGAAAACGGGAAGGGGCTCGGCCTGGACAGCGCAGCCCAGGCGGCGGTCAACCTGTTTTTCCGGCATATCGGCTACTTCATCTACCCCCTGCACACATCGCTGATCGTCCTCAGCGAGCTCTTGGTCATCCCCAAACAGGCAATTATCCGCGCCAATGTACTGCCAATGCTCGTGGGTATAGCCGCTGCCTATCTGTTCTTCTTCAGGGGTCCAGCCCGACCATCCACAGCGCCCCAAAGCGATATTAGCACATTTTTCCATCTGAAAAGGTTCCTACTGGGTTTTTCACCGGTCATGGCCATCCTCGGCCTGGTGCTGGTGTTTGACCTGCCCTTCCATTTGGCTACAGCCGCGGGCCTGCTTTTGGCGCTGGTCAGAGGAATCAACAGCGAAAGTTGGAGTGCGGCTCTGGCCATGCGTTTTAAGGAGCTGTTCACCAACTGGATCGATTACAAACTGGCCCTAGCCATCCTCACCTTGATGCTGTTTAAGTCAGTCGTTGAGGCCACGGGCGCCACCAACGCCTTGGCAGGCTTATTCCTCAGCTATGGCATTCCGCTGCCGGTCTTAGTGGTCCTCTTGGGGCTTCTTTCCGGCTACATCTTAGGAACCCACCTAGCTGCTGCAGGGATCTTAGCTCCCTTTTTCGCCCCCCTCCTGCCCCAGGCAGCCCTGGCACCGTACACTTCCCTGCTCCTGATTTCCATCATGTTGGGATATTTGGTCTCGCCTCTGCACCTCTGCCTGGTTTTGACCACGGAATACTATGGCATACCCTACAGCCAGACCCTGAGAAAACTAGCTGTACCAATCTTGGCCATGCTGGCCGCGTCCCTGATCCAACTGCTCTTCGCCTTGTAGCGGCTATGGGCCTTCTACGCCGGTGGCTGGCCGGTTTGGAAGTGGGTGCACATCACAGTTGAAATTCCCGTCAAACATATTGAAGAATACGCCCGTTACTGGTATAATACACCTGGCGCCTTTACAAACCAGTGCTTTTGCAAGGGTGCCTCGAAACATGCTGGCGTGGCTCAGTTGGTAGAGCAGTTGATTCGTAATCAACAGGTCGGGGGTTCGAGTCCCCCCGCCAGCTCCAAGATGGACATTGTTACGGCCCCGTACATAGTACGAGGCCGTTTTGCTTTCTCCTGGGTTATTTCAGTAGGTCGATTTCAATCAAAATGCGTACGTGTTCCCCAAAACTTACCGAGCTGCTCCTGTGAGCAGGAGCAGCGGAAAGCCGATCATCTCTCGGCGGGCCCGCCGCACCTTTTTCTGCCTGTTGGTTAGGTTGATATCTTGCCTACGTCCTGCAGCATAGGCTTCCAAAAGGGTTATGGTGATCATCGCTCTGCCCCCTCCTTTTCCTTCTGCTTACACTATAGCAAGCTCTTAGGGCTCCACAAACGGACGCCGAGCCCATTTTCCATCAGACCCGAGGCGGAGTCCTCCCTCTGGCGAAGGACGGAAGCGGCAGGAGTTGTGAACCTTCACGTGGAAAGCACTCCGTGAATAGCATAAACGGAGGTGATGGTATGGAATGCCTAGTGTGCCGCAAAGTGGCGAACACCGATGGTTTGGCCTTCTGCGGAGTGGCTATCTGCGCCCATTGTGAAGGCGAGCTGATGAGCGTCAGTGCTGATCGGCCTGAATACGATGCCTTTGTACATGCACTCAGTCGGATGTGGCAGGAGCGCTTCTCGGCATCCCGGGACCGTCGCCTCAGGGATGGTGATCACATGTGAACCAGAACACAGCTCCTTTTTGGGATGCCCTGCTGGCCTATGCCAGCAGGGAAGTCCTCCCTTTCCACACCCCAGGGCATAAGCTCAAGGCGCAGGCCTTTACCAATCTGAGATCAGTCCTCGGCGAGGGATTATTCTCCTTAGATCCATCGGATGAGATCGAGAATGCCGAGCTAAACCACGACTTCGAACAGGCTTTACACCTCGCTGAGCAGTTAGCCGCTGAGCTGTTTGGAGCCCGCCAGAGTTTGTTTCTAGTGAACGGGACAACTGGCGGGATTCACTATCTCTTAACGCCCACCACAGGCACGGTACTTATTCCCCGCTTCTCTCATCAAGCAGTATATTCTGCTATGGTACTGGCCCAGGGCCAGGCTGCCTACCTTCCCTGCGCCTATGATCCGCAGTGGCTGATACCCCTTCCTCCATCGGTGACAGCCGTCCAGCAGGCTCTGGAGGAGCTCCAACCCCAGGCTCTGGTGATCACCCATCCAACATATTATGGCTCGGTCAGTGCTCTGGATGAGGTAGGACGCCTGACTGAGAAGCATGGTGTGCTGCTCTTTGTAGATGAGGCCCATGGCGGACATTTCCACTTTTCCAAGGACCTGCCCGCGCCCGCCCTCTCCTGTGGGGCAGATGCTGTGGTGCAGAGTACCCATAAGACGCTGGGTTCCCTGACCCAGACATCCATGCTGCACAGCCGCAACGATTCTTGGTTTTCCAAGGTGGTACAAGCTCAGCGGGTGCTCCAAACCACCAGCCCTTCCCTGATCTTCTATGCTGTGCTGGATGAAGTCCGCCGAGAGCTCGCCCTGCAGGGGCCAGCACTGGTCAATCGTGCTCTGGAACTAGCTGCAACCTGCACCAGTTCCTTAGCGGCCATCAAGGGAGTGGAGGTTCTGCCCAAGCACCTCCAGGCTGATCCAACCAAGATCGTGTTTTCCCTGCGTCAGCTGGGCCTCACTGGGATAGAAGTTGAGAGGATCCTGCGAGTGGATTATAATATACAAGTAGAACTGAGTGACTACTACAATGTCTTGGCTTTAATATCTATTGGCGACACCGCAAGCAGTATCACAAGCCTAGTTCAGGCAGTTCAGGATCTCGCGGCGCGCCGGGGCCATCTGGGCGGAACACCGCTGCCCCGCCACACCATGGATTTTCCTGACCTGCCGCCAGCTGCCCTCAGCCTGCGGGAAGGGTTCTTTAGGGAAAAAGAGGAGATCCCTCTGCACTGTGCAGTGGGCAGGATTAGTGGAGCCTTTCTAACTCCCTATCCGCCAGGAGTACCTGTGATCGTGCCTGGCGAAGAGTTTACTGCAGACGTTGTTGAACATCTGCTGTGGTGCGCTGAGATCGGCTGGCCCATCCGGGGATTATTGGCAGGTCAAAAGGTCCTGGCATTAAAGGATAATGGAGGTCGCTGCAGAACAGTACGGTAAGGAGAATCGATCTATGCATAAGGGATTATTCATCACGCTTGAGGGTGTGGACGGGGTTGGCAAGACTACCCAAGCACTGCTCTTAAAGGCTCACTTAGAGCAGAAAGGGCATGAAGTGCTGCATACTTTTGAACCAGGAGGAACCCCGTTGGGCGGCCGCATTCGCGAACTGCTCCTCGACCCCCAAAATAAGGAACTATCGTCCATGACTGAGATTCTCCTCTATGCAGCGGACCGAGCCCAGCATGTCCATGAGACGGTGCGGCCGGCATTGGAGGCGGGCAAGACTGTGATCTGCGAGCGCTTTGTCGACTCCTCCCTAGCCTATCAAGGTTATGGCTTGGGGCTGGAGTTGGACGCGATCCGCACTGTGAATCACTGGGCAACAGGAGGACTAGTGCCGGATGTGACCATTTATCTAGACGCCGATCCAGCAGAGTCCTTGGCGAGAACCCATAGAGACCGCATCGCTCAGCGTACTTTAGAATACTATGCGCGGGTGCGGGCAGGCTTTTTGGCCATGGCTCAAGCGGAGCCCCAGCGGTTTAGGGTGATCTCAGCTGAGGGAACCCAGGAAGAAGTGGCTTCTCGCGTGCTGGAAGCTGTGGAAGGAGAGGTCTGATGAAACTCTTGATCACCATCGTTCAGGATCAGGATGTCCCGGCTTTGATTGAGGCTTTGATGGAACATGACTTTCGCGCCACCAAGCTAGCTAGCACAGGTGGATTTCTCCGTGCCGGGAATACTACGCTGCTCATTGGCGTGGAAGATGGGCGCTTAGAACTTGTGCAAAACCTGATCAAAAAGACCTGCAAGGGGAGGCAGCAGGGCGACTCTCATGTATCTGTAGGCGGTGCCACCGTCTTTAGCGTGAATGTAGAGAGGTTTGAGCGGATTTGAGGGTAGCAAAAACGGGGCCGCGCCGAGAAGGTGCTGTACCGAAGAGCAAACGCAGAGAAGGAAGCCCTGTAGCTGAACCGCTCTTCGAGGAAGTGCTCCGCATGGAGCGCGTCCAAGAATTCGATTTAGAATCTGCTTTGGAGGAAATCGACGAGTACGCCAAGCAGCTGCAGCGGAGCCCAGTGTTTGCAAACCTGCTCCGCTACAAAAGAAAGGTCCGCGACGTTCTGCTCTATCTAGTGAAGCAGTCGTACGAAGTGCGAGAACGCACTTTCTATGATCCCCAGGGGCGCAGGCGCCTGCTTGTTTTGGTGGAGAACATTAACCAGAAGCTGGAAGAACTCACTAGGGACTTTCTAGACAAGCACAGTGCACCTCTGGACTTGGTGAGCCGCTTGGATGAAATCCGCGGCCTGCTCTTGGATCTGCAGATTTGAGGTGAGCCGCAGTGACTCTTGATCAGATAATCGGTCAGGCTGTACCGGTATCCATATTGAAACGGGCCTTGAGTACCAACTCTTTGGGACATGCCTACCTCTTCTCTGGTGAAGAGGGTGTGGGAAAAGAAACCACCGCCAGGGTGGTCGCGGAGGAGCTGGCCAAACAGGGCGGGCCCCTCTCCAGCCTGCATGTGCTGGGCGGAGAGGGTTCCATTAAGATCGAGGACATCCGCCAGCTGCGCCAAAGCGCATCCTTGGCTTCTGCAGGCAACACCGTGTGGCTCATCCTCGATGCCGACCGCCTTACCCCAGAGGCTGGAAATGCCCTCCTCAAGACCCTGGAGGAACCGGTGCCTGGTACCCACTTCTTCCTCACCACTACCAAGGTTCAGAGCATGCTTCCCACCATTGTTTCCCGCTGTCAGCATCTGCAGTTTCGACGGATCCCTGAAGAGGAGATCTGCCAGTGGCTGGCCAAACAAACCCAGCAGAGCCCTGCAGATGAACGCATTCGGACCATTTCCCGGCTGGCACAAGGCTCACTGGGGAAAGCATTAGCCTATTGGAAAGGTTCCCTTTTGGAGGAAAGGGAAACGGTAATCAGTAAGCTCATACAGGTGCCCAGGGCAAGCTACCCTGCGGTACTGGGCCTCAGTCAGACCTGGCCTGAGGACCGCGAAAAAATCCACCAGGAACTGCAGGTGTTCCTAGAGTGGCACCGTGACCTGCTTACAGTCAAAAACGGAATTGATCTGCCATTGTATAACCCTGGCTATGAACGCCAGTTAAAAGAAATCAGTGCGTTATATACCAACGACACTTTGTTTGTGATCATAGAAAAGATTGTGGAGATGGGCAAAGCAATAGCTGGCAACGGGCGAATCCGCTTTTGCCTAGGTTATCTGCTGCTAATGATGAAAAGGGGAGCGTTGACCTGATGGTAACCATCGTTGGAGTCCGGTTCAAAAGAGCCGGTAAGATATACTATTTTAACCCTGGAGACTTGAAAATGGCTGCCGGAGACGGCTGCATAGTGGAGACATCCAGAGGCGTAGAGTTTGGAGAAATCGTGATTGCACCGCGAGAGGTGCCGGAAGAAGAAGTTGTTCAGCCGCTGAAGCAGGTGTTGAGAAGTGCCACCGCTGAGGATTATGAGCGGCTCGAACTGAATAAAGAGAGGGCCAAAGAGGCCTTTGATATTGCATTGGGAAAGATCGAAGAACATGGGCTGCCCATGAAGCTTCTGGAAGCTGAATACACCTTAGACGACAGTAAACTGATTTTTTCCTTCACTGCCGATGGGAGGGTGGATTTCCGCGAACTGGTTAAGGATCTGGCCGCCATCTTCCGCACCAGGATTGAGCTGCGGCAGGTAGGAGTACGGGATGAAGCCAAAATGATCGGAGGCCTGGGACCCTGCGGCCGCGATCTGTGCTGCGCCACCTTTTTGGGAGATTTTGCACCTGTTTCCATCCGTATGGCCAAGGATCAAAACCTCTCCCTTAACCCTTCGAAGATCTCTGGGATCTGCGGCAGGCTGATGTGCTGCCTCAAGTATGAGTGCGAAACCTACCGTGACTACAAACAGGCCTTTGGCGAAGCCACCCCAGAGGTGCTGCCCGATGAGTTCTATGATGATGTGGAGGGCGAAGATGATTACTATTCCGATCTATTGAAAGAAGATACCATCGAAGAAGTAGATTATCAGCTCATGGTTGAAGCATCGGAAATGGAGAAGAATATGCTTATGAAGCCTGGCCAGGAGAAAGCTGCCAAGCCCAAGAAGCGCCGCTCCTCCAAAGGGTCCAAGGGTGCCAAGAATGCTAAGGGCACCAAAGCCTCCAAGAGACCTAAAGAAGCGAAAGAAGCCAAGGAAGCCAAAGAGGCCAAATCCTCCGAGCCCAAAGCTAAGAAAACGGCTGATTCCGGAGAACCGGCAGGAGAAAAAGCTCCCGGCAAAGAGAAAAGGCGCCCCAGGCGTAGAAAGCCGAAGGCCAAGCCTGACCAAAAGGTTGAAAAATAATGCTCTATGTATGCCCTACCCCCATCGGTAATCTAGAAGACATCACCCTGAGGGTACTGCGTGTGCTCAAAACAGTTGACCTGATTCTGGCGGAAGACACCCGCCGGACAGGTCAACTTCTTCACCATTTTCAGATTTCCCAGCCTGTGGAAAGCCTCCACGAATACAATGAAAAAGAAAAAACTGCAGGGATCTTGGAGAAGCTGCAGCAAGGGCAGAATATTGCCCTGGTTTCCGATGCCGGAACCCCTGGCATTTCCGATCCAGGCGGTTTCTTGATCCGTGCCGTGATCGAAGCAGGGCTTCCCCTGGAAGTGCTGCCTGGGGCCAACGCTGCTCTGCTGGGTTTCCTGCAGAGTGGTCTGCTCAGCCACCATTTTGTCTTCTTCGGATTCCTACCGAGCCGGCGCGGCGAGCGCCGGAAAGAGCTGGAAAAGCTCAAGGGACTGCCCTTCCCCATCATTTTCTATGAGGCACCCCACCGGCTTCCAGATATGCTGTCCGACCTCCTGGCCATTCTCGGTGACCGTCAGGCCAGCATCTCCCGGGAACTCACCAAGAAGTTTGAAGAGACTAGGCGGGGAATGCTCAGCGAGCTGCTGGATTACTTTGCAGAAAACAAGCCCCGGGGCGAGTTTGTGGTCACAGTCGCCGGGGCTGAACATGTAGAGCGGGAAATAGACGAAGACGACATCCTTCGAGTGCTGCAGAACCTTACTGCAGCCGGTTTGAGCCGCAAAAGCGCTGTCGCTCAGGTCAGCGAAGAATACCGTCTTCCCAAAAATGCGGTCTATAGATTGGCCTTGAAGCTTAAGCCTGAAGATTAGCTTTACACTTCTGGCAAACTCCTTTGTTCATGTAGCTATCGATATCCTGGTCTGACCCGCAGAAAATGCAGACCAGGGATGACTTACGCAGGACAATCCGATCGTCCTCGACGAAAATCTCCAGGGGATCCTGTTCTCCAATACCCAAACTGCGTCTGAGCTCTATCGGTAACACGATACGACCTAGGTCATCAACTTTGCGGATAATGCCGGTGGATTTCATGATCTCCCTCCTCACCTACAGTAATAAAAAAACTTTTTTGGCACATTAATTATACTTGTTTTGTGAGGAGACGTCAATTTTTGTCAATACGATTTTGGGGCGTTCTTCAGGCATTCACGCAGGGTATCTCCCCTCAACCCCACCCGGGTTGATTCCAGGGTTAAGACATCATGGGGCTGGACATTTCCCAAGTTCACATTGGGTCCAAGATGCACTAGGAGGTAGTTGTGCTGGCTGGTTTGGGGCGCCTCAATTATGAGGTGGCTGTGGTCCCGGACGCCCTCCACGAGTTCTTCCAGAAGGTCGCTCTTGATCTTGCCCCGTTCGTCGTAGATACCCACCCCCTGCCCTGAGTCTCTGCCTTCAATAATCACCTTCTCCGCGCCATTGGCCAGATCCGCAAAAATCTGGTCCACGGCCCTGGCAGCCTCGATCCTCACCGTAGGATCCTTCTTCCCGATTTCAGACAACACCCCAAAGCCCTCTGACCGGGCCATCCGGATATACTTCTCCCGATCCTGAGGCGGCAGATCGATTGTCCCTTCCGACACCTCTACATAGGTAAAACCAAGCTCCCGCGCCCTGTGAAAGAACTCTTTAGTACACTTCTGGAAGACAGCGATCTCAAAGAGAGTCCCGCCAGGATAGACCTCAATGTTATGCGCCTTGGCCAGCGCGATCTTCTCCTTCATTATCTTCGATGGATACAGTGCAGAACTGCCAAAGGCAATTTTCAGGAAGTCAATGTGATCTGCAGCCATTTCCAGCAGATCCTGGGTTTCCCTTAAGCCCAAACCCTTGTCGATCACCATAGTGATCCCACTGGACCGGGGCTTTTTCAAACGCCGCGTCTCAGGAAGCTCTACAACAGAGTGCCATGCACCACTACTCACTGCCGTGGTCATAATCGTCCCCTCCTAGGAAATTCGTCCTACTCTGCAGTGTATTCACTTATGGAGGGTGGTGTGATGCCAAAGAGAGCGGTGATTGCCGCCACGATCGCGATCGCTGCCGAGCCCAAGAACAAGAACCACTTCCCTTGTTCAATGGCGAGCCCGAAAGTGGGTGGTCCGATGGCAACCCCGAAAAACCTCACTGTCCCATACAAACAGGTGATCATGCCCCGGCGATCGGTACTAGTGGCCCCAGTGATCAGGGAATTTATCGGCGGCAGCACTATGCCGATACTGATACCCAAAAAGAACAGCACTGTCATATAAGGAACCAGCTCTGCAAAAAGGGGAAGCAGCGCCAAGCACACTGCCGTTGCGAACATGGCGCCCACGATAATGGGTTTCCACAGTGACTGCTTGTCACAGAGCAGAAGGCCGCTTAAGTAAGAAGTAAGAGCCATGGAAAAAACGGGCACTGCCAGCACAAACCCCTTTTTGAGCCCCAAAATGTCATAGGTGGATTCGAGAACATCAGATACGTAGCTCAACACTCCGAAAAGGAGGAATAGAGCCACCATGCCAACTAGGTAACTGGCGGCCAGATGCCCAGCCTGATCCCGAAACACCTCCTTCAATTTCCTCCAATACTCAGCTAGGGTGTCTTTCGATCGCTGCGCCTGTTTTTCAGGAACCAGGAACCACACGCCCAGCCCAATGGGAAACGCCAAGAGGCCGTAGGCAAAGAAGGGGGCATACCAGGAGAACAGCGCGATCAAGGAGCCCAAAATGGGACTGAGCACCTTTCCCAATCCGTTCGCCGCTTCCAGCAGACCCAAAGCCTTGGTGCGCTCATTGCTCTGAAAGGTATCGCCTGTGAGGGCCATGGCCAGCTGATAGGTACCGCCGGCCCCTGCTCCCTGCACCACACGGCCAACGAGGAGCAGGATATAAGGGTCCTTCAAGAACAGGGCCGCAAACCCGCAGATCAGTCCCCCTAAGCCATACACGAACAAGGCAGGCACCATAATAGGCTTGCGCCCGTAGCGATCGGACAAAAATCCTGCCAAGGGGATGAGGATTCCGGCAGGAATGGAAAAAAAGGTGACGATGAGCCCCACCTGGAATTGGGTGAGGTCCATGGCCTTTTTCATCTGGGGAAATACAGGAATCAGCATGGAGTTCCCTAAGACCATCACAAAGGGAACTCCACACAGAACAGCAAATTGGAATGCGGTTTTCTTTTTCAAGGCCTTCCGCCTTTCCAGAGTAGAACATGCCCTGCTTTAGACATAGTATGTTTGAAGTCAAAGTCCCCTACTCTTGACAAAGCCTGGGATAACCGCTAAGATTTCAATAGCTGAATATCGTGGTGCGATGAATGGAAGAGTAGGCTTAGGAAGTCTCCCCAGAGAGTCGGGGCTGGTGGGAAACCGATGGAAACTCCTAGGTTGAAGATGATCCAGGAGCAGTGTGCTGAACTAGCAGTAGGTTCACCGGTTTGGTCCCGTTATCGCACCATGATGAGGTCGTTGGAAGCGGCAGCTGCTGTGCTGCCAACGGCGAAATTGGGTGGTACCACGTGAGCAGGAGCTCTCGTCCCGAAGGGATCGAGAGCTTTTTTTATTTCTGATAGGAGGATGAGATCGTGAGTGTCAAAGAACGTTTCTACGTAACCACTCCCATTTACTACCCCAGTGACAATCTGCATATCGGCCATGCTTATACAACCACTGTGGCAGATTCCCTGGCCCGCTGGCATCGCTTTGCTGGTCGGGACGTGCTCTTTGTTACTGGTTCCGATGAACATGGGCAGAA
This sequence comes from Bacillota bacterium, assembly GCA_012837385.1. GTDB lineage: Bacteria > Bacillota > Limnochordia > Darwinibacteriales > Darwinibacteriaceae > DTU010. The sequence goes on from DURH01000043.1 coordinate 41,403, forward strand.
AATCCAAAGGGCAGCGGCAGCCAAGGGCGTTTCCCCGAAAGCCTATGTGGATGAGATTGTGGCCTCGTTCAAACATCTGTGGGAAAAGATGAACATTAAGTATGATGATTTCGTGCGCACCACTGACGAGAGGCATCATAAGGCTGTGCAGGCCGTTTTTCAGAAAATCTATGATCAAGGCGACATCTACAAAAGCACCTACGAAGGCTGGTACTGTACGCCGTGCGAAACCTTCTGGCTGGAAAACCGCCTAGAAGACGGCAACTGCCCTGACTGCAAGCGCCCGGTGGAACTGGTACAGGAAGAAAGCTACTTCTTCCGCCTCTCGAAATACGCACCCCGCCTGCTGGAGTATATTGAGGAACACCCCGAATTCATCCAGCCTGAGAGCAGGCGCAATGAGATGGTAAACTTCATCAAGAGCGGCTTGGAAGACCTCTGCGTCTCCCGCACCACCTTTGATTGGGGCATCCCCGTACCTATTGACGAAAAGCATGTGATCTACGTCTGGTTTGACGCCCTGACCAACTACTTGACTGCCCTGGGTTACCCTGAGCCCAACGAAATGCTGGACAAATGGTGGCCTGCCGATCTTCACCTAGTGGGCAAGGAGATTATGCGCTTCCATACCATCATCTGGCCCATTATGCTGATGGCGCTGGATCTCCCCATTCCCAAGACCGTGTTTGGCCACGGCTGGCTGCTCTTTGACAGCGATAAAATGTCCAAATCCAAGGGGAATGTTGTGGACCCCCTGGTACTCATTGACGAGTTCGGAGTTGATCCCATCCGCTATTTCCTCATGAGGGAAGTATCCTTTGGCCAGGACGGCAACTTCTCCCGGAGAGCCCTTATTGAGCGGACCAACGCAGATCTAGCCAATGACCTGGGCAACCTCTTAAACCGCACACTGTCCATGCTCAACCGCTACTTCGATGGCGTTGTACCTGAGCCTGCCGCGGCTCCTAACGAAGTGGACAAAGCACTGATAGACTACGCTAAGGGCTTAGGAGAACAAGTGGACAGCCTAGTTAAAGGCCTCAAACTCAACGAAGCTCTGGTCAGCATTTGGCGCCTGATCGGCAGGGCCAATAAGTATGTAGATGAGCGAGCTCCCTGGAATTTGGCCAAGCTGGAAAACAAGGACGAACTGGGCACAGTAATGTACAACCTCCTGGAATCGCTGCGCATAGTGGCGCTGCTGATCAAGCCCTTCCTGCCTGAAACTGGCTCCAAGATCTGGGACCAGCTTGGCCTGGAGGATCTGGAAGAGAACAGTCTGGCCGACACAACCTGGGGACTACTAGTTCCAGGAACCAAGACCCGCAAGGGAGATCCCATTTTCCCACGTATCGAAGTGGAACGGGAAGCAGACGAACCAGCCAAGACCGAACCCAAGAAGGAAGAAGCGAAAGCCGAAGCTAAAGCGGCTCCGGCTCCCTCCGAGCCTGAAGGCGTGCTTATTGGCATCGAAGACTTTATGAAGTGTGAATTAGTAGTCGCTGAGATCCTCGAGGCAGTGCCAGTGAAGGGTGCGGATCGCCTTCTGAAGCTGCAGGTGGACATCGGCACCGAAAGGCGTCAGATTGTAGCGGGCATCGCTCAGCACTATCAGCCTGACCAACTCATAGGCAAGCGCGTGATCGTGGTTAAGAACCTGAAACCCGCCAAACTGCGGGGCGAGCTTTCCCAAGGCATGCTCCTGGCTGCCACCACTCCAGAAGGACGGGTTGAAGTGGTGAGCGTATCAGATGGTGTTCCTGCAGGAAGCAAGGTGAAATAGATGCCTCGCATGATTGACAGCCACGCGCATCTTAATGATCCGCGCTTTCAAGACGATGTGGCAGAAGTGGTGGAACGTGCTAGGCAGGCTGGCGTAGAAGCCATTATCAACGTAGGCTACGATCTGCCGTCCTCCCAATCCGCTGTGGAGCTGGCAGAACGCTTTGAGGGGTTGTGGGCCGTCGTGGGCCTGCATCCCCATGACGCTAAGCTGTGGAGCGATGAGTTGGAGTTGGGCCTAAGGGAGCTGGTTAAACACGACAAGGTTCTGGCCATAGGTGAAGCTGGACTGGATTACTATTACGATAATTCTCCACGGGACGAGCAGCGCGCCGTTTTCCGCCGTCAGCTGGCCTTGGCTCAGGAGCTCAATCTGCCCCTGGTAATTCACTCCCGGGAGGCCGCGCAGGACACTCTGGAGATCCTCGGTGAGTATACCGAGGTGCCCTGCCTGCTCCACTGCTATTCTGGAAGCCTAGAGATGGCCAAGATCTATGCAGAAATGGGCCACTACTTCTCCTTCGGAGGGCCCATCACCTTTCAGAATGCCAACAGGCTGCGGCAGGTTGTCGCCGGCTTGCCCCTGGAGAGGATTCTGCTGGAAACAGACTGCCCGTACCTCACTCCCCATCCCCACCGAGGGAAACGCAATGAGCCAGCTTACTTAGTTTTTGTTGCGGAAAAACTGGCTGAAATCCATGATGTGGCGGTGGAGGAAGTGATCAAGATAACCGAGGCGAATACAAGGAAGTTCTTCCGCATGGGAGACGAGGAGGACACTAAATGACTGTAGTTGCACTTGTTGGCACCCAATGGGGTGATGAGGGGAAGGGAAAAATCACCGATGTCTTGGCGTCCAAGGCGGATGTTGTGGTTCGCTATCAAGGGGGAAACAATGCGGGACACACGGTGGTGGTAGGCGAGCAAACCTACAAGCTCCACCTCATCCCCTCGGGCATGCTCTCCGCAGGAACCACCTGCGTAATTGGCAATGGTGTAGTGATTGACCCCCAGGTTCTCTGTCGCGAGCTGGAATACCTGCAGACAGGAGGCATTTCCACCTCCCTTCTGCGGATCAGTGAGAACGCACATGTGATTATGCCCTACCATCGGGTTCTAGACGAATTGGAAGAAGCGCAGAGAACGGTGAAGATCGGTACCACCGCCAGGGGCATTGGCCCTGCCTATGTGGATAAATACATGCGGATTGGCATTCGGATGATGGAACTCAAATCTCCAGAACGCCTGGAAGCCGCCCTAGATCGGGCTCTTCCTTTCAAGAACTCCCTGCTGCAGAAGGTGTATGGTCATCCGGGGTTTACCAAAGGCGAGCTCATGGAGGAATACCTCCAGTACGCTGAGACCCTCACTCCATTTATCACCGACACCTCACTGCTGCTGCACCAGGCGCGGAAAAACGGACTGAGCATCCTTATGGAGGGAGCCCAGGGCACCCTTCTGGATATCGACCACGGTACCTATCCCTTTGTCACCTCCTCCAACCCCACCGCGGGCGGGGCAGCACCGGGAGCAGGAATAGGCCCCAACCAGATTGATCAGGTGATTGGAGTTGTGAAAGCCTATACCACTAGAGTGGGTGAAGGCCCCTTCCCCACCGAGCTCCAGGATGCCACCGGTGATCTGATCCGGGAACGTGGAAGGGAATATGGTACAACCACAGGACGACCCAGACGCTGCGGCTGGTTCGATGCGGTAATGCTGCGCTACTCCGTGAGAGTGAACGGCTTAACCGGTCTGGCTGTAACCCTCTTGGACGTGCTCGATGCCTTTGATGAGCTCAAGGTCTGTGTAGGCTATGAATACCGAGGTGAGCGTCTGCTGCACTTCCCAGCGGATCTGCACGTGCTGAATGAGTGCAAGCCCATCTATGAGACCCTGCCCGGGTGGAACTGCGATATCACCGGGGCTCAGGGGTTTGAGGATTTGCCACCCAACGCCAAGGCCTATCTGAGCTTTATCGAAGAACAGGTTGGCTGTCCCGTTCAGATTGTCTCAGTGGGACCCCGCCGGGATCAAACCCTAATGCTAGAGCCTGTTATGTAAAGGTTATAATCGCTTGCGGACACTTGACATTGGAGCTTTTCTAAGCTATTATAGTTCCTGTGACCCCGCGAGCCATTAGCTCAGTCGGTAGAGCACCGGACTTTTAATCCGGGTGTCCCGCGTTCGAGTCGCGGATGGCTCACCACTTATGCCCCCATCGTCTAGCGGCCTAGGACATCGCCCTCTCACGGCGAAGACACCGGTTCAAATCCGGTTGGGGGTACCAAATTCGCAAATGATAAGAGTCCAGTAAACACTGGGCTCTTTTTGCATAAGAACCCTCTTTTTCACTCATATTATTGACAAGAGGAGGGACCATGCGTGAATAGGACAGTAGGAATAGTGATTGTGCTCTTGGTCGTTCTAGGTCTAGCCATCTACATAAATGCCCAGCGCCAAGCCGGTCCTGACTGGCAGGATGGTACCTATGTTGCCAGATCTAACCCTGATGAAAGGGGCTGGTTCGGGGAAATCGAGGTCACTATTAAGGATGGGAAGATCACCAAAGCCAACTATGAAGAGTTGAATCAGGAAGGAAACCGCAAGGGTGCAGACTATCCGTATCCAGCGGGGCCAGAGTCCCATGACGACTACGAGAAGAGGCTGGTGGATTCGCAAGATCCCGACAAGGTGGAAGCCATTACAGGCGCTACCCAGACCCGTGATCGTTTTGTAGAAGCGGCCAAGGAGGCCCTCCGCAAGGCTGAACAGGGAGATCAGTCCAGGCCCCCAGCCATCCAGCCGCCGCAGCCGCCGCCTGCTGCCCCTGACCGCGACCAAGCAGGTGACGCTCAGTGGCGGGACGGCACTTACACGGCTAGGACAGAGACTGATGATTACGGATACTACGGCGAAATCGAACTCGTGATTGCAGACGGCAAGATTACGGAGGTTCGCTACGATGAAAAGGATCGGGAAGGAAACCCAAAGGGACCTGACTATCCGTATCCCCAGGGCCCTGAATCAGAAGACAAGTATGAAGAACAACTGCTGGAGACTCAAGATCCCGAAGAAGTTGAAGTAATCACCGGTGCCACCCAGAC
>DURH01000044.1 GCA_012837385.1 Bacillota bacterium
CCAATCACCCTCACGAGCTCGCCAGCGGCGGTGAGTTCAACTAAACGGGAGTTATCCCGATCCGCCACATACAGCCTGTCGCGCTCTGTCACATAAAGGGCCACTGGGCTGCTGAAGGTGTCCCAGGTTTCCCCGTTCAGAAAGCCGTCCAGCACTTGGATCAGGGCAAAATCACTGTCTAAGCGCAGGATGCGGTTATTGCCTGTATCGGCGATAAAGATCTCGCCCTTGGGGGACACAGCCACATCCCGCGGTTCCCGCAGGGGAGAAATCCCGAGGCTGGCGCCGTCCAGCACACCTTGGGCGGTGTAAGCCTGGGGTGCGGGCACAGGATTGCCGTAGAAATCAAAGGTATAACTGGCATAGGGCGCGGCGTACACGCACTGCCCCACCAAGAGGATAATTGCCATACTCAGCCAGATCGCGGCTCTGCCCACGGTTTTCCCCCCTTCCCCTATTCCTTCAGGCCAGAAGTACCCATGGTCTGCACAACGCTGCGCTGGTTAAAGATAAACACGGTTACCGGAACGATCATCATCAAAAGTGCCACCGCGGCACCCACCCCTGCCCTGGCGATCCCTCCTGCCACGATCTGGTTGAGGGCATAGGGCAGGGTCTTCAAGTTCTCGCTGTAGATAAAGCTGCTCCCTGTATTCCCCCACAGGCTCTGGAAGGAAAGGATAATCAAGGTGAGCCAAGCAGGCCTGACCGTTGGCATAGCCACCCGGCGGAACACCTGCCACTCAGTGGCGCCGTCAATGCGGGCCGCTTCCAAGAGGCTGTCTGGAATCATCTGGTCCATAAACTGCTTCATAAGAAAGAGCCCCAGGCTGGACTGCCAAGCTGGTACGATTACCGCCCGATAGCTGTCAATCCAACCCAGCCTGGCGATAATCAGGTAGTTGGGGATGGCAGTCACTTCCGGTGCAAACATCAGGGAGATCACAATCAAGTTAAAGATCACCCTGGATCCTGGAAAACGGTGCTTGGAGATGGCGAAGGCACAGAGGGAAGCAAAAAGCACATGGCCTGCCGTCCCTAAGCAGGTGATAATCAAGGTGTTTAACAGGTACCGGGAGATGGGCACCCACGACTCAGACATGAGCACCGCTAGGTCCTTGAAATTATCCAAGGTGGGATTGCGCACAAAGAACCTGGGAGGAAAGAGAAAGAGCTCATTGAGGGGCTTAAAGGCGCCACTGATCACATAGACCATGGGCAGGGCCATAAACGCCCCTAAAAGGAGCAGCATTACCAAGGAGGCCAGATCGCCCCCAGGCGAACGGGTGACTCGTTTGCGGTAGATGGGCAGCTGCACTCTCTTTCCCTCCCTTAACCGATTTTGCGCAGCATCCTCTGCACCAGCTGCTGGGTGCCCAGCATGACGATGAAGAGCAGAGTGGCGATAGCCGAGGCATAGCCCATTTCAAAGCGGATATTGCCATAGTCCATCAAATGGGTGATCACCGTATGCCCAGCATAGTCCGTACTGGGAAAGCCCACTAAGGCCACAATATTGCTCCCTGCGGCAAAGGATGTGGTGATGGAAATAATTGCGCCAAAGAGCAGCTGTGGACGCATGGCGGGAAGAGTGATAAACCACAGTTCCTGCCAGCGGTTGCGCACTCCATCTAGGGCACCTGCTTCATAGAGGGTTTCATCAATCCCCTGAAGCCCTGCAATAAAGGCTAAAAACGAAGTGCCTAGGCTCATCCATAAGGTGACCAGCATGGTCACCCAGAGCAGGGTGTCTGGATCGGTAAGCCAGCGCACCGGCTCGTAGATAATCCCCCAGCGGATTAACACACTGTTCACCCAGCCATAGATGTCCCCGCTGAAGAGGATGGTCCAGATCATAAACACATTGCCGGAAATGGAAGGCGCGTAAAAGAGCAGGGTGAGAATGGTGCGCATGGTTGGTTTCAGTTCGTTAATAAACCAAGCCAAGAGCAGACAGAGCATATAGCTCAAAGGCCCTGTGATAGCGGCAAAGAGCAGGGTGTTCTTCACCGCAATTAGGAACACATCATCGGCGAATAAGAGCTTCACATAGTTAGCCCAGCCCACCCAGACTGGGGGCTGCAGCATATTGTACGAGGTAAAGCTTAGGGCCATGGCCACCAAGACGGGAACCACGGTAAAGAGCAGGAACAGCAAGACATAGGGGGCGGCAAAGAGATAGGATACGCCCCATTTCTTCCAGAAAGCCTTGAGCTTCATGGACTGCTCTCCTCCTTCCCCTCCAGGCCCAGCTCCAGCCGCTTAGCCAGGATCTCTTCATTCATCACCCGATTGTAATCTAAAAGGGTTTCCCGCACAGGCGCCTGCTTTTCCACAACCCTGCGGAAGGCATTGTCCAAGTGGCGGCCTACCATGTAACCGCCGGGAACCTCAGGCACACCCCGCACCCAGGCCAGCTGTTCCTCCAGCTTGCGGTAATCCTCTAAAGGCCAGGGTAGGCTGCGCAGGGTTTCTGGATTGGCGGCTGGATAACGGGCTGCAGCGCCCATCAAGGCTTCCAAATCAAGGGCATAGCGGGTTTGGGTTTCAGCCTTTGTCCACCATTTCACAAACTCCCACGCAGCTTCCCTGTCCTGGGCGCCAGTGAGGATTACACTGGCGGTGCCGCTGGCAGGAACAGTACGGTTGATGGTGCCGTCCTCCTGTCTGATGCCTGGTAGAGGGGCAAAACCCCATTCCCCCCTCAGTTCCGGCGCAAAGACAGTAAGGGTGTTGTAGAGCGTGTACGAGGCGATCAAGAGGGGCATTTCCCCTAAACGAAAACGGTTTTCCGCGTTGTATTCCAAGGGCAGATCGTAGAGTTCGTACAAGTCAGTCCAGAACTGGAAGGCTTCATAGGCTTCCTGGGTGTGCAGATTGGTTTGGGCAGCATCTTCCCCGAAAAGCTCCATCCCCCTTTGATTCAGGAACATTAGAAAAGACAGCACGCCCTGACTGGCGGAGAGGCTCCCAACTCCTGCTGGGGTCTCACCTACCCTGCCCCCCACATTGCGCTTAATCTCCGTCCAAGGCAGTCCAAAGTTCATATTCAGCTTCTGCAGTTCAGGGATGATCTGCAGCACCTCATCCCAGGTTTGGGGGACAGTAAGGCCCAGCTCGTCTAGGATATCCTGCCGGTAGAAAAGCATAAAGAAGGGCAGCTGCTCCGGCAGGGCGTACACCTGCTCCCGGAAGGTAAAGGGCTCTAGGGATGCTGGGTAAAACTGCTGGGCGATGGCCGAGTAATCAGGAAACTCAGCTAGGTTCAGCACCGCACCCCTCAGGCCGAAGTTCATAGGCTGGGAAGGATCCACCCCTAAAGCCACATCCGGGCCATGGCCTGCCAAGGTAGCCTGGAGCAGGATATTCATATCCACCAGCTCTAGATCTACTCTAATCCCCGTCTGCGGGGTAAAGCTGTCTTCAATAATGGTCTTTAAGGCTTGGGCTTGATCCCGGCCGGTTCCGATCCACACTCTGATGGTCCGCTCCGCGGCGCTGCCTGTGCCTAGATCGCCTAGGGCGCTGTAGTCGTGGGTGAAGGACGCCTGGAGCTTAGCCAGCTCATGGCGGACTGTCTGGCCCAGGGTAGGTTCAGCTCTAGGCAGCTCCTGTTCGGGGCTGGCAATTAAGATATAGTCGATCTGCAGGGGCTGTTCCACCGTCTGGAGCAGCCAGGTGCCCAAGGCACTGAGATTATCCCGGTATTCATCTAAACGGAGCTGGATGGTCTCTGGCTTTTCCGCCATACTTTCCAGCTGCAGGGCGAGGTTGCGTACGGTGAGCATATGCCCGCCCCGCTGACCGGTGGTTCCTTCCATCTCGTCGGCCAGGCTGTGCAGCACCACTGCCTGGCCGGCCATATCTTCCAGTACCTGGGGTATTCTCTCTGGAAGTTGATAGTCGCGCAGGGGATCTGGATCCGGAGAGAGCACCATAATAATCTGCCGGTAGATCCGATTCAGCTCATAGAGGCTGTCTTCCACCGCTTGAATAAGGGCAGCTTGCTGGCCCAACACCACCTCTAGCGCAAATTCATGGCGGCCCTTTTCTAAGTAGATCAGGTAAGGCTCTGCGCCCCCTAGGCGGTGCATCTGATAGCGGGTGGAATAGGGGAATTCCACCGCATCCAGCTCGGCAAAGGGAACCACTCCGTCAATTAACACCCTGCGGTTGCTAGCAATCCCCCGCCGGATATTCTGCTTAGCCTTAAAGGCAATGGTGTACAGACCCGATTCTGGCACTTCGAACTCCCAGCTGATCCACTGCCCAGGCTGGCTGAAGCGCCAGCCGCCAATGGAGTTCAAGCGGATCTGGGCGGGATGGTAGGGTTCCACTGTGGGATCGCCCATATCGGAAATGGCAAAGAGGGTGGAATGGGACCTGTAGAGGGCATCTTCTCCCTGGACTTTGATCAATACGTTTTTAGGCTGGGCTTGAGGCCAGGCCGCGGCGGCTTCAGCATAGGACTTGGGCTGCTCCAGCTGGCCAATAATCAGTTCTTCGATAAAGATGGACTCCTGGCGGGCTTCTAAGCGAATAGTGCTCGGGCCCTTAGGCAGGTAGAACAAGAAGGGATCTTGGGTGTACCCCCGGGAATCCACCAGGGGCTGCCTTCTGGAAGCAGGGTATTCTACCTGGGCGGAACGGATCTGATTGCCTAAGCTGTCAACCAAGACGGGGCCCGAATTGCCGAAGATGCGGTGAAAGGCCAGGTAGCCTGCTTCGGAAAAGGGACGCTCTCCGTCTATGGTGAGCTCCATTTCCATACTGGATCCCCTGCCCTCCGTGGGCTGGTACACCAGGGTGAGGTTGTAAAGGCCCGCTTCAGGGACGTCCACAGTCCACTCCATTGCTTCCCCTTCCGGTACAAGCCAGTTGGCGGGCAGGGAGATTTCGAAGGCGGGGCGCTCCGCTTCTGCCCAGATCTGCAGGTATTCATGATAGCGCAGTTCCCGGTTGAGCGCGGCCTGTGGGCACACGATCCCCACAAAAACCAGGGCCAAAAGACCTATGGTCAGCCTGTGTCTGAGCTTGTATCTCAACACTTTGCGCCATCCTTTCTGCAGAAATGTGCGTTCTTAAAAAGCGATCTTGTTCAGCTCAATCCCGGCAACACCAACTACCTGATCAGCTGCTCCGTAGTACACCAAGAGCATGTCGTCCTTCACTACCTGTCCGCAGCTGAACACCACATTCGGAACATGCCCCACCCTTTCCCATTCCAGTTCTGGCTCTAAGATGGGTTCAGGTAGGCGCCTCACAACCTTAGTGGGGTCCTCCCCATCTAACAGAGCGGCCCCTAGGCGGTACACCTTCTTCCTATCCACGGCATGGTAGAGCATTAAGTAACCTTGACGAATGCGCAGGGGCTGCCCGGCAATCCCGATTTTCTCTTCCTCCCAGCCGCCCGGGATAGTCTCCATAATAATTTGATGATTATGCCAGGTCTTTAGATCCTCAGAGAAGGCGGCCCAGATATGGGGCATGCGCCGGTGAAAGAGCATGTATTTTCCATCTACCTTTTCTTCCAAGAGCCCCCCATCCTTATTGGGCTCATCCAGGAGCACTCCGTGGCGCTGCCAGGTGCGCAGATCCTGGGAGGAGGCTAGTGAAATCTTGTGATCATCCCAGCTTCTCCCGCCAAAGGAGGTGTAGACCATGTAATAGGTATCGCCAATCTTACTCAGGCGCGGGTCTTCCACACCCCAAGCTTCCTGTTCCTCCTCGCCCTGGAAAATGGGATCCTTTTCCCTGGTGAAGTTGAGGCCATCGGCACTTACGGCCAAGCCGAAGCTGGAGTAAAACTTGTGGTTCTCACTGGGTTCAGTGTGGCCCAGCACCTGAAAATCGCGATCGGAGGCCCGGTAGATCATATGAACCTGACCCTGGTGCATAGTAACACCGCAGTTAAACACCGCAGCCCTTTCCCAAGGGTGTTCAGGAAGGGGTGTTAAAATGGGCTGCTCCGATAGACGACGAAGTTTGAACATTGACCTGCCTCCTACCATTTCTGCAAAGCTTGAACTGATTTTCGAATTATGAGCTCCGTTCCCAAGGTGATCCTGAGGGTTATATCCGCGTCCCTGCCTTCCATGAGTTCATGGAGCCGGCGGGCAGCAATGGCTCCCATGCGCTGTTTGGGAATGTGCACTGTGGTCAGGGGTGGATTGACGTATTCACTTGCTTCCACATTGTCAAAGCCCACCAAGGACACATCCTCAGGCACCTTCACTCCCGCCTGGTCACAGGCTTGGAGTACGCCCAGAGCGGTGCTGTCATTGTCGGTGATTACAGCTGTCACAGGCATCCCCCTGGCCAGCAGGGCTTCCATCCCTTCCCGTCCCTGATCCACTTGCGGGCCAGGTTGGGAATGGATCCAGCCCCATTCGTGTTTGCGGGCGATGCCGTTCTCCCGCAGGGCGGCGCGGTAGCCATCATAGCGCTCCTGTAAGGAGCGGTGGGAGAGGGGCCCGCCGATAAAGCCGATGCGCCTATGCCCCTGGCTGACCAAGTAGTTAACTAGGCGCATAATCCCGCCCCGATTGTCAGAAACCACGGAATCCACAGCCAAACCGGGAATCCAGTTGTCGATAAGAACCGTGGGAATCTGATACTCCTTAGCCTGTTCCACAATGCTGGGGTACACATCGGCACCTACCAGGATTAAGCCATCCAACCGGCCGGCCTTATGCAGATCCCACAGGCTGTGGTCATCAGGCTGGGAAATGGTCTGGAGAAACACCTTGGACCCATATTTCTGGCACTCGTTCTCAACTCCAACCATGACCGTGCCGTAAAAGGGATCACTGGACAGGGATTGCAGACGGGAGTTGAATACAATGCAGATCTGCTTATGCTCGCCCCTACTGGAAGGTGCGGTCTTCACGGCATAGCCCATCTCCAGTGCCTTGTTCAGCACTTTTTCCCGGGTTTTGTCGCTGATCCGGCCCTGGCCTGTTAGAGCCCGGGAGACGGTGGTGACTGATATGCCCAGTGCCGCGGCAATATCTTTTAAGGTGACACTCACTGCCCAGCCTCCTCTCCGCTGCTGCCCAAGCCTCTAGACTTGACGCTGAAGGGATCGGCGATCAGCACTCGGGCCGCTTCCGCATCGCTGAGGCCGGCATAGAGCCAAGCTGTGCCGTCCTCGAGCCGCAGCAAACCGCCGCTAAAGATCACATCCTGCAGATCTGGGCGCTTGCTCTCCCCGCTGGGAAAGTCACTGCGGGTGGCAATGATGCCCATGGGACCTGCCTTTTTCGTCAGTGGATCAAAGGTAAAGGCCATGGCATAGTAGTGGCGGGCACCTGCCTGGTCAAAACAGGCGATATGGCCCAGCACACCTAAGGATCCGTCCGTCAAGACATGCACTTCATTGGCCCCTCCCCACTCTTCGGGGATAAACTGCTGGAGAAGCGTGGCTTTATTGATAGTGGCGGGGCTTAGTTCCTCTAGGGAATTGATCTCAAGGTAGCCGATGGTGCCCCGGCCCCCTGGGTTGCCTTGGGGCCTAGTGAAGACGGCAATGGAGCCGCTAGGCAGTTCCGCTAAGCGGATATCCTTCATGCCATCGGGGCCGGTGGCGAAGTGCTCCAAGTTCTTGAGATCTTTCCCTCTATAGAACTTGGTGCGCCAGCCCAAGTGCCCAGGCTCAGTGGGATGGGGAAAGATCTCCACACCGCCTACGATCAGCTCGCCGCGGATCCTGCACCAAAAGGGATCTTGGAGAGTGAGGGCCGGAATGTCTGGCGCCGCCACCCACTCGCTCCCCCTCTGGCGAAAAGCGATCACTTGGGAGTGTTCGGAGTCTCGGGGCTCCACCCGTCCCAGGATATACTGCTCACCCCTGTCGGTGAGGGGAGCTGTGATGTTGTAGATATCTCTACCGGTTATGCCCCGGAAGACGAGTTTCTCGGAGCTGAGGATTTCTCGACCTTGGTTGTATTCTGAGAGTAGTTCTGAGATGCTCTGCCGCATGTACACCATCCTGTAAGTTGCGCAATTTGCGCAACTAGTTTTCGCGAGTTATATTTCTATCTAGGTCGTGAATTTCCTCTTTTCTGGGCGCGAATTTTTTCACATACTTGGCTTTGGTCGCGGTTTCGTTGCGCAGTTTTGCGCAATACCGCCCATCCGCCGCAAAGAAAAAGAGCTTTACAGCCAGCAGCAAAGCCAGCCATAAAGCTCTATAGCAAGATATCTCCTAGATGAAACCCTTCCTGCAGGTCATGCACAGCTTCATCCCAGCTTCGATGGGCCAAATCTCTGTGCCGCCGCAATACGGGCAGCCAGCTCCCGAGCGTTCATATCCAGTCTCCTTTCCCGGTTGATACCTGCAAGTGGGCACACAGGCCTCCCTGCGCCCACCCACCTAAGCACTACTAGGACTGCTGCCGGGAATCCTCCCAATTTTTGGGTACTCCGGGTTACCATTTTGGCCGGGGCTAGCGCCGCAGCAGCCACCAAACATCGCTGCCGGCAAAGCCGCACTTGCGGTAAAGGCGTTGGGGATTGCTGGGATTGTTCACTTCCCCTGATACTGTTACGAACTCCGCCCTGTCCTGCAGCCTCCTCAGGAGCTCCAGTACCAGGGCTGTGCCCAGCCCCTGGCCGTGGTACTCCGGCAGGGTCTGAATCCACTCCAGGGAGCCTTCTCCCACAGTATGGTCAAATTCTGCGATGCCTAGGGCAGCAGGCACCCCTTTGCCGTCATCCCTAATCCAGATCCAGAGGGTGGGATGATAGGCATGGTGCCTGGTCCAGCTCCGCACAATCTCGGGGCTAGGATGGAGATCCCGGTAGCACCGGGAGATCAGTTCCGAGATCTGGATGCACTCCCCCTCCGGGTTGGCCTCCCTAAAGGAAAAGCCAGGGGGCAGTTTGGGAGGCGGGATGGTCTCAAGATCGTGCAGCAGGCGGAAAAAGGGATCTCTCACCGGATACTCCCCCGCCTCAAGCTGTTGGTAGTGGTCATTATGGACTACGATGAACTGGCAGGTTGCTGCGATCCGCCGGAACCCCTCGTCAATGGTCCTGTGTTTATTCCAAAACACATACAGACCCTCGCTGTCCCAAGCTCTGAGATCCGCGATTGCGCCGTTCTCGGCTCGGCAGGAACATTGCAGATCCGGAAGGCGCTCGATTGTTTTCCAGATGGCGTTAGGCAGCACCTGGCAGGGGTTTTGCCTATAGACGGCTCTTATGGCCTGCTCAAATTGGTATTTATCCACTGCAGAGTCTCCTTCCGAGCACTGTTAGTCGCCCAACAGGTTCGCCGGAGAGGATGAGGAACCCTGCGAGCTCAAACTGAATTGGACTGTGGTCTGGGCCCACTATCGCAAATGAGGGCCCACTGCGGGCCCTCATTACTGTTCTAATACTGATAACGTTCCAGATGCAGCGCCCCGGCCAGCTAGATGGCCACTGCCAACTTCCGCATCATGGCAAACGTGTCAACATATGGCACGTTAAACGCGAAGCCTCGATAAAAGAATTCGCATCTATCCATATGGTCCCCAGCGTTTCATACTCATACGCCTCCTAATACACGCTCCATGTACTCAGCGAACGTATCTCCACGAAGTCCTGTCAAGCTGTACGCTTCGCGGTAAATTGGTAGTTGATTAACCCCATGTCCAAAACGCGCTTGGCAATAACTAACGGGCTCACCTTGAAATTGCGCGCCAAACCCTGAAACACGGTTTCGTAATCCAGATTCTGAAGCCGCTGCGGCACATGGCGTTTGAGCACCTCTGTGGGCACCAGGAACTCAGCAGCTATTCGGTTACAGGCCTTTTCGACAGCGTCATCAGCAGGCTGGAGGTAGGCCAGATCAAACACACCACTTCTTCCCAGCCAAATATGG
>DURH01000045.1 GCA_012837385.1 Bacillota bacterium
ACTTCCAGCGCAACTTAAGCACTGGAGAAGTGGAAGTCCAGGGTTCAGTGATCTACCACAAGACAGAATACCGGGAGCGGCGCAACCATTACGCCTTTTACTCCGTAAATGCCGAACTGGCAGGTTTTGATACGGACCGGGAGAGCTTCTTAGGACTGTATAACGGCCTCCACGAACCCCAGGTAGTGCTCGCTGGCAGGTCCAATAATTCTCTCGCCAGCGGCTGGTCGCCCATTGCTTCCCACCATCTGCAAGTGGAGTTAGCTCCAGGGCAGAGTAAGACCTTGATCTTCATCCTGGGCTATGTGGAAAACCCCAAGGACCAGAAATGGGCAAGCCCTGGGGCGATCAACAAGCAGAGGGCAAAAGAGATGATTGCCCGTTTCGAGACGGAGGCCCAGGTGGAGGAGGCTCTCAGGGAGCTTAAGGCCTACTGGGATTCTCTGCTGCGGAAATATCAGGTGGCAAGCGGCGATGAGAAGCTGGACCGCATGGTGAATATCTGGAATCCCTATCAGTGCATGGTTACCTTTAACATGTCCCGCAGTGCCTCTTATTTTGAATCTGGCATCGGCCGGGGCATGGGCTTCCGCGATTCCAACCAAGACCTCTTAGGTTTTGTCCACCAAGTTCCCCAGCGGGCCAGGCAGAGGATTTTGGATATCGCCTCTACTCAGTTTGAAGATGGCAGCGCCTATCATCAATACCAGCCCCTCACCAAGCGGGGGAATCATGCCATAGGATCCGGCTTTAACGATGATCCCCTCTGGCTGATTGTGGGGACCGCAGCTTACATCAAGGAAACGGGGGACTTCTCCATCCTAGATGAAGAAGTGCCCTTTGACAGCGATCCAAGCAATACGGCCAGTTTGTTTGAACACTTAAAGCGCTCCTACTACCATGTGGTCAACAACCTAGGGCCCCATGGGCTGCCCTTGATCGGGCGGGCGGATTGGAATGACTGCCTCAATCTGAACTGTTTTTCAGAGGAACCAGGGGAATCCTTCCAGACCACCGGTCCTTCCGAAGGGCCAGTGGCGGAATCGGTGTTTATCGCTGGGCTCTTTGTCTATGCTGCCCATGACTTTATTGAGCTCTGCCGCAGGCGGGGTCTGGAGTCTTTAGCGGCAGAGGCGGAGCAGCAGAGGGCAAACGTGGCTCAGGCTGTAATGGAGCATGGCTGGGACGGTCAGTGGTTCCTGAGGGCGTACGATGCCTTCGGCCAGAAAGTAGGCAGTAAGGAGTGTGCCGAAGGGCAGATCTTCATCGAGCCCCAGGGCTTCTGCGTTATGGCTGGACTGGGTGTGGAGGATGGCAGGGCGGAGCAGGCCTTGGATTCCACCGCTCGTCTTTTGGAGACAGAGCATGGGATTGTGCTGCATACCCCCGCCTACACAAAGTATTACACCAATCTAGGTGAGATTTCATCCTACCCTCCAGGTTATAAGGAAAATGCGGGCATTTTCTGCCATAACAATCCCTGGGTGATCATTGCTGAGACGGTGTTAGGCAGGGGCGAGCGTGCCTTTGAGCTCTACAAAAAGATCTGCCCCGCCTATCGGGAAGAAATCTCTGAGCTGCACCGTTTGGAACCCTATGTCTACGCTCAGATGATCGCCGGCCGGGATGCGGTGAACTTCGGCCAGGCCAAGAACTCCTGGCTCACAGGGACCGCGGCTTGGAACTATGCAGCCATCTCCCAAGCCATTTTGGGCATCAAGCCTGATTTTGATGGCCTGCGCATCGACCCCTGTATTCCTCCCCAGTGGGATGGCTTCCAGATCCAGCGGGAGTTTAGGGGTGCGGTGTACAGCATCCAGGTGAAGAATCCGAACCATGTAAGTAAGGGTGTGGCCCAAATTCGGGTCGATGGCAGGGAAATCGCAGGTAACCTTCTTCCCCTCTTTACAGAAGGGGTACATGAGGTGGAAGTGATCTTAGGATAAAGATAAGCAGGGAGTGAGAGCTGGTGGTGAGGTTTATCCATACCGCGGATATCCATCTGGACAGCCCCTTAAGGGGGCTGGAGCGCTATGAAGGTGCCCCGAAGCTGCTGCGCAGTGCTACCCGACAGGCTTTTGATAACTTGATCAAGTTGGCTGTGGATCAGGGCGTGGATTTCGTGCTTATCGCGGGTGATCTTTATGATGGTGATTGGCTGGATTACAACACTGGACTCTACTTTGTCCGCCAGATGAATGTCCTGCGGGAGGCTGGAATCTCAGTGTTCTTGGTCAGGGGCAATCACGATGCCGCCAGCCAGATCGCGAAAAGCCTCACCTTACCAGACAATGTTCGGGAGTTTTCCTGCCAAGGCCCAGAGACCGTTATCTTGGACAGCCTTGGAGTTGCCCTGCACGGGCAGGGGTATCTGCAGCGTCAAGAAACATCGAATTTGGCTAGAAACTACCCTGATCCTGTGCCGGGCCTGGTTAACATCGGCCTCCTGCATACCGCCCTGGACGGCAGGGAAGGGCATGAACCCTATGCTCCCTGCTCTGTGGATGAGCTGGTGAATAAGGGCTACGATTATTGGGCCCTAGGGCATGTCCACAGCAGGGAGTTTGTGCACAGAGAGCCTTGGATTGTCTATCCAGGCAGCCTCCAGGGCAGGCATGTGCGGGAGACTGGGGCCAAGGGCTGCACTGTGGTGAGCTTGGACCATGGCCAGGTGTACAGCGTGGAAGAGGTTGACCTTGATGTACTGCGCTGGTGCCGCTGCCTGATCGACTGCAGCCAGGCTTCCAGCTTGGAGGAAGTGCTGGACAAGGTGCAGAGCCACGTGCAGCAGGAGTTGGAGGCAGCGGCTGGGCGCTTGATTGCGCTGCGGCTAGAGCTGGGCGGCATTTCGCCGGCCGACGGAGCTTTGCGCCGCGATCCAGAGTGGCTGCAGGCGGAGATTCGCGCGGTGGTGCAGGCCACCGCGGGCGACTATGCCTGGGTGGAAAAGATCAAGGTGCGCACTACCGGTGTGAGGCGGCAGCCCGTTCAAGAGCACCTGCCCTCCGGCTTTTTACAGAAGCTCTTTGCTGAGCTTCCCCACGATGAGACACTTCTTGAGCTGGTCAACCAGTACTTCCAGGAGCTTAAGGCTAAGCTGCCCAGTGAACTCTTTGCCCAGTATAGGGAGCTGAACTTGGAGGACCCTCAGGCTCGCCAGGAACTCCTGGAGCAGGCCATCAGCCTGGCGGAGCTGGCCCTGGGACCGAAGGAGGCGGTGGGATGAGGATTGAGTATCTGAGGTTACCTGCCTTTGGCAAGTTTACGGATCATGACATTCAGTTTTCCCCAGAACACGGCCTGCACCTGATCTACGGCCGTAACGAGGCGGGGAAGAGCACTCTGCTCAGGGCTGTTTCCCACGCCCTGTTTGGTATTCCCCGGGATTCCAGTGACGACTTTCTGCATTCATCCAGCAGCTTGCGCATAGAGGCGGGTCTGCGTCTGGACAGCGGAGCCAGCCTTGCTTTTCGCCGCCGCAGGGGGATCAGGAATACTCTGCGGGATCTAAACGAACAGCCCTTGGATGAGGCGCTTCTAGCCCCTTATACCTGTGGACTGCAGCGCAGTGAGTTTGAAAACATGTTTGGCCTTGATCATCTTCGCTTGCGGGAAGGGGGCAGGCAGCTCCTGGAATCTGGAGGAAGCCTAGGCGAAAGTCTCTTCGAGGCCGCTTCAGGTCTTCATGAGCTCAGGCGCATTGTGGAGGATCTGGAGAGCCAGGCAGAAGCCCTATTTACCCCCACTGCCAAGGTTAGAGAGGTAAACAAACTGGCAGGCGAATTCCGGGATCAGAAAAAGGCGGTCAGCGCGGCGGCCCTTTCAGCTCGGGAGTTTCAGCGCCTGGAAGAAGAGTATCGGAAGGCTCTGGCGCGACTAGAAAGCCTGGATAAGCAGCTGAGGGATGCCGAACGTCACAGGCAGAAACTGCTGCGTATCCAGCGCACCAAGCCGCTCGTGGCAGAGAGGGAGCAGCTCTTGGCGGAGTTGAATGGTTTAGGTGCCCTGCCCCATTTGGCTCCCGACAGCCAGGAACGCTACAACCAGCATACAGCCCTCCTTCGGCAAGCCCAGGAGGTGCTGAGAGATGCGCAGCGCCGCACCGAGCTTCTCCAGGAAGAGATGGAGGAGCTGCACATCCCTCAAGGCATTTTGGAACAGGAAGCGATCATTGACGAGCTCCAGCAGGGTCTGGGGCAGTACCGCCAGGTGAGCCAGGATCTGCCCAGGCTGTTGGAGCAGATAGAGGCAGCTAGAGCTGGAGCCCTGGCTAAACTGCGGGAGCTCAGTCCCCAGGCGCAGGATCTCCAAAACGGAGAATCTTACCGGATAGCCCTGCATCTGCAGGAGGCCGTCGCGGAGCTGGCGGAGCGGTTTACCGCTTTACAGGTGGAGCTGGAAAAGGCTAAGGAAGCCCAGCTCAGCAGGGAAAGCGATACCGCTGCCACCCGCAACGCCTTGGCTCAGTTTGGCTCCCTTGTTGACACTAGCAAACTCCAAGCCTTAGTAAATGAGATCAGCAAAGCAGGGGATCTGGAACAAGCCCTGCAGGATTTGGAAAGTCAGCTTCGGGAGCTGCAGACCACTCTTGAGTTCCAGCACGAGAGGCTCCCCCTCTGGCAGGGAACCCTTGCTGACCTGGCCAGGGCAGAACTGCCCCTCCCAGCCACCACTGCCGCTTTCGTGCAGGAAGCTGGCGAGCTGGGTGAGGAGATACGGGCGCTTCTAAAGGAAATCAAAAATGGGGAAGAGCGCCTAGCTGCCCTTCAGCGGCAGCTGGCTGAGCTGAGTGCCGCGGGGGAGATTCCCTCAGAGGAGTCTCTGCAGAAGGCCAGAAGGCACAGAGATATCGGGTGGCAGCTGGTGCGCAGATCGTGGCTGGATGGCGATCCTGATCGTCTAGGTGAAGTCACCTATTGCGCGGACAAGCCCCTGCCTGAAGCCTATGAGCAGGCGGTCATCGCCGCGGACCAAGCGGCTGACAGGCTGCGGGAGGCATCGGATCAAGCAGCCCGGCGCAGCGCCCTGGAAGAGCAGCGTGCAACGGCCGACCAGGAGCTCAGGGCGAGGAGGGAAGAGCTCAGCGCCCTAAAGCAGCGGGAAGAGGTTTTTTATCAACGCTGGAAGGCTCTCTGGAGCCCTCTGGGCGTGGAGCCGCTCAGCCCTCAAGAGATGGAGTCCTGGCTGAACCAGTGCCAGGCGCTGATTTCCAAGTATGAAGACTCCTGCCGCCTGGAAAGGGCCATTCAGGAGCTGAGGCAGAGGATCGGGTACTTTACTCAAAGCCTCCAAGCTGCCCTCACTGAACTGGGCAGGCAGCCCCAGGGCGGACTGGCCCAGCTCTTGGCCCAGGCTCAGGCTTTCTGTGAGGAAGTGACTAGGCGCAGGGGTGCCTATGAAAGCCTGCAGCAGCGCTTGGAGGAGCTGGAGATGGAAGCCGGCGCAGCACGGCGCAGGGTAGAGGCACTTCTGGCGGAAAAGGACAGCTGGCAGGTGGAGTGGGAGCAGCTCATGAAGGAGTTGAGACTGCCCGCAGTGACCACTCCCGAGTCAGCCCAGAAGTTCCTGAAGAGGGCTGGAGAGCTGATAGAGTTGCTTGACAAACTGGCGGAGAATGAGACAATGAAGGGGCGGTATGAGCACTACCTTGCCCACTATCGCCAGAGGGCCCAGGAAGCCGCCCTGCGGGCCGGGCTGCACCTAGAACAGGGCAGCGCCACCCAAGTGGTGGAAGCTCTGGTGCAGGCTGGTAAACAGGCAGCCAGCGCTGCAGCTGCTCGCCGTGAAAAGGAGAGGCAGCTGGAAGTGGAGCAGCGCCGCATGGCCGAGGCGGAGCTGCAGATTTCCCAGGCTGAAGATGTTCTGGCTGTTTTGGTGGCGGAGGCAGGTGTGGAAACCAGGGAAGAGCTGGAGGAGGTTCTCCGCCGCCATGGACGCGCCTTGGAGCTCCGCAAACGCTTGGAAGAGCGGGAGACAGAACTCTTGCGCGGCGGCGATGGTTTAGCGCTGGCTGACTTGACCGCTGAGGCCTCAGGGATGGAGCTGGATGCCATCTCCTATGATCTGCAGGAACTGGAAGCAGATCTGGAGGGCTTGACAGCAGAGAAGAACGAGCTGCACGAGCACTTCGGGGTACTGAAAAAGGAGTACGAGGAGAAGGTGGAAGGCAGCACAGCAGCAGCCGCCCAGGCCGCTGAGGAAGCCCAAGCAGTGTTAGCTAAGATGGCAGGGGCTGTGGAGAAATATCTGCAGCTGCGCACTGCATCCTTAGTGCTGCAAAGGGCGATTGAACGCTACCGGGAGGAACACCAAGATCCGGTTCTCCAGCGAGCGGGGCGCATCTTTGCACAGCTTACTGACTCCAGTTTCCAAGGCTTGGACGTGGATTACGATGAGCAGGGTAATCCTGTGATCGCAGCCATCCGGGGCGGAGAGTTGGTTGGCGCCCAGGGGATGAGTGATGGAACCCAGGATCAGCTGTACTTAGCCCTGCGCCTGGCCAGTATTGAGAACTTCTTGGAGCAAGGAGAGTCCATGCCCTTTATTGGCGATGACCTTTTGGTCAACTTTGATGACTATCGGGCCGCAGCGGCACTGCGGGCCCTAGCGGAGCTGGCCCAACGCACTCAGGTGATCCTGTTTACCCATCATCTATCCGTGGTCCGTCTGGCGCAGCGCATTCTGCCTGATGAGGTACTGTCCGTCCACTACCTGGGGGATGTGCCAGAATTGGAGGAAGTACAGGCGCTGCAGCTGGCTTAGCTGGATTTAGTGGAGAGGAGCACAAGCATGTCGGGGAAGGTATTAATAGTTGGGGACTGCCTCAGCAGTGCCCTTGAATCACAGGGGGCACTGCACGGGTATCACGCCCTAGTCAGCAACACTCTGGAAGACGCTGCTGAACAGATCAGAACTAATCGCGACATCGTCCTCATTATTATCTGCAGATACCAAGAGGGCACCGACTGTTATGATCTAGCCAGACAGCTGGATCGAAGCATCGACCAGCCTGGCATTCCCATGCTGATTATCGATAATCAAGACGGACTGCTGCAGGCCCTTGCTGGTGCCCATCCGCACCATGCCGCCCTGCTGCAGGCCATTCTTACTCAAAGCTCCCTGGGGATCGCTGTGGGTTTTGGCGACCCGGGGAAGTCCAATGCGCTTTATCCCATTATCAATGATGCTTACATAAAAATCGCGGGGCGCTCCCGGGAGGAACTGATCAATCTGGGTTGGGACCAAATCGTCCACCCCGAGGATGTGGCACTGGATGAAGAAGAACGCCGCCTCCTGGGGGAAGGCAAGATCTCCGGCTACAGTGTGGAGAAACGCATCCTGCGGCCTGACGGTTCCCAGATCTGGGTGGAGCTGACGGTGGCCCCCTTTGAGCAGCCTGGCGGTGGGGGCCGAACCAGGATCTGCCTGATCAAGGATATCTCTGATCGTAAAGCCATCGAAGAGCGTCTCTCGGAAAGCGAGCGCAGTAAGGCAGTTCTGCTCCAGAACCTGCCTGGTTTAGCCTATCGCTGTCTGCTGGATCGCTTCTGGACCATGCAGTTTGTATCCGAGGGCTGCGAACCCCTCACAGGCTACCCCGCGGAGAGCCTGCTGTACAACCGTGACCTTTCCTTCAATGACCTTATCGCCCCTGAATACAGGGAGGTTTTGTGGAAGAAGTGGCAGGAAGTGCTGTCGGAGCAGCGGCACTTTGAGTTTGAGTATGAGATCATTACCGCGAGTGGCCAGCGCAAGTGGGTGCTGGAGATGGGGCAGGGCGTTTTTAATGAACAGGGCCAGGTTGATGCTCTGGAAGGCATTATCATCGATATTACCGAGCGCAAGGAAAGCGAGCTGCAGCTTCGGAGGATCAGCGAGATTGATCTCCTCACCGGCCTGCCCAATCGCCGGGCTCTGCAAGCTGTGATGGCGGGCGACAGCAAGAGTGGTAGGTATCCCAAGAGATCTGTCATCGTGTTCAACCTGCGGAGGCTCAATACCATCAACTCAGTATACGGCTTCAGTTTCTGCGAATCCCTGCTCGCCAGCTTAGCAGAGCGGCTATCCGCCCTCTGCACTCCGACGCGCAGTCTTTATACCGCTGCTTACGGACGCTTCGCCTTCTACATTCAGGAGCCCCTGGGTAAAGAGGAGCTGCTTGAGTTCTGCAGCAGCGTAGTGGAAACTTTGAAGAGCGCAGCCTTGGTGAATACCTACGGCTGCGGTATCGGTATCCGCCAGATTGAGGGGGAGGACCATGATCCTGAGACTCTCATCCATAACGCGGGCATCAGTGCAGAGAGGGCTGATGACAGCAGGCCCTTTGCCTACCGCTTTTTCGATCAGGAACTGGCGGCAGAACTAGACCGCCTCAGCGAGATTGAGGAGCTGCTCCTCAGCGTGGTGCACGGGGCTAAGGAGGATGCTCTGTACTTACAGTACCAGCCCATCATCCATTCGGCTTCCCACAAGGTGTGCGGCTTTGAAGCCTTGGCCCGCTTGGATGGAGGTCCGCTGGGCACTATTTCCCCTGGGGAGTTTATTCCCATCGCGGAAGAAAACCAGCTCATCGTACCCCTGGGCAAACTGATTGCCAAGAAAGCCTTTACCTTCCTCCGCAGGCTGGAGAAGAGCGGGCTTCAGGGATACACGATGTCCATCAATGTCTCCGCCATTCAGCTGGCCCAGGAGGATTTCGTTCCAGAACTCTTTAGGATTATTGGGGAGACGGGCGTTGATCCTACACGGCTCTGTGTGGAGATCACCGAGTCGGTCTTCGCCCAGAATTACGCGGCCATCAATAAGAAGTTCACTGCCCTGCGGCAGGCAGGCATCACCATTGCCATTGACGACTTCGGTACCGGCTATTCCTCTCTAGCCCGGGAACAGGAGCTGGATGTGGACCGACTCAAGATCCACAAGACCTTTATTGACCGCGTGGGGGCGCGGGAGGAGGATCAGGTCATTGCCGGCGATATTATCTCCATGGCCCACCGCCTGGGTCACACCGTAGTGGCTGAAGGAGTGGAACAGGAAATCCAAAAGGCTTACTTGGTGAAGCACCAGTGTGATTTCCTGCAGGGATACCTGTTTTCCAGGCCAGTGGGTGAAGCCGAGGCGATAGCCCTCTTGGAACAGGATGCCCGCTGACAGCATCTGGGAGGAGTTCACACTGTTATGCCGAAATGATGTGGTGCGGCAGAAATGGCGCACTCTTTTTCTGTAAGGAGGAGGGGTTCTGTGGAACTGATCAAAGAATTTGCCCTAACTTACCTGGGTAGAGCAGTATTGGGAGTTGCCATTTGGATTATTGGCAGGAAGCTGATTACGCTCTTGCTCAGCGTGCTTGACCGGAGGATGGAAAAGGTGATGGTGGAACAATCCTTACATACCTTCCTTTCCACCTTGGCCCAAATGGCGCTGCAGGTGCTGCTCATCCTGACTGTGGCTGCCACCTTCGGCATCGAGATTACCACTTTCGCCGCCATTGTTGGTGCTGCCTCCCTGGCTGTGGGCTTAGCCTTCCAGGGCAGCTTGGCCAACTTCGCCGGAGGGGTTTTGATTTTGCTGCTAAAACCCTATAAAGTCGGAGATTATATTGAGGCGGCTGGCTACGCGGGAACGGTGAGAGAGATCCAGGTCTTTCATACGGTGCTGCAGACACCAGATAACCAAAAGATTATTATCCCCAATTCCGATCTCTCTAATTCCAGCGCGATCAATTATTCAGCTTATGACACCCGCCGAGCCACTGTGAAGGTGCCCATCTCCTTTGATTCGGATTTCAAGTTGGCCAAAGAGGTTGTGCGCAAGGTGGCAGAGAACCATCCCCTGGTTTTGAAAGATCCTGCACCTGCTGTAATGATGGGCGAATTGGGCGATCACGGGCCCATCCTCCAAGCCAGGGTATGGGCTGAGCGCTCCAACTATTGGTCTATGTACTTTGACTTCCTGGAACAGGTGAAGGATGCCCTGGAAGAGGCAGGTGTGGAGATTCCCTACAATCAGCTGGAGGTACGCCTCAGGCAGCAGGACTAGTCGTCATCGTACCGATCCACATCGAGCTCGATTTTGCGCTCAAAATTGTCTCCTAACTCATATTCTAATTCAAACTCTTGCACATTGGTTTCATCGATTTCCAGGTGATCCAGGGCTGCTTGGATGATGGCTAGGGGCCTTCTTTCCCCCAGGGGAGGAAGTGCTTCAATGAGCATGCGCACCCTCTCAGCAGAGTCATCATCTCCAGCTTGCCTGGAGTAGCGCATTTGCACTTCTTTGCCTTCCACCAGCTCAATTTCCAGTTCGAGGCTGGCAATCTGATCCAGGGAGTTTTCAGGGGCAGCCACTTGGGATTGGAGCTGCTGGGGTGTTACATCTCTGCGCAGTCCCTGCACCACCGCGGCGCCAGCTAGGAGCAGGAAGACGATGAGTGGAATGTAGTGTTTGAGTTTCAAAGCTTTACCCCTTCCTTTGTTTTATCTTAAGTGTGCCCAAAGATCCGTTTCTGTTCTCATCACTAATCATAGTTGGAAAGGTAGGGTGATTGGTTGAACATACTTGTCGGTTATCTCAAGAACAATACCCAAGCTGTTGTTCCAATTGCCATTATCGTCTTGGTATTGCATTTTACCCTGGTTCCGTTGGCAGCGCCAGTTGTGGTGCGCTTCCTAGTGGGAGCCATTACCCTGATTGTGGGTCTATCCATTTTCCTGGTGGGGGTGGACCTCGGCATCTCGCCCCTGGGAACCCTTACAGGGTCCGCTTTAGTGAAGACCAATAAGTTGTGGCTGTTCCTGTTGGGAGGCGGCCTTCTGGGCTTCTTTGTGTCCATGGCGGAGCCGGGCTTGTTGGTTTTGGTCAACCAGATCGAATACGTTACCGCTGGAGCCATCCCCGCATC
>DURH01000046.1 GCA_012837385.1 Bacillota bacterium
AAAGTTATCTATACTATCAGTACAGCGATTGGATCACCGGAGGTGCTGGAATGACCCTGCGCAATGAGATCATGCTTATCACTTACGCCGACAGTTTAGGAAGGAATCTGCAAGAACTCAAGTATATTCTAAACAAACATTTACGGGGAGTAGTAGGCGGACTGCATATCCTGCCTTTTTATCCCAGTTCTGCTGATCGAGGCTTTGCCCCCACTGATTACCGCGTAGTGGATCCCGTATTCGGCACCTATGAGGAGATCGTGGAACTAGGCGAGGATTTTGACCTCATGGTGGATTTTATGATCAACCACCTTTCCCGCCAGTCCCCGCAGTTTCAGGATTTCAAACAGAACAAGGACCAATCCCCTTACCGGGATATGTTCATCAGATACCAGGACTTCTGGCCAGGTGGGGAACCCACTGCCGAGGATCTGGGCCGAATCTACCAGCGCAAACCCCGTCCGCCCTATGTGGAGGTCGCCTTTGCGGACGGAAGCACGGAAAAGATCTGGTGCACCTTTGATGAAGAGCAGATCGATCTCGATGTCAACTCTCAGGTAACTCGGGATTTCATCCGCGATTCCCTCCTCTTCCTAGCTGAAAAGAGGGCGGCCATAGTCCGTCTAGATGCCTTTGCCTACGCCACCAAGAAGCTGGGCACTAACTGCTTCTTTGTAGAGCCGGAAGTGTGGGAACTCTTGGAGTTTACCCGCGATGTGCTGGCTCCCCAGGGCGTGGAGATCCTTCCAGAAATCCATGAGCACTACACCATCCAGCTCAAACTGGCGGAAAGGGGCTACTGGGTGTACGATTTCGCCCTGCCCATGCTGCTTTTATACAGCCTTTATACCGGAAGAAATGAGCGCCTCCTGAACTGGCTGCGCATCTGTCCCCGCAAGCAGTTTACCACCCTAGATACCCATGACGGCATAGGCGTAGTGGATGTGCATGATCTCCTCACTTCCCAGGAAATTGAGGAGACCAAAGCCTACCTCTTTTCCCGAGGGGCAAATGTGAAGCCCATCTACAACACCACAGCTTACAATAATCTTGATGTCTACCAGCTCAACTGCACCTATTACTCTGCTTTGGGCAATAATGACGCGGCCTATCTCTTAGCCCGGGCCATCCAGTTCTTCACTCCTGGAATCCCCCAGGTGTACTATGTGGGCCTGTTGGCTGGGGAAAATGATCTGGAGCTCTTGGAAAAGACCAAGGTGGGGAGGAATATCAACCGCCATTACTATTCCTTAGAAGAAGCCGAAGCAGAGATGGAAAGGCCTGTGGTAAAGAAGCTTTTCGAGCTGATGCGCTTCCGCAACTCCTATCCTGTCTTTGACGGAGAGTTTTCCGCAGAAGCCTTAGGAGAGCAGGGACTGCGCCTCACTTGGCAAACGGGTGACCACCGGGCGGTTTTGGAGTGTGATTTAAAGACCCATAGCTTTGCCATTTCCTACCACGACCCAGAAACCGGGCAGAACAGGGCACTTGCTTTGGAGTGACATTTTCTTCCCCGCAAAATGTGTTAACCGGTTGACATATGTTTTGGGATTGTGTTACACTCAAAATAAAAGAGAGCGGATATCAAATCTGCAAGAAAAAGGAGGAAGAATTGTGAGCAGGATTAAGTTGCGCTTAAGTGTGTTGGTACTTGCTTTGGTTCTGTCCCTGTTCAGTGCGGCGGCCTTTGCCCAAGACGTGCACATCACCGTCCTCAATTCCAAGGGAGAAATCCAGGCCCAATTGGAAGAGATTGCCGCCTACTACAGCTCCATCACTGAGGGAGTAACTGTAGAGATCGCCGCGGTACCTGTGGGCCAGTCGCCCTTTGAGAGGGCCACAGCCCTGTATGCGTCAGGCAATGCCCCCACCCTCTTGATGGTGGATGCAGGAGACGTATTGCTCTTCCAAGATCGTGCCCTGGCCCTGAACGACGAGAAATGGGTAGCGGACGCCATTGAGAACAGTTTGGATATGGCCACCGCTGCAGACGGCAGAATCCTGGCCTTCCCTGTGACTGTGGAAGGATACGGCTTCATCTACAACAGAGCAGTTGTAGAAAAAGCCCTGAGCGGCAGCTTTGATCCCAGGACCATCAACACCAGGGACGCCCTGCGGGAACTGTTGGATACCATTGAAGCCAGCGGTACAGCTTCCTTGGTCATTGGCCCAGAAGACTGGTCCTTAGGGGCTCACTTCTTCGCCTTGGCCTATGCCACCCAATCCTCAGATTTCGCTGAGATTAAAGCATTCCAAGAAGCCTTGAAGAAAGGCGAAGTAAAACTGGCTGATAACGCTCAAGTGAACGGCCTTCTGGACACCTTCGATCTGATGAAGGAGTACAACTACGACAAGATGGATCCCCTGGCCAGCACCTATGACCGCGGCACTGAACTCATCGGTATCGGTGAAGTAGGCGTATGGTTCCAAGGGAACTGGACTTGGCCCCAGATTAAGGACTTTGACAACACCGGTGGACAGTTCGGCTTCCTGCCTGTACCTATCAGCAACAATCCCGATGATTTGGGGAATACCCAGGTGCCAGTGGGTGTAACCAAGTACTTCATTATGGATGCCGAGCAGAACTCCCCAGCTCAGCAGCAGGCAGCAAAAGACTTCCTGAACTGGCTGGTGTACGATGCTGAAGGGCAGAGGCGCATGGTGATCGATGCCAGCATCATCCCTGCCTTCAAGAACATTACCATTACCCCAGAGGATCCTCTGGCAGCATCTCTCCTGGACTATGTGCGGGACGGCAAGACCCTGAACTTCGTCTTGAACCTGCCCCCAGATCACTGGGCACAGGTGGGAGCTTCCATGCAGAAGTACCTCTCCGATTTCGTAGATCGCGCTGGCTTCTTCGCTGAAGTGGAGGCTTACTGGAAGGGTTTGTAGAATAACCACAGGGACATTAGGCAGCGCGCTGCTGCCTAGTGTTCCTTTCTTTTTTTCCATTTTCCCTGAAATGAGGTGTGGAGCGTGCTGGAAACTGAAAAGAGGTTTGTGGACAAGTTAAAAACCTACCTGCTTTTTGCAGGGCCCACAACCCTAGTATTTGTAACTGTCATCATCTTACCTTTCCTCTTTGGCATTTACCTAACCTTCACCAACTGGGACGGCATTTCCAAGGCCTACACCTTCGTCAGTTTCAGCAACTACAAGCAGGTCTTCCAGGACCCCGCCTTTTGGACTTCTTTCCTGCGTACTGTGAAATATGTGTTCTGGACCGTGCTGATTGTGAATGGTTTGGGGTTTTTCCTGGCTTACGCCCTTACGGGAAACACTGTGAAGGGGCAGAACCTGCTGCGCACCGGGTTTTTTGTTCCCAATCTGATTGGGGGAATTATTCTAGGACTGGTTTGGAGATTCATTTTTTCCAATGTGTTAGTGTTCATCGGGCGCACCCTGAATGTGGGGTTTTTGTCTTACTCCTGGCTGGCTAACCCCAACAAAGCCCTCTGGACCTTGGTGATTGTGAGTGTGTGGCAGTATTCCGGCTATATGATGATCATCTTTATTGCCGGACTCTCTAATATTCCCAAAGAACTTCTGGAAGCAGCCACCATTGACGGGGCCAGCGGTTTCCACCGCCTCAGGACTATCGTTCTGCCCCTCATGGTTCCAGCCTTTATCGTTACCGTGTTCTTGACTATTCAGCGGGGCTTTATGGTCTATGATGTAAACCTGGCCCTCACCAATGGGGGACCCTTTAAGAGCACTGAGCTGATCAGCATGCATGTTTATGAGAAGGCGTTTTTGGCGCAGCAGTACGGAGTGGGGCAGTCCCAGGCCTTCTTCCTCTTCGTTCTTGTGGCAGCCATCAGCCTTACCCAGGTGTATTTCACTAAGAAGCTGGAGGTGGAAGTGTAATGAAAGCTCTCCGCCGTGCTTGGGGAATTCTGCGCCATGCAGCTCTCTACGGGCTTTTAGTCATCTATCTCTCGCCCTTTTTCTTTGTGTTAATCAACTCCTTTAAAACCAGGAGGGAGATTATCTCTAACCCCTTCGGGCTTCCTCCAGCCTGGTCCTTAAGCAACTTTATCACTGCCTTTCAGCGCATGGGCTTTATCTCTGCGTTTTGGAACTCCTTGGCGATTACCGTGTGCAGTGTGATCGGCATCGCGATCTTTTCCTCCATGACCGCCTATCTCTTTGTGCGCACGGACTGGAAGATCAACAAGTTGATGTTCTTTGGCATGGTGGCCGCCATGCTCATTCCCTTTCAGGCCATTATGATCCCTCTGGTCAGGATCTATGGCAGCTTCAACCTGCTGAACACCCCGTGGAGCCTGATCTATATGTACCTGGG